>NZ_JAMYUW010000012.1:0-192975 GCF_040323315.1 Mesorhizobium sp. M0047 | reverse complement strand
CATCGTTCAGATCCTCTCGACGAGCTACTGGCCGACCCGGCAGGAAGGGCGGATGAGCAGGAATACGAGCGCGCAGCCATAGGCGAACCAGCTCTCGCTGCCGCCGCCGAAATAGTCGCCGATATAGACCTCGGCGAGCTTCTCGCTGGCGCCGATCAAGAGCCCGCCGACGATGGCGCCGAGGATGGAATCGAAGCCGCCGAGCACAAGCACGGGCAGCGCCTTGAGCACCACCAGCGACAGCGAGAACTGCACGCCGAGGCGTGCGCCCCAGAGCAGTCCCGCCACCAGCGCGACGAGGCCGGCGGCGGCCCAGACTGTCGCCCAGATCAAGGGCAGCCTGAGGCCGACCGCGAGTGCGGCGAACTGGTCGTCGGCGACAGCGCGGAAGGAGAGGCCGATGCGGGTGTAGCGGAAGAACAGCGACAGCAGGACAACCATGCCGGCGGCGACCACGGCGGCGAAGATGTCGAACTGGCTGATCAGCACGCCGCCGATTTCCAGCGGCACGTCCTCGATGCCGAGATCGAGGCCGTGGACCTGCGTGCCCCAGATCAGCTGGGCGGCGCCCTCGATGATGTAGGACAGGCCGAGCGTCGCCATGAACAGGGTGATCGGCGGCTTGTTGGTCAACGGCCGCAGCACCGTGCGCTCGATGGCGATGCCGATGGCCACCATGATGGCGAAGTTGATCACCAGCGCCAGCGCGAACGGAACCCCACGCTCGACAAGGCTGACGAAGGTGAGTGCGGCGAACAAGAGCATCGCGCCTTGCGCGAAATTGAGCACGCCCGAGGTCTTGTAGATCAGCACGAAGCCGATCGCGACCAGCGAGTACATGACGCCGGAAAGCAGACCGCCGACGAGCACTTCGATGAAGAACTGGTAGTCGAAGTCGGCGATCATATGCCTGCCCCGTCCTCATTGTCCGAGGCGACGCCGAGATAGGCATCGATGACGCGCTGGTCGTTTCTGACTTCCTCGGGTGTGGCATCGGCGATCTTGCGGCCGTAGTCGAGAACGGCGATGCGGTCGGACAGTCCCATGACGACGCCGACATCATGCTCGATCAGCACCACGGTGGTGGCGAAGCGGTCGCGCGCGGCGCGGACGAAGGCCGCCATCTCGCTCTTTTCGCTTGCAGTCATGCCGGCCATCGGCTCGTCGAGCAAAAGCAGGCGCGGCGCGGCGACCAGAGCGCGGGCGAGTTCGACCCGCTTCTGCAGCCCGTAAGGCAGTGTACCGGCAAGGCGATCACGAACAGCAGCAAGATCGAGGAATTCGAGGATCTGGTCGGCACGGCTGAGCGAGTCGCGCTGCTCGACACGCGAGCGGCCGATGCCCAGCACCTGGCCGGCAAAGTTGGAGCGGACCTTGTAAGCGAGGCCTGAAGCGACATTGTCGAGGACGCTGAGGCCCTTGAACAGCGCAAGGTTCTGGAAAGTCCTGGCGACGCCCAGATGCGCCAGCCGCTGCGTCGGGACCTGGGCATAGAAGATGCCGTCGAGCTGGACATGGCCGCGATCCGGCCGATAAACGCCGCTGATGACGTTGATCAGCGAACTCTTGCCGGCGCCGTTCGGACCGATGATCGCCCGTATCTCGCCGGGATGAACCGACAGGTCGATATCGGCCAGTGCTACGACGCCGCCGAACGACAGACCGATGCCTTGAAGCGAGAGCAGTGGAGCAGTGGCACCGGCAGCGGACCCTGCCGGCTCGTCACGGTCCTCGGACTGCTGCTCCCGCAGGCTTGACGGCAGGCCACGCGCAAAGACTTCCGGTGCATAGGCGGAAGCCTCCATCACTCCTAAGGCATAACTGGGCAGAGGCATTCCAACAGTCCTCGATGTCTTCAGCAGGCACGCAAATCCCCGTGGCCGCTCGACGGATCGAGCCTGCCGGGCAACCCTTCATTCGTTTGCTGGCTGGAACCAGTCCGGCCAGGCTGTGGGGGCTACTCTGCTGCCAGCGACGCTGCCGCCTCGGCGTTTTCCAGCTCGCGAACGAGCGGGATGACATGCTTGCCGAAATACTCGACTTCTTCCTGGAAGTGCAGGAAGCCGAGCAGGATGAGATCGGCACCGGCGCGCTTCAGGTCGACGATGCGCTCGGCGACTTGCCTCGGCGTGCCGATCAGGTTCGAACGGAAGCCGTCATTGTACTGGACCAGATCGTCGAAGGAGGATTTCGCCCAATTGCCCTCGCCCTCCGGCGAAGCCTTGCCGGCATTCTTGACCTCATGGCCAAAGGCGTTGACCGCCTTGGGATTGGCCTTGGCGATGATCTCGGCAAGCACCGCCCTGGCTTCGTCCTCGGTCTCGCGAACGACGGCAAAGGCGTTGACGCCGACCTTGACGGAATGGTTGTTGGCTCTCGCCTTGGACTGGATATCGTCGACCTGCTTCGCGATCTCGGCCGGCGTGTTGCCGTTGGTGAAGTACCAATCCGAGACGCGCGATGCCATATCGCGCGCGGCACGTGACGATCCGCCCTGGAAGATTTCGGGCAGCGGATGCGGCGGTTTCGGCTTCAGCGAATATTCGTTGAAACGATAGAAATCGCCGCGGAAGGTGAAGCTGTCTTCGGTCCATATTCCGCGCAGCGCACGGATGAATTCCTCCGAGCGGCGATAGCGCTCGTCATGGTCGAGCCAATGCTCGCCGATGGCGTGAAACTCGCCGCGGAACCACCCGGAGACGAGGTTGATCGCCACGCGGCCGTTGGTCAAATAGCTGATGGTGGCGATCTGCTTGGCCGCCAGCGCCGGGTTCCACGGTCCGGGCAGGATCGCTGCGATAACCTTGAGCGTCGTGGTCGCCGCCAGCAGATCATGGCTGAAGGCCACCGATTCATGCTGTTCGTCGGCGCCGTAGCCGGCGGTGAAACGGATCTGGCTGAGCGCGTAGTCGAAGCCGGACTTCTCGGCGATCTGCGCCAGCTTTCGGTTGTACTCGGCCGAATGATTGGTGCGCTGCTCGATGTTGGAAATCACCAGGCCGCCCGAAACATTGGGCACCCAGTAGGCGAATTTGATCGGGTCGGCTTCTGCGTGTGCCATAAACTGTCTCCCATTCAGGCCGTGTCGTTGATCGCTCCGGTCGCGCCGGCTTCCCGATATTTATTATGTTTATAGAATATATATACAAAGAAGGATTTTCCGTTTTTGGGGCCCTCATGGGACGGAAATACCAATTTCTGCTCAGCAGGTTGCCGATGTCAGCCCGCGAGCAGCATTGGCACTGACGGCCGGCGGCAGCGCTTCGACCAGCTTTGCAATTTCGGCCGCGACGTTCTGGGCATGGCGGGCGACCTCGGGCAGGCCCATAAGTTCGCCGAAAGTCCCTCGTGCCAGCGGGCCGGCGACGAAGAGTGTCGTGACCGACCTGCCATCCCGGTCGACGGCGCGGCTGTCGAGACCCGTCTCGATGCCAAGCCCGTATCGGTCAGCCTTGATCAGCCCGGCTTCAGTCAGCGAGCGCAATGCCGGGTTCAGTTGTAGCGCCTGCTGATGCGCCGGGCCGGTGGTGTTGATGATGGCATCGAAGCGCGTCGTCTCGATCCGCGTCTGCCCGCGCCGTTGAAAGCTGACAGCCAGGCTGCCGTCCTCATCGTTCGATGCGACAAGCCTGGCAGCAATGGTTTCGAATGTGCCGGCCGCATGGCGGCGGTCGAGCACGGAAGCGACCTGCGGGGCGATCCTGAAGCGATGCACGTCCCAGAACACCCGCAGCTGGCGGACCAGCCTTGCCCGCTCCGGTGGGGCAAGTGCGGCCCACAGCACCGGGCCCTGCAGGCGCAGCTGGTCGAAGACGGACTGCCAGTTGACATTGGCCACATGTGCCGCTGCCAGCGTCGCGCGAATGTTCTTGAGCAGGCCAAGCGCCGTCGTGGCCGGTGCGGACGCAAAGTCGCCGAAGGGTTCGCCCCTGAAGTCCGGGTGGCCGCGCGAGCGCAGCCCGCGGCGCGACAGCGCCAGGATGCGGCCGCGATGGCCACGGCGGTCGAGCTCGGCGACCATGTCGGCCGAAGTCAGTCCGGAGCCGACGATCAGCACCTGTGCGTCCGGCGCGATCCCGGCAAGCGCGGCTGGCGCGTACGGATCGGCGATGAAACCCGATGCTTCAGACAGCGAGGCCAGTGCGGTGGGAATTCCAGGCTGCGGATGCGTCGCTGCCAGGACGACGATGTCGGCGGCAACCGATCCGCTGGGCGTGTACACAGTCCAGCCCGTCCCATCCGTCTCACGCGTCACGCGTGTCGCGAGACCCTCGACATGACGGATAACGCCGGAACTGAGATGGGGCGCCAGATGCTCGGCAACATAGCGGCCGAACACGCGCCGGCGCGGATAGGCATCGCCGTTCTTCCAGATGGCGTCCGGGTCGAGTTGCAATTCTCCGCTGCCAGTCAACCAGCGCGCAAAATGCTGCGGATCGTCGGGAGCCATGCTCATTCTGGCGGCCGGAACATTAACCCGATGCGACGGCTCCTCGGTGGAATAGGCAAGACCGCCGCCGAGCACCGGCCGCGGCTCGATCACGGAAGTCGACAGGCGCTCCGGCCAATAGCTTCGCGCCAGCTGCCAAGCTACCGCCGAGCCGGAAAAGCCGCCGCCGATTATGGCGACGTGCAATCGCGGGACCGAAGGCAGCGCGTTCACGAGGCGCTTGCGAGCGACTTCGGCCGGTGATCGCCGGCGATGGTCTCGCCGAACGGGCCGGTGTTGACGGACGAGGCGGCAAGTTTGACCGGATGATCGGTCGGCAATTTCGGCAGCACCAGTTCACCGAAGCGATAGGCTTCTTCGAGATGCGGGTAGCCGGACAGGATGAACGTGTCGATGCCGAGGCGTCGGTATTCGTCGATGCGCTCAGCGATCGTGTCGGGATCGCCGACAAGCGCTGTTCCCGCGCCGCCGCGCACCAGGCCGACACCGGCCCAGAGGTTGGGCGCGATCTCGAGCTTGGCGCGGTTGCCGCCATGCAGCGCGCTCATCCGCGCCTGGCCGACCGAATCCATGCGGGCAAAGACCTTCTGCGCCGAAGCGATCGTCGTGTCGTCGAGCCGGCTGATCAGCCTGTCGGCGGCGGCCCACGCCTCTTCGGTGGTTTCGCGGACGATGACATGCAGGCGAATGCCGAAGGAGAGCTTGCGGCCGGCCTTCTGCGCCAGTTCGCGCACGCCATCCAGCTTGCGCTCGACATCGGCGGGCGGCTCTCCCCATGTCAAATACTTGTCGATCTCCTGCGCCGCCACCACGGATCCGGCGTCGGACGAGCCACCGAAATAGAGCGGCGGATAGGGCGTCTGCACCGGTGGAAACAGCAGCCTTCCGTCCTCGATGCGGAAATGCTTGCCCTGGTGCTCGACCGTCTCGCCGCTCAGTACCCGCTTGTAGATCTGCAGGAACTCCTGGGTCACCTCGTAGCGCTCGGCATGCGACAGGAAGATGCCATCGCCCTTGTTCTCCAGCGGATCGCCGCCGGTGACCACGTTGATCAGCAGGCGCCCGTTGGAAATGCGATCCAGCGTCGCGGTCATGCGCGCGGCGAGCGTCGGCGACTGCAGGCCGGGCCGCACTGCGACAAGGAAACGCAATCGCTCGGTCAGTGGCGCCAGCGCCGATGCGATCACCCACGAATCCTCGCATGCCCGGCCGGTCGGCAACAGCACGCCGTAGTAGCCCAGCGTATCGGCTGCCTTCGCCACTTGCGTCAGATAGGGCAGATCGACGGCCCTGCCGCCTTCCGTGGTGCCGAGATAACGGCTGTCGCCATGCGTCGGCAGAAACCAGAGCACCTTGATGCGTTCGGGAATATCTTTGGTCATGGCCTGCCTCCCGTGCGCCGACTGGCCTGGTCGGATATAGCTGGCTTGGTTAAGGGGGAGCGCAAGAGAGTGGGCATGGCGTGTCCTGTCCGGGGAAAACCAGATCGCCAGTGCAGATTGCTTATTCAACAAAATCTGTAGAGTTAGTTTATTCCAATTCCGCCGCCGTTATTGGAATTTCTCTCCGTCGCTCGAACCCGAACTATCGGCTGCGACCCTTTGATGGACCGTGGGCCGCTGCCTCGCCATTCCGAAACCCGGCTACGGCGGACAGGCGATCGAGCAGCATGAAGCCATTCTCGAGCTGGCAAGCCTTTGAAGAGGCGCGATTATCCGCAAGGAAGTTTGCAGAGGGACTGTTTGGTGGAGCCAATCGGGATCGAACCGACGACCTCTTGAATGCCATTCAAGCGCTCTCCCAACTGAGCTATGGCCCCACTTCCGGCAGTCAACCGGCGCCGTTTCCGGCGAAGAGATCCGGCGCGGGTTGGAGACCGCGCCGTTAGTGCAGGCGGCTTCTAACCCCGCCTTTCGTCAATATCAAGCCTTCGAGAGCCGCTTTTTCGCCACAGGCCACGAAAGCCTGCAAACGCCCACTTTCAAGGCCGATCAGACCTCGTCGTCGTCGTCGCCGACGCCGATCATGTCGGCAACGTCGTCGTCTTCTTCCTCTTCGTCGGCGAGGAAAGTATCGTCTTCGTCTTCGCCGAGATCGACATCATCCTCGTCGTCGCCAAGATCCGGCAGGTCGTCGCCCTTGACGTCCTCGTCGGCCTCTTCGAGCGAGACGACCTCGACGCCCTCTTCTTCCTCGGCATCCACTTCCTTCTCGGCCACTTCCTCTTCCTCCTCGAGGGCGGCAATCTTGCCTTCCTCGAAATAGGAACGCGGATAGGTCTTGCCGGTGTACGGCGAGACGATCGGGTCCTTGTTCAGGTCGTAGAATTTTCGGCCCGTCTCCGGGTCGATACGTTTTGTGCCAAGTTCAGTTTTTGCCACGGCAAGCCTCGTCAATAAAAGAGTGGTCCCCTTAACCACAGTTTGCAGCGCTGTCAAAGCGAAAAGCCGGCGTCACAAAACCATGCATTGGAAGGCCTCGCGTCAGTGACGACCACGGGGGATGACCATTTCGGCCCGCCGTGATACGAGACCGCCGCAACAAATGAAAAGCGCCGGCCCGCCGGCATTCCGTCCAGGGAAATTCCATGTCTCACGCCGCCGCCCCAAAGCCGGCCACCGCCCGCAAATCATCCGCCCTTTCCGGCACGGCTCGCGTGCCGGGCGACAAGTCGATCTCGCACCGCTCCTTCATGTTCGGCGGCCTTGCCTCTGGCGAGACCCGCATCACCGGCCTGCTCGAAGGCGAGGACGTGATGCGCACGGGTGCGGCCATGAAGGCGATGGGCGCGCATATAGAAAAACGCGGCGCGGAGTGGGTGATCCGCGGCACCGGCAACGGCGCGCTGCTGCAGCCGGAAGGCCCGCTCGATTTCGGCAATGCCGGCACCGGCTCGCGGCTGACCATGGGCCTTGTCGGCACCTATGACATGGAAACGACCTTCATCGGCGACGCCTCGCTGTCTGGCCGGCCGATGGGGCGGGTGCTCGAACCCTTGCGCCAGATGGGCGTGCAGGTGCTGAAGGCGACGCCCGGCGACCGCATGCCGATCACGCTGCATGGGCCCAAGCACGCCGCACCGATCACTTATCGTGTGCCGATGGCCTCGGCGCAGGTGAAGTCGGCGGTGCTGCTGGCCGGGCTGAACACGCCGGGCATCACCACCGTCATCGAGCCTGTCATGACGCGCGACCACACCGAAAAGATGCTGAAGGGATTTGGAGCCAATTTGTCGGTCGAGACCGACGAGCGCGGCGTGCGCCATATCTTCATAGAAGGCCAGGGCAAGTTGACCGGGCAGACCATCGCGGTGCCGGGCGATCCATCCTCGGCCGGTTTCCCGCTGGTGGCCGCCCTGATCGTGCCCGGATCAGACATAACAATCGAAAACGTGCTGATGAACCCGACCCGCACCGGGCTGCTGCTGACGTTGCAAGAAATGGGCGGCAAGATCGACATCCTGAACCCGCGCAACGCCGGCGGCGAGGATGTGGCCGACCTGCGCGTGCGTTATTCCGAGCTCAAGGGCGTCACCGTGCCGCCCGAGCGGGCGCCGTCGATGATCGACGAGTATCCGGTGCTGGCGGTCGCGGCGAGCTTCGCCGAGGGCGAGACGCTGATGCAGGGGCTGGAGGAGCTGCGGGTGAAAGAGTCGGACCGACTGTCGGCCGTCGCCAAAGGACTGATGCTCAACGGCGTCGACTGCACCGAGGGCGAAGCTTCGCTTGCCGTGCGCGGCAAACCGGGTGGCAAGGGGCTCGGTGGACACCCCAACGGCCAGGACACGACCGTGCAGACCCATCTCGACCACCGCATCGCGATGAGCTTTCTGGTGATGGGCCTAGCCACGGAAAAGCCGGTTACCATCGACGATCAGGCGATGATCGCGACGAGCTTTCCGGAGTTCATGGGGCTGATGAAGGGGTTGGGCGCGGAGATTGGGTGACCGTTGATGGGTTGGAGCCAAACTGGAATGCTAGCGGGACAGCACCCCCCTCTGTCCTGCCGGACATCTCCCCCGCAAGGGAGATCAGTCGACATCGCGGGTTTCGCCAACAGTCAACGCTGCAGAATTGAGCGGAGCGCCAATGCTGCCAATCTCCCCCCTTGCGGGGGAGATGTCCGGCAGGACAGAGGGGGGTGCGAAGGATCGCGGCGCTTGTCCTTTTCATCGCGCCTTTCGATCGCGGCGGCCAGCCAATGAGCATCCCCTTCACCATCGCCATCGACGGACCCGCCGGCGCCGGCAAGGGCACCCTCGCCCGCCGGCTGGCCGACCACTACCGGCTGAACCTGCTCGACACCGGTCTCACCTATCGCGCCGTGGCCTACGCGCTGATCCAGCACGCGCTGCCGCTCGACAATGTCTCGGCCGCCGAAACCGCTGCCCGCCAGGTCGACCTGGCCAAACTCGACCGCATGGTGCTGTCGGCACATGCGGTCGGCGAGGCGGCCTCGAAGGTCGCGGTGTTCCCGACCGTGCGGCGCATCCTCGTCGAAAAGCAGCGCGACTTCGCCAAGACGCCGCCGGGCGCGGTGCTCGATGGGCGCGACATCGGCACCGTCGTCTGCCCCGACGCCGACATCAAACTCTATGTGACGGCGAGCGCCGAGGTGCGCGCGAAGCGCCGGCTGGCCGAGATCGAGAGCATCGGCGGCACCGCCGATTTCGCCGAAATCCTCGCCGATATCGTGCGCCGCGACGAGCGCGACATGGGCCGCGCCGACTCGCCCTTGAAGCCGGCGACCGACGCGCACTTGCTTGATACCAGCGAAATGGCTATAGAAGCCGCGTTTCTTGCAGCCAAGGCGATCATCGACGACGTGTTGGCCAAGAGAGACAACGCCTGATCCGGGTTTTTCCCTCGCGTTTCCGTTGTCGGAGGCGAAGAAGACACCCATATCGGGCACGAACCAGCCTGCCAGCATTCTTCATGCGCCGGAGTTGCCGCTTAAAGAGCGGCCCAGGGCTTTTGTAGCCCGGAACGCCGGCAGGCTAACGCAACGCTAACCCACGGCGCCCGTCCCGCTTGAGATGCGGGACATTCCAGGAGAAACAATGTCAGCTGCAAATCCCACTCGCGATGATTTCGCGAGCCTGCTCGAAGAATCATTTACCACAGGCCATTCCGGCGAAGGCCAGGTCGTTAAGGGCACGATCACCGCGATCGAAAAGGACATGGCCATCATCGACGTCGGCCTCAAGGTCGAAGGCCGCGTGCCGCTGAAGGAATTCGGCGTCAAGGGCAAGGACACCACCCTCAAGGTCGGTGACACCGTCGAAGTCTATGTCGAGCGTATCGAGAACGCGCTTGGCGAAGCGATGCTTTCGCGTGAGAAGGCCCGCCGCGAAGAGAGCTGGGTCCGTCTCGAAGAGAAGTTCACCAAGGGTGAGCGCGTCGAAGGCGTCATCTTCAACCAGGTCAAGGGCGGCTTCACCGTCGACCTCGACGGCGCCGTTGCCTTCCTGCCGCGCAGCCAGGTCGATATCCGCCCGATCCGCGACGTCTCCCCGCTGATGCACAACCCGCAGCCCTTCGAGATCCTCAAGATGGATCGCCGCCGCGGCAACATCGTGGTGTCGCGCCGTACCGTGCTCGAGGAGAGCCGCGCCGAACAGCGTTCGGAAATCGTGCAGAACCTCGAAGAAGGCCAGGTTGTCGAAGGCGTCGTCAAGAACATTACCGATTACGGTGCGTTCGTCGACCTCGGCGGCATCGACGGCCTGCTGCATGTCACCGACATGGCATGGCGCCGCGTCAACCATCCGACCGAAATCCTCAACATCGGTCAGACGGTCAAGGTGCAGATCATCCGCATCAACCAGGAAACCCACCGCATCTCGCTCGGCATGAAGCAGCTCGAGAGCGATCCGTGGTCCGAGATCGGCACCAAGTTCCCGATCGGCAAGAAGATCAAGGGTACCGTCACCAACATCACCGACTACGGCGCGTTCGTCGAGCTGGAGCCCGGCATCGAGGGTCTCATCCACGTTTCGGAAATGTCGTGGACGAAGAAGAACGTGCATCCCGGCAAGATCCTGTCGACGACGCAGGAAGTCGACGTGGTGGTGCTCGAGGTCGATCCGGCCAAGCGCCGCATCTCGCTCGGCCTCAAGCAGACGCTCGAGAATCCGTGGCAGGCTTTCGCCTCGAGCCATCCGGTCGGCAGCCAGGTCGAGGGCGAGGTCAAGAACAAGACCGAGTTCGGCCTGTTCATCGGCCTCGAAGGCGACGTGGACGGCATGGTGCACCTTTCCGACCTCGACTGGACCCGTCCGGGCGAACAGGTCATCGAAGAGTACAATCGCGGCGATATGGTCAAGGCGCAGGTGCTCGACGTCGATATCGACAAGGAGCGCATCTCGCTCGGCATCAAGCAGCTGGCCAAGGATACGGTCGGCGAAGCGGCGACTTCAGGCGAACTGCGCAAGAACGCGGTCGTCACCTGCGAAGTCATCGGCGTCAAGGATGGCGGTCTGGAAGTGCGGCTGGTCGACAGCGGCATCGAGACCTTCATCAAGCGCTCAGATCTGAGCCGTGATCGCGACGAGCAGCGCCCCGAGCGCTTCACCGTCGGCCAGAAGGTCGACGCCCGCGTCATCGCCTTCGACAAGAAGACCCGCAAGCTGCAGGTCTCGATCAAGGCGCTGGAAATCGCAGAAGAGAAGGAAGCCGTCGCTCAGTACGGCTCGACCGACTCCGGCGCTTCGCTGGGCGACATCCTGGGTGCCGCGCTGAAGAAGCAGGGCAGCTAAGCCTCTTCGCATAGGCTCGAAAACAAAACCCCGCCGGAGCGATCCGGCGGGGTTTTTCTTTGACCAATGTAAAAGGTTGGAAGGTTACGCCCTGCCGTAAAGCGGTACCAGCGCGCCGCTCATCGCCTGATTGGCCGGCGAGGCCAGATAAGCGATGGCTTCGGCGGCGGCTTCGAGGCTGACCCATCTGGTGACATCGGCATCCGGCATGTCGGCGCGGTTTGCCGGCGTGTCGAGCGTCGACGGCGCCACGGCGTTGACCAGGATGCCCTTGTGCTTCAGCTCCTCGGCCATCGCCACCGTCATTGCTGCCACCGCCGCCTTGCTGGCGGCGTAAGCGACCGAGCCGGCGCCCTTGCGCGGTTCCAATGCCGCCCGTGCAGCGATATTGACGATGCGGCCTGCCGTGCCTGACGCCAGCATCGAGCGCACCGCCGCACGACAGCACAGGAAGGCGGTGCGCGCATTGGTATCCATCATCTCGGCGAAGGAAGCCGACTCGATCTTTTCCACCGGCGCCGCGGTAAAGCCGCCGGCCAGGTGGATCGAGCCCCACAGGTCCGGAACCTGGCTGTAGAACGCCTCGACCTTGGCGGAGTCCGATAGATCGACATTGTGCACCAGCTTGACACGATCATGCGCGGTGAAAGGGAAATGCGATGGTGCGGCGGCATGGGCATTGGGCACATGGCAGATCGCGCCGTCGCTCAGCAGTTTGCCGACAACCGCACCGCCGAGCGCGCCGGTTCCACCGGTCACGACGATATGCTTGCCTTCAAGGGTTTCCGTCATCTTGGACCGCTCCTGTCATTTTTTTTATCGTTAGGTCGTTTCTTGCGCCGCCGACGCGAAGCGTCGCGCCTTTCGCGCCATCACTCAATTGAAATCTCGACATGGCAGTTGTTGCGTCTTTGCATGCGTCCAGCCGCGGGCCAGCCACGGGTCATGCCAGCCGAGACGGGAAGCTCGCGCCACCGATGTTCAGTCAACCGTGATTTCGATGACGCGCGGCAGTCCGGTGGCCCGCGCGCGCTTCAGCGCATCTGCCAGAGCGTCGATATCGGCAAGCCGTTCGGCGCCGATGCCATAGGCCTCAGCCAGCTTGCAGAAATCCGGCGGTGCCGGCGACACGCCCACCGGCTCGACGCCGACATCGAGCATCGAGGTTTCGATCTCGCGATAGCCGCGATTGTTCCACACGATGAAGATTACGGGCGCCCCGGCATCGAGCGCGGCGCCCAGCTCCGGCAACGTGAACTGGAAACCGCCGTCACCGGTGAGGCAGACGGCCGGCGCCTCGGGCACAGCAAGGGCAGCTCCAATCGCCGCCGGCGGGCCATAGCCGAGTGCGCCGAAACCTGTCGCGGCATTGAACCAGCCGCCTGGTCGATCATGGTCATAATAGAGGTTGGCAGCATAGATCGGCTGCGTCGAATCGCCGACGATGAGTGCGCCAGGCAGCGCGTCGCGGATCGTCTCGACGGCGCGCACCTGCGCCTGCAGCGTCGGATTGAGCTCGGCAAAGGCCGCTTTGCGGGCCGCGGCGGCGCGCAAAGGGCCGCCCTCGCTTGCCGGAACATGGCTGATTTGCGGAAGCAGCGCCTCGAGCGCCTCGGCACAATCGGCCTGGATCGAAACCGTCGCCGGGCGGCGGGCAAGCTGGTCCGCGCCGATATCGATGCGGATCAAATTGACGGGCAGGACGAAGCCGCCATCGCTGTAGCCGTCATAGTCGGTCGGGCCGAATTCGGTTCCGGCGGCAATCACTAGATCCGCTTCGGCCATCAGCGCCCGCACTGCCTTCAGGCTGGGGCTGGCCGGCACGCAAAGCGGATGACCATGCAGCAGGCCGCGCGCGTTGGCGGTCTGGACGACCGGCGCACCCAGCCGTTCGGCCAGACGCCGCAATGGCGCTTCGGCCCGCTTGGCGCCGCCCCCGGCCAGGATCAGCGGGCGGCGCGCGGCAGCGATGAGTTTGGCAGCGCTGGCAATTGCAACGCCATCCGGCGCGGGCGGTGCCGCATTGCTCAGCATGGCGGAGATGCCGTCCGCCGGCTTGACCATGACGTCGGTCGGAATCTCGATGTGCACCGGCCCGGGCCGGGCCGATGAGAACAGCGCGAAGGCCTGCGCCAGCGCACCTGGCAATTCGCTGGCCTGGGTGACGCGCTGCGAAAACAGCGCAACCTTTTCCATCATGCCGCGCTGGTCAGGCAGTTCATGCAGGAAGCCGAGGCCCTTGCCCAAGGTCGGCGTGGCGTTAACCCCGGAGATGACTAGCATCGGCACCGAATCGGCACGCGCCTGACCCATGGCGGTGATGGTGTTGGTCAGCCCCGGTCCGGTGATGACGAAGGCGACGCCCGGCCTGCCGCTGGCGCGCGCATAGCCGTCGGCCATGAAGCCGGCGCCCTGTTCGTGGCGCGGCGTGACATGGCGGATGTTGGAGCGCGCCAGCCCCCGGTAGAGTTCGACCGTGTGCACGCCGGGAATGCCGAAGACCGTGTCGACGCCATGGGCTTCGAGCAGCGAAATGAGCGCCTCGCCGACGGTCGGGCCAATGTTGGTCATTGGCGCAGCACTGGCCGCGTCAGGCAGGTAGGGCCGCCCTCGCAGGCGATGCAGAGCGCATCCGCCTCGAAGATGGAGACCACGCAGCCGGCGGCCTGCATGGCAGCCGCCGTCTTGGGAAAGCCTGCAACGGCAATGACCTGGCGCGGCGCCGTCGGCAGCACGTTGAGGCTGAGCCCGTTGGAGGCGAAAAACTCGTCGGCATCGCCCTCGACCAGCGTGATGCCGCGCGCCCGCAGCATCTGGTAGAAGGCGGCCGGCAGCAAGGGCGCGTAGACCAGCGCCAGATCGTCGGCGAGCGGACTGATCACCGACATCAGATGCAGGCAGGCTTCCTCGCCGTGCCAGAGCGGCAGGTCGAAGCCTAAGACCGAAATGCCCTTGGGCGAGAGCAGATTAGCGAGTTGCTGGATACCGTCCTGGTTGGTGCGCACGCCACGACCGACGGCCAGCGTGGTCGCATCGACCCAGACGCAGTCGCCGCCTTCCACCTGGCCAGGGCTTTCAAGGCGCCCAAGGATGGGAATGCCCATGCGCTCGTAAGCTGCCTCATGCAGGCCGGGCTCGGCCTGGCGCAATGCCTTGCCCATCGAGAGAATAATCGCGCCATGATCGGTCATCAGCGACGGATCGTGGGTGAAGACGGAATCAGCCAGCCCGTCATCGGCATCCGTCAGCCATTCGATCTCGGCGCCGGAAGCCGCGACCATGCCGGACAGCTGCTCATGCTGGGCTGCGGCCTTTTGCGGATCGAAGCCTGGACCATAGTGCCATTCCTGTGCCCTGGCATGACGCATGGCGCTGGCGGCGGACCGCATCAGCACGCGTTTCAGGGGTCCGGCCATGGACTGCGACCCGTATGATTTGCCCACTCAATTCTCCCGAAACGTTCGTTGCCGCCACTAACCACTACGGCAAGCTCCGATCAATAGTCCAAAAACCATGGTTGACGGAGGCAAGCGGAACGGTCCATCCTGAGAATGGGAACTCTGTCAGTGACGGGTAATGGGTAAAAGATACCAGCAGCGACCGATTCTACCGCGCCGCGGAGCGTCGAAGGGATGACGGTTACAAGCGCCGCATCCGCACTGAAATACACGGCGCAGGACGGCGCCGCCGAAGCCATCCATGTCGAGAACCTGCACAAGAGGTTCGGTGAGTTGCATGTGCTGAAGGGCGTGTCCCTGTCGGCGCGTGACGGCGAGGTGATCGCCATTATCGGTGGCTCAGGCTCGGGCAAGTCGACGCTGCTGCGCTGCATCAACTGCCTGGAAAATCCGACCAGCGGTGTCATCCGGGTCAATGGCGAAGAGATCAAGCTCAAGGCCGACAGCCACGGCCACACGGTTCCGGCCGATCGCAAGCAGATCGAGCGCATCCGTTCCAAGCTCGGCATGGTGTTCCAGAACTTCAACCTGTGGAGCCACATGACGCTGATCGAGAACGTCATCGAGGTTCCGGTGCACGTGCTTGGCGTCAAGCGCGATGTGGCGATCGCAGAGGCCGAAAAGCTGCTCGCCCGCGTCGGCCTTGCCGAAAAGCGCGACGTCTATCCGGCCTATCTGTCGGGCGGCCAGCAGCAGCGGGCCGCTATCGCCCGGGCGCTGGCCATCAATCCGCGCGTCATGCTTTTCGATGAGCCGACCTCGGCGCTGGACCCTGAGCTGGTCGGCGAAGTGCTGAAGGTGATCGGCGACCTGGCACGCGAAGGCCGCACCATGGTGCTGGTCACCCATGAGATGAAGTTTGCCCGTGAGGTCGCGACGCATGTCGTCTACCTCTACAACGGGTTGGTCGAGGAAGAGGGGCCGCCGGAGCAGATATTCGGCGCACCGAAATCCGAAAGGCTGAAACAGTTCATCCGCAACATCGGCTAGGAACAGGCCGGGGCGGGAGAAACCGGGAACCAACAACAAACTGGGAGTCGTGAAATGAAGACCGTTCTGAAGACATTCGCCGCAGCGCTGCTGCTCGGCGTCGCCGCGATGGGGGTGGCCAAGGCCGATCCAGTCAAGATCGGCGTCGCCGCCGAACCCTATCCACCCTTCACCTCGCCCGATGCATCGGGCAAGTGGATCGGCTGGGAGATCGAGTTCATCGACGCAGTCTGCGCCGAAGAGAAGCTTGACTGCGTCATCACTCCGGTTGCCTGGGACGGCATCATTCCGGCGCTGACGACGAAGAAGATCGACCTCATCGTCAGCTCGATGTCGATCACCAATGAGCGCAAGAAGACGATCGACTTCTCGGACAAATATTATAACACGCCGACGGCGATCATCGGGCCAAAGGACCAGAAATTCGGCGCCACTCCGGACGACCTCAAGGGTAAGGTCATTGGCGTTCAGGTGTCGACCGTGCACGCCGTCTACGCCAAGAAGCACTTCACCGGAGCGGCGGAAATCAAGGAATACCAGACCCAGGACGAAGCCAACAACGATCTTGCGGCCGGCCGCCTCGACGCGGTGCAGGCCGATTCCATCGCGCTTGGCGAATTTCTCAAATCGGACCAGGGCAAGGCCTGCTGCGATCTGAAGGGCATGGTGGCACCGGATGACGAAGTGCTCGGACCGGGCGTCGGCGCCGGCGTGCGCAAGGAAGACACCGAGTTGAAGGACAAGATCAACGCCGGCATCAAGGCGATCCGCGCCAACGGCAAATACGACGAGATCTCGAAGAAGTACTTCGATTTTGACATTTACGGCGGCGGCGGCGCGCAGTCGAACTGACAATCCTCGCATGAGCCGAGGGGCATGGCGCCAGCGCCATGCCCCTCCTGCCCGATCTTTCCCAGGCATGTTTGCCGCCGACGCAGCCGTCGGTGGTTAGAGCCAGCAATCCGGGGGCGACGCTGATCGACGCATTTCTTTCGGCCTCGGCGGCCGGCATCATCGAACTTCTCTCGCCCAATGCGCCGGGCTGGGGCGGGACCCTTTTGGTTGGACTGCTGCATTCGATCGAGATCGCGCTGGGCGCCACATGTCTCGGTCTTTTGATCGGCACGTGCGGCGCCTATGGCAAGCTTTATGGCGGCCCGGTGGTGCGCGACCTGCTTGTGGTCTACACCACCATCGTGCGTGCCGTGCCCGAACTGGTGCTGATCCTGCTGCTCTATTACGCCGGAACCGACCTGATCAACCAGGCGCTGACGGCAATGGGCTATCAGCGCGTCGACATTAGTGGCCTTGCCGCCGGCATCGCCGTGCTCGGCTTTGTCCAGGGCGCCTATTCGACCGAGGTGATACGCGGCGCGATCCTGGCCATTCCGCAGGGGCAAATCGAAGCCGCCCGCGCCTATGGAATGTCTCCCGGCCTCCTCTTGCGGCGCATCACCTTGCCGGCAATGCTGCCCTTCGCCATACCGGGCCTCGCCAATCTCTGGCTGATCGCCACCAAGGACACTGCACTGCTGGCGGTCGTCGGCTTCTACGAGCTGGCGCTGGCAACGCGGCAGGCCGCCGGCGTCACCAAAGCCTATTTCACCTTCTTCGTCGCCGCGGGCGTGCTCTATCTGCTGTTGTCGCTGTTTTCCAACCTCCTCATCGGCCGGGTCGAGGCCTGGTCGCGGCGCGGCATGCCTTCGCTGAAGGAGGCGCGCTGATGGCCAACGAGGCGGCTATCATCAACGTCGTCGCGCGGACGTCGCTGTGGCTGCAGCCGCACCGTATCGTGCTGATCCTGATCGCACTCGGGCTGGTTCTGTCGGCGGCGTTTTTCATGCGCTGGGACTGGCTGCCGCAATATTATGAGATGGGATTGATCGGCATCTGGCGCTCGCTGTGGATCTTGGCCGTCACCTGCATTCTGGGCTTCCTGCTCGCCGTGCCGCTCGGGCTGGCGCAGGCCACCGGCTCCTTCTGGTTCGCCGCGCCCGCCAAGGTGTTCTGCACGGTGATCCGGGGCACGCCGCTGCTGATCCAGCTGTGGCTGCTCTATTACGGCCTGGGCTCGCTGTTTCCGCAATATCCGTGGATCCGTGGTTCCTGGATGTGGCCGTATCTGCGGCAAGCCTGGCCCTATGGCGTGCTGGCGTTGACCTTGTCTTTTGCCGGCTATGAAGGTGAAGTGATGCGCGGCGCCTTTGCCGGCGTGCCCAAGGGGCAACTCGAGGCCGCCCGCGCCTTCGGCATGAGCCGCTGGAAGGCATTCCGGCGCATCTGGTTGCCGCAAGCCATCTACCGGGCGCTGCCGACGCTGACCGGCGAGACCGTGCTGCAATTGAAGTCGACGCCGCTGGTGGCGACGATCAGCGTGATCGACATCTTCGCCGTTTCGTCCAAGGTGCGGCAGGATACCTACCTCACCTACGAACCCTTGCTGCTGCTGGCGCTGATCTACATGACGATCACCGGTATTCTGGTCTTCGCCTTCGGCAGGATCGAAGCCAGGATCCCGAACAAGATCGGCTAGCGAGTTAGCGAGTTAGCGAATAGCGAATAGTAAGCACTCGATATTTCCGCTATTTCCGCTACTCCCTACTCGCCATTCGCTATTCGCCCAGGAACTCATTGTGATGCAACTCAGTCTCGATCAGGCAAAAGGACTGTGCCGGATGGCGGCACTCGGCGCCGGCGCCAATGAGGAAGCGGCACAATCGCTAACCGCTTCGATCATATCAGCCGAGTCGGAAGGGGTTTCCTCCGTCGGGTTTTCGCATTTCATCGATTACCTCGAGGCGCTGGAAGCCGGCCGCATCGACGGCAACGCAGACCCGGTGATCACTCGGCCGGCGTTGGCGATCTACCTCTCCGATGCGCGCGGCGGGCTGGCGCATACCGGCTTCGACCGCACCATCGACGACCTCGCCAAGACGGCAAGACTGTTCGGCGTCGCCATCTTCTCGCAGAAGAACGCCTATACATGCGGCGCGCTCGGCTATTTTACCGGCCGGCTGGCAGCACAGGGGCTGGTGTCGTTCGCCGCCACCAACGGCCCGGCCGTGCTCGCCGGCTCCGGCTCGGTGAAGCCGGTCTACTGCACCAATCCGATGTCGTTTGCCGCACCCGCCGCCGACGGCGCGCCGCTCGTCATCGACCAGTCGTCGAGCGCCACCGCCTTCGTCAACATCCGCAAGGCGGCCGAGGACGGCAAGACAATCCCCGAAGGCTGGGCGCTGGACGCCAGCGGCAACCCGACCACCGATCCGGCCGCCGCCATGAAGGGTGCCATGCTTGCCTTCGGCGGCCAGCGCGGCGCCAACATCGCGCTGATGGTCGAAGTGCTGGCGGCGGGCCTGTCGGGCGCCAACTGGTCGCTCGACGCGCCATGGTTCGGCGGCGGACCGGACAGTCCGGGCACCGGGCTGTTCGTCCTTGCCATCGAACCCAAGCTGCTCGATCCGGATTTCGAGCAGCGGATGAAGGACCAGCTCGACCGGCTGCGGCGGCGCTTCGGCGTGCACGTGCCCGGTCGTGCCCGCGCTGAGGCCACAGAGAAGGCGCAAGCGCGTGGCATCACCGCGTCCAAGGCCGTGGTGCAGCGCATTTCCGAATTCGCGGCGCGCTACTCCTCCTGAATAATCCATTAGATATCCGATAGTTATCTTGGATCTGCCCGCTTGAAGTGTGGCGCGGTGCAATTTTCTTTGCGCCCCGCTGAACCTTTCTGCGCGCCGCCGCGACCCAGCTTTGTCCAGGGCAAAGCGAGCTTGCCGATCCACACCAGAAGATCGGCGGCACCATGTCGGATGTTCAGGGCTGGGGTGGGCGTACTTGCTTTACGCCCTCCTGACACCGTCTCAGGTCAGGCCGCTCCGTCGGCTCCCTGACTTCGCATGGATGTAGCCCGGAAAGCCCCGCCTCGGCGGGGTTTTCTGCGTTCTACGTCCACTTCTTTGGGCGGCGATCCCGCTGTTCTTCGTCGTTCCCGGCGGCAACCGCCACTCGGCCGGCCCCTGCATCGGCAAGGCATTCTGATAAGGCTGACAGCGACCACGCGTCACCCTTTGCCTTTGGCGCGAAACCGATTATGAAACGGCTTCAGCCAAGCTTGCGAGCGCCGGAGCCAGCCATGACCGAAATCCTGCAGACCCCAAAGCTCGTCGTCATCTTTGGCGGGTCAGGCTTTGTCGGCCGCCATGTCGTGCGCGCGCTGGCCAAGCGCGGCTATCGCATCCGGGTCGCCTGCCGGCGGCCAGATCTCGCCGGCCATCTGCAGCCGCTCGGCAATGTCGGCCAGATCCAGCCGGTGCAGGCCAATGTGCGCGTGCGCTGGTCGGTAGACCGTGCCGTGCAGGGTGCCGACCACGTCGTCAATCTGGTCGCCGTCCTGCATGAGAGCGGCCGGCAGAAATTCCCCGCCGTCCACGAGTTCGGCGCCCGCGCCGTGGCCGAGGCAGCGCGCGCCGTCGGCGCCGGCCTCACCCATATTTCCGCGCTTGGCGCCGACTTGAACTCCGCATCGGACTATGCGCGCACCAAGGCGCTCGGCGAAAAGGCCGTTCTGGAGACGATCAAGGACGCCGTCATTTTCCGGCCATCGATCAATTTCGGGCCCGAAGACGCCTTCTTCAACCGCTTCGCCAACATGGCGCGCTATTCGCCGGTGCTGCCGCTGATCGGCGGCGGCCAGACCAAATTCCAGCCTGTCTATGTCGGCGACGTCGCCGAAGCAGTGGCGCGCTCGGTCGACGGCAAGGTCGATGGCGGTCAGATCTATGAACTCGGCGGCCCCAAGGTACTCACCTTCAAGGAATGCATGGAAGAGTTGCTCCAGGTGATCGAACGCAAGCGCATGCTGGTGCCGGTGCCGTGGTGGGTTGCCAACATCCTGGCCTCGATCCTTGGCCTCTTGCCCAATCCGCTGCTGACCAAGGACCAGGTGATACAGCTGCGCGAGCACAACATCGTGTCGGACGCGGCGGTCAAAGCCAACAGGACACTCGCCGGGCTTGGCATCCAGCCGCAATCGATCGCGACGATCGTGCCCAGCTACCTCTGGCGCTACCGCGCTGCCGGCCAGTTCCAGCGCAAGCCCGCGGCATGATTCATTCAGCTTGAAGGCTGTCAGCCTAGCGGGGCGTGACCTGCATCGGCAAGCCGCCTTGCGGCTGGGTGGTGAGTTTCTGTACCGGCCAGGGTTTCGTCTCTGCGGTGGTGTCGAAGCGGAAGCGTGACAGCATGATCGCCAGCGCGATGATCGCCTCCTGCATGGCGAAGCTGGCGCCGATGCAGACGCGCGGGCCCGCACCGAACGGCAGATACTGGAAGCGGTCGATCTTTTCGCGGTTTCCCGGATGGAAGCGCTCCGGCAGGAAGGCATCCGGCCTGTCCCAAAGCTTCCGGTGGCGGTGGACGACCCACGGCATCACCAGCACGGCGGCGTGCTTGGGGATATAGAGATCCTTCCACATTTCCGGTTCGATCGGCTCGCGGTTGATGGATGGTGCCGGCGGATAGAGCCGGAGCGCCTCGTCGAAGGCAGCGCGCGTCAGCGGCATGGCATCGAGCCACTTCGTCGGATCGGGCTCGCTCGCCAGCACTCGGTCGATCTCCTGCTCGACCCGGTTGCGCTCCCACGGGGATTCCGCAAGGCAATAGAGCGTCCAGCCAAGCGCGCGTGCCGTGGTCTCGTGGCCGGCGCCGATGAAGGTGATGATGTTGTCCTCGACTTCGGCTCGCGTCAGCCCCTCTGGACCTTCGGCCTTGAGCAGCAGCGTCAGGAAATCCTGCGGCACGGCATCGGGATCGCGCTTGAATCTCTCCTCGCGCATCTTGACCGTATCGGTGACGATCTTGCGGAAATAGGCCATGGTCTTGCGGCCGCGGATGCGGGTCAGGCGTGGCAGCCAGTCGGGCGCGCGCAACAGGTCGAGCGGATCGACGCGGCCCATCGTCTCGAACAGGCGGTCGATCTCGTTGGCGAAACTGCCGGGCCCGCCCGCGATCTCGCCGGAGAACAGCGTTTCGGCCAGGATGTCGTAAGTGAGCAGCGTCATGTCATGGGCGATGTCGGACATGCTGCCGCCTTCATATCGCGAGACGAACTCCCGCGTGCGCCGAAGCATCGGCTGGGCGAAGCCGAAAATGTGGCGCGGCGTGAACACCGGCGCCATCGCCTTGCGCGACCGCCTCCACACCTCGCCCTCGGCGGTCAGCAAGCCGTCGCGCAGGATCGGCCGCAGGATTTTCTGGCGCACAGTCGCCATCCTGTAATTCTTGGCGTTGTCGACCAGCACGTGGCGGATCAGGCCGGGATCGTTGGCAACGATCAGATGTCCACCAACGCCACTCGCCGAAATCCAGGGCTCGTTGTAGGTATGCTCCCCCCACAGTTCGAGCGGGTTGCGGTAGACGATGCGGATCATCTCCAGCGTCGAGGGCGGCGTCGTGCGCGGCTTCGGCGCCGGGGGAACAAAGGGGGCGGGCTGGACGTCCATTGGGCTGCTCCGCTGATACCACAATGTAGTGGCT
Source organism: Mesorhizobium sp. M0047 (assembly GCF_040323315.1). Classification (NCBI taxonomy): domain Bacteria; kingdom Pseudomonadati; phylum Pseudomonadota; class Alphaproteobacteria; order Hyphomicrobiales; family Phyllobacteriaceae; genus Mesorhizobium; species Mesorhizobium sp. M0047. The sequence goes on along the minus strand of NZ_JAMYUW010000012.1, from coordinate 170,786 downwards.
GGCGACCCGGGCGTCCATGTGACCGGACGGCAGGCGCAAATTGTGCGGCCTGGGACGGACGGGAGACAGTCCGTTCAGCCGATTGTGACCGCCCTCCTGGCGGTGTCGCCTTGTCCACGGCCATGCTCTGCCATAGGTCACGGTCACCAACAGATACCGCCAGCCTTGGGAGCCAGCCTTGAAGCACCAGTTGAACATCATCATCGGCAGCACGCGGCCAGGCCGCGCCGGACCGGTTTTCGCCGACTGGCTGGAGAGATTCGCGCGCGAACACGGGAAATTCGAGCCGGTGCTGACCGACATCGCGGCGTTCAATCTGCCGGTGCTGGACGAGCCGCACCATCCAAGGCTTGGCAAATACCAGAACGACCATACCAAGGCTTGGTCGAAAGCCATCGATGCCGCCGATGCCTTTGTCTTCGTCGCGCCGGAATACAATTATTTCGTGGCGCCGGCGATCGTCAACGCGATCGACTATCTGCTGCGCGAATGGACATACAAGCCCGCTGGCATTTTCAGCTATGGCGGCGTGTCCGGCGGCCTGCGCGCGGCGCAGGCGCTGAAGCCACTGCTGACCTCGGTGGGCGTCATGCCGATCCCGGAAGGTGTCGCGCTGCCGATGTATCAGAAACTGCTCGACGAGAAAGGCGCTTTCAACGCCAGCGAGCAGGTGCAGGGCGGCGCCAAGACCATGCTCGACGAGCTGCTGCGCTGGAGCGAGGCGTTGAAGCCGATGCGGGCTGCCTGACGCGCCGGCCTTGCGCCAAAAGCCCGGCTTGCTCATGCCATAAAGAGATGGAATGTTCGCGCAGATGAACGAGCCGGGGGGCAGTTCGCCTTGCGTTTGCTGTTTGCCTTGCTGCTGATGCTCACGACCACCGCCGCGGCAGTGGCGGAGCGGCGCGTGGCGCTGGTCATCGCCACCGACAACTACCGGCGGATCCGGCCGCTCGCCAATCCGGTCCATGACGGCGAGGCAATGGAGGCGGCGCTGAAGAAGCTCGGCTTCGAGGTCGTTCTCGAAACCAATCGCGATCTGCGGCGCATGCGCCGCGCGCTCGACGATTTTCGCGAGGATGCCAAGGGCGCCGATGTGGCGCTGGTCTATTTCTCCGGCCATGGCATCGAAATCTCCGGCGACAACCGGCTGCTGCCGGTCGATGCCGACGCCTCCTCGCTCGATGCGCTGGAGAAGACCAGCCTGCCGCTGGAGGAGGTGCGCGACGCCGTGGCCGCCACTGCCAAGGTCGGCCTGATTATGCTCGACGCCTGCCGCAGCGATCCGTTTTCGGGCACGGTGAGCGAAGGTCGAGGCGCGACATCGCTGGCAAAGGATGTCGCGGAGAAAGTTAGGCCGGGGCTCGGCCGGATTGGCCGCGCCGAAAACATCCTGTTCGCCTTTTCGGCAGCGCCGGGCGGAACGGCGGCCGACGGAACCGGCGAGAACTCGCCGTTCACGACAGCGCTGACCAAATATCTCGGCACTGACGGGCTCGAGATCCGCTCGGTGCTGACGCTGGTGCAGCAGGAGGTCTATGACCTGTCGCGCGGCAAGCAGCTGCCCTATGTCGAGAGCGGCCTGCCGAAGCTGTTCTTTGCCGCAGCGGCCAAGGAACAGCTGCCGGAGCGCGAGCGCCTGCTGCTCGCCATGGCCGACGTGACGCCTCAGATGCGCGGCGAGGTCGAGCAGATAGCCAGCGATGCCGACATGCCGCTGGCGCCGCTCTATGGCGCGCTGATCAGCTCCGATGCCAGCCACCTCTCGGCGGACAGCCTGAATGCCAAGCTGCATGAGGCGGCCGACGCCTTCGTCAAGGTGCGCAGCGAAATGAGGACGCTCGCCTCCGATGATCCGCAAGTGACGGAACTGCGCCGGCAGGCCGAGGAGCAGCTATCGCTCGGCGCCTTCGACGGCGTGCGCGCCATCCTCGCCAAGGCCGCCGATATCGACAACGTCTCGCGCAACGCCTTGAGGGCCAATTTCGTCGGCCGCACGCTGTCCGAGGCGGCGACGCGTTTCCTGTCCGGCGGTGCGGCACGAGCCGATCTCGACTACGCCACGGCCATCAAGGACTACGAATCGGTGCTGGCCCTTTACGGCGAGGCCGGGCAAACTTCGCTGGCGCTGGACGACGCCGACCGCCAGATCCGGACGCTGGATGACCTCGGCAAGCTCTATACGCTCGTCGGCAACACCGATGCCGCAGGCCGCGCCTTTACGGCGCTTGTATCCAATCTCGAGCTGCGTTCGGCCCATGAAAGAGATCCGAGCGTCAAGCGCGATTTTGCCGTCAGCCACATCAAGCTCGGCAACATCAGGCTGGTGCAGGGCGACCTGCCGGAAGCGCTTGAGAACTATCAGGCCGCCAGAACCATGCTCCGGGATTTGACCGCGGCCGAGCCCGATCGTCTGCCATGGTTCGGCGACTTCGCCACGGCCGACGACAAGATCGGCGATGTGCTGGTGACGCAAGGCGACCTGGCCGGGGCCGCGCAGATCTACCAGGAAAGCCTGTCGATCAAGAAGCAGCTTGCCGACAACGAACCGGAGCGCACGGAGCTGCAGCGCGACCTGACCATCAGCTATGACGAGATCGGCGCGCTGGCGCGCAGCGCCGGCCAGTTGGACAATGCGCAGGCGGCCTATGAGCAAAGCCTGGATATCCGGCTGGCGCTGGCCAACAAGAATCCACAGGATCCAGGGCGGCAGCGTGATGTCTCTGTCAGCCATACGACGATCGGCGACCTCAAGCGCGAGCGCAGCGATGCGGTTGGCGCGCTCGCGGCCTATCGGGCCAGCCAGTCGATCGTCGAGCGGCTGGTGGACCGCGATCCGGACAACAGCGAGCTGAAGCGCGACCTGTCGGTCGGCTATGCCAAGATCGGCAATGCGCTGAGCGACCAGGAGAAATGGCCGGATGCGCTGTCGGCCTACAGGCAAGCTCTCGAACTGGCCCGCGCGCTGGCGGCTGGCGACCCGAACAACACGGATTGGCAGCGCGACCTCTCCGTCAGCCTCGAAAAGGTCGCCGGCATTCTGGCGATCCAAGGCGACCGGGCGGGTGCGCTCAAGGCCTACACCGACAGTTTCGTCATCGCCGACCGGCTGGCCAAGCTTGATCCGGCCAATGCCGACTGGCAGCGCGACCTGTCGATCACGCTGTCGGAGATCGGCATGCTCAAGGCCAAGCAACACGACATCAAGGGTGCACGGCAAGCCTTCCAGGACAGTCTCGACATCCGCCAGCAGCTTGCCCAGGCCGATCCGAACAACGCCACCTGGCAGCGTGATCTGGTGGTTGCCTATGTCGACTACGCCCAGGTCGCGAAAAGCCCCAAGGCCGTGCTTTCGCGGGCGCTCGACATGACGCTGGAACTTGATCGGACCGGGCGGCTGGCGCCGCGCTACAAGTTCATGATCAAGTTGCTCAGGGACCGGCTGGCCAAAGCCAGATAAGGCCTGGCGAGAGCGCGTCATGGACAGCCGGCTCATTCCCGGGGAAATGCCTGCAAACCTTGGAAAAACCGCCTTTAGCGCCTATATCTAGTGCATATCAGAGGCGCGATTCGGGGCCAATTTTCCGCGCCGTGCGAACGGCATCCAGACAACAGGTTTTCATGAGCGATCAGATCGACAACATCAGCGGCGCTGAAGCCGAATACGGCGCCGATTCCATCAAGGTTTTGAAGGGGTTGGATGCTGTCCGCAAACGCCCCGGCATGTATATCGGCGACACCGACGACGGTTCCGGCCTGCATCACATGGTGTATGAGGTGGTCGACAACGCGATCGACGAGGCGCTGGCCGGTCATGCCGACCTCGTCACCGTGACGCTGAACCCCGACGGTTCGGTCACCGTGATCGACAATGGGCGCGGCATTCCGACCGATATCCACACCGGAGAAGGCATTTCGGCGGCTGAAGTGATCATGACTCAGCTGCATGCCGGCGGCAAGTTCGACCAGAACTCCTACAAGGTCTCGGGCGGCCTGCATGGCGTCGGCGTCTCGGTGGTCAATGCGCTTTCGGCTTGGTTGAAACTGAAAATCCGCCGCAACGGCCAGATCTTCGAGATGAGCTTCACGCATGGCAATGCCGACGCGCCGCTGAAGGCGACAGGCAGCTATGAGCAGGACAAGCAGCCGGGCACCTATGAAGGGCGCAGCGGCAGCGAGATCACCTTCTTCCCGTCGACCGAGACCTTCACCATGGTCGAATTCGACTTCGGGACGCTGGAACACCGGCTGCGTGAGCTTGCTTTCCTCAATTCCGGCGTGCGCATCGTCCTGAGCGACGCCCGTCACGCCGACGTCGTGCGCCATGAACTGCACTATGATGGCGGACTGGAAGAATTCGTCAAATATCTCGACCGGGTCAAGAAGCCGTTGATCGACAAGCCGATCGCTATCAAGGCTGAGCGCGACGGGATAACCGTCGAAGTGGCGATGTGGTGGAACGACAGCTACCACGAGAACGTGCTGGCCTTCACCAACAACATCCCGCAGCGCGATGGCGGCACACATCTAGCCGGCTTTCGCGGCGCGCTGACGCGCCAGATCACCGGGTATGGCGACTCCTCGGGCCTAACGAAGAAGGAAAAGGTCTCGCTGATCGGTGACGATTGCCGCGAAGGCTTGACGGCGGTGCTGTCGGTCAAGGTTCCCGACCCGAAATTCTCCTCGCAGACCAAGGACAAGCTGGTCTCGTCGGAAGTCCGGCCCGTTGTCGAAGGACTGGTCAACGAAGCGCTTGGCACCTGGCTGGAGGAGCACCCGGCAGAGGGCAAGGTGGTCGTCGACAAGGTGATTCAGGCAGCGGCGGCGCGTGAAGCGGCACGCAAAGCGCGTGACATCACCCGCAAGAGTTCGCTCGGCGTCACTTCCCTGCCCGGCAAGCTGGCCGATTGCCAGGAACGCGACCCGGCAAAATCCGAAATCTTCATCGTCGAGGGCGATTCCGCCGGCGGCTCGGCCAAGGGTGGGCGTTCGCGCCAGAACCAGGCGATCCTGCCCTTGCGCGGCAAGATCCTCAATGTCGAGCGGGCGCGCTTCGACCGCATGCTCGGCTCCGACATGATCGGCACGCTGATCACCGCGCTCGGCACCTCGATCGGCAAGGATGAGTTCAACGCCGACAAACTGCGCTATCACAAGATCATCCTGATGACCGACGCCGACGTCGACGGCGCCCATATCCGCACCTTGCTGCTCACCTTCTTCTTCCGCCAGATGCCGGAATTGATCGAGCGCGGCCATCTCTACATCGCCCAGCCGCCGCTCTACAAAGTGACGCGCGGCAAGAGCTCTCAATACATCAAGGACGAAGGCGCCTTCGAGGAGTTCCTGATCGGTTCGGGGCTGGAGGAAGCGTCGCTTACGCTCGGCTCCGGCGAAGTGCGCGCCGGGCAGGACCTGCGCGGCGCCATCGATGATGCGCTGGCCGTGCGCCAGCTGATCAACGGCCTGCATACACGCTATAACAGGGGCGTGGTCGAACAGGCGGCGATCGCCGGCGGGCTCAACCCGGACGTCTTCACCGATCTTGGCCGCGCCAATGCCATGGCGGAGCGGATTGCAAAACGCCTCGACATCATCGCCGAGGACACCGAGCGCGGCTGGACCGGCCGCATGTCGACCTCGAATGAAGGTGTCGGCGGCTATGTGTTCGAGCGCACGGTGCGCAGCGTCAAGGAATACGCGCATCTCGATCTGGCGCTGATCAACTCGGCCGATGCACGCCAGCTCGACCGCTACGCTCAGCGCCTCAGCGAGGTCTATGGGTCGCCGCCGGTGCTGCGCCGCAAGGATGTCTCCGAAACCATCTCGGGGCCGCTGGCGCTGCTCAATGCCGTCTTTGCGACCGGCCGCAAGGGCCTGACCATGCAACGCTACAAAGGTCTCGGCGAAATGAACGCCGAACAGCTCTGGGAGACCACGCTCGATCCGAACGTGCGCTCGCTGCTGCAGGTCAAGGTCAATGACGCGACCGATGCGGACAGTCTGTTCTCGCGGCTGATGGGCGATGAAGTCGAACCGAGGCGCGAATTCATCCAGGACAACGCGCTGTCGGTCGCCAACCTGGACATTTGAGCCAGACCCATTCTTACGCCGGCGGTGGCTTACTCGGCTCCAGTTTGCGGCCGAGGTCGACAGCATCGCGCAGCACGGCAAGGTGCGAGCGCGGCCGAGCGCCGGCCTCGACGCCGGTCGCCGTCAACGACCAGTACAGTGTGTGGGTGAAGATGCGGCCGAGGGAACCGCGCAGCTCGACCTGGATATTCTCCACGCCGGGGCCGAACTTTTCAGCCATCGGTCCCGAAATCGGGTCGCCCGTCAACCAGCCATTGCCCCCGTCGAAGATGTTGGTCCAGCGCGTCGCGGCAAACACCGCGCCGTGATGCACCGCTCGCCGCGGTTTGCCTGACGGGCTGCGTCCCTCCTGATAAAGCACGGTGCCACCGGCCGCTGGCCCTTCGGCAATCGGCGGGCATGCCGAGAACAGTCGCTCGGCCATGCCGCGCCTGAATTGGGCGAGATTGTTCGTCACCAGAAACTCGCTGTGGGTCAGCGGACTGCCGAGTGTGATGAAATCGCTGATCTTCCATGGCAGCGGATGGTCGGCATCCGCAGTTCGCAGTTGCCGGTAGAGCTCCCACTGATCACGTCGGAAGCCGGCGAGGTCGTCCAGCTTGCTGGGCCATGCGGAGCCATCGGCAACAAGGGTCGCCTTGTCGATGGCACGGATCGCTTTCAGTTTGGCCCTGTCGCGGATGGCCTCCAGTTCTCGGGGCCTGAAATCGGCCCACAATATCTGCAGGAGATCATAGGCGATCATCGATCCAAGGCTGTGCGAAACCAGCACGATCCGGTCGTAGGCATCGTCCGTCATCAGACGTTTCAGCAGCCGCAGGCCGCGATCGCGGATCAGCGCGCGCTTCTCGACGGTCGCCGCTTCCGCACGCACATAGGCCGCAACATCGCCGAAATAGGGAATGCCGAACCGGTCCACCAACCAGATGATCAGCGAAGCCAGGATGGTGACGAGCAGGCCGGCGGCCAAGGAGATATGCTGCTGCCAAACCGACGTCGCGAGCGCGAGCGCCGCGCACAGGGCGACGACGACGGCAAGAAGCGTGACGATGTAGAGCTGGCGGGCGTCGGGAGGAATATCGGCCGGCCTGCGCCACAGCAGATTTGTCACCCAGGCGGCGAGCCGCCCCCGCGTCGTGCCCTGCGTGATGTCGGCCCAGTAAAGCTCGTAGAAATCGGTGCGACGGCCATCGACATCATAGGGCGTGGTGATGCGGCGAAGTTCGTATGAATTTGTCCGGCTGTCGGGTGTGATCCAGCTCTGGTTGATCTTCGCGCCGGCGGGGTCGGCCGGATCGGCGACGCGGGCATAAAACGGCGCGCGGTCAGGGTCATGGCTCCAGACAGCCTGGACAAAGCCGCGCAGCGTGTCCATCGGCCGCTGTTCGCCCATGCCATGCACGATCACCACCGCCTGGCCAAGCTTGCGCGGCGCTTTCCCAGTGGGCGGCGATGCTATTGGGTCGGGCACCAACGTCTCCGTTGACGACAATCCCGTCAGCGGGACAGGAAATTCGTCATCGTAGCCCCGAACAGCCGACACGCCAAGAAAAAGCCCGGCACAAAGCCGGGCGCTTCCTGGCGTGTCTCAGTGCCGATCGCCGATCAGTGATCCATCGCCTTGACGATTTCTTCGGTCATCTTCTTGGCGTCGCCGAGCAGCATCATGGTGCCGTCCTTGTAGAACAGCGTGTTGTCGATGTCGGCATAGCCGGAGCCGAGGGAGCGCTTGACGAACAGGCAGGTGCGGGCCTTGTCGACGTCGAGGATCGGCATCCCGTAGATCGGCGACGCCTTGTCGTCGCGCGCGGACGGGTTGGTGACGTCGTTGGCGCCGATGACATAGGCGACATCGGCCTGCGCGAATTCGGAGTTGATGTCCTCAAGCTCGAACACTTCGTCATAGGGTACGTTGGCTTCGGCCAAGAGCACGTTCATGTGGCCAGGCATGCGGCCGGCGACCGGATGGATGGCGTACTTCACGTCGACGCCGTTGGCCTTGAGCTTGTCGGCCATTTCGCGCAGCGCGTGCTGCGCCTGGGCGACCGCCATGCCGTAGCCTGGCACGATAATGACTTTCTGGGCGTTCATCATCAGGTAGGCGGCGTCGCCTGCCGAACCCTGCTTGACCGTGCGCTCGATGCCGTCGTCGGCCGCTGCCGCCGTCTCGCCGCCGAAACCGCCGAGGATGACGGAAATGAAGCTGCGGTTCATGCCCTTGCACATGATGTAGGACAGGATCGCGCCGGACGAGCCGACCAGCGCGCCGGTGATGATCAGCGCCAGATTGCCGAGCGTGAAGCCAAGCGCGGCCGCCGCCCAGCCCGAATAGGAGTTGAGCATCGACACGACGACCGGCATGTCGGCTCCGCCGATCGGGATGATCAAGAGGACGCCAAGGACAAGCGAGGCCGCCACAATCAGCCAGAACACCAACTTGGACTCGCTCGTAACCAGCAACACGATCAGCACGATCAGCGCGATGCCAAGGGCTGCGTTGATGAAGTGGCGACCGCCGATCATGATCGGCTTGCCGGACATGCGGCCATCGAGCTTCAAGAACGCGATGACCGAGCCGGTGAAGGTGATGGCGCCGATGGCGACGCCGAGGCTCATCTCGATCAGCGCCTGGGCGTGGATGTCGGCGACCGTGCCGATGCCGAAACTTTCCGGCGCATAGATGGCGGCGGCAGCCACCATGACGGCGGCAAGGCCGACGAGCGAGTGGAAGGCGGCGACCAGCTGCGGCATCGACGTCATGGCGATGCGCCGCGCGGTGACGGCGCCGACGCCGCCGCCAATGGCAAGGCCAAGCACGATCAGGCCGAAGCGTCCGGCCGAAGGGGTCGCCAGCGCCAGCGTGGTGGCGATGGCGATGCCCATGCCGATCATGCCGTAGAGGTTGCCCTGGCGGCTGGTGGTCGGGTGCGACAGCCCGCGCAGCGCCATGATGAACAGGACACCTGAAACAAGGTAGAGGAAGGACGCGAAGTTGGCGTTCATGGCGCTCTACTTGTCCTTCTTCTTGTACATGGCCAGCATGCGCTGGGTGACGAGGAAGCCGCCGACGATGTTGACCGAGACCAGCATCAAGGCGACGAAGCCGAAGCCCGCGGCGATGCCGGAGGCCGCGATGCCGACGGCCAGCAATGCGCCAACGACGATGACCGAGGAGATGGCGTTGGTGACGGCCATCAGAGGCGTGTGCAAGGCGGGGGTCACCGACCAGACGACATAATAGCCGACGAAGATCGCCAGCACGAAGATGGCGAAACGGAAAACAAAGGGATCGATGGCGCCGCCGGACAAAGCGTGCGCGGCACCACCCGCCGCCTCGGCGCCGCCGGGCGCGGTCGCCATATTCTGCACCGCCAGCCGAACGGCGGCGGTAGCCTGGTCGAGCTGGTCGAGGGCTTTCTGCAGGGTCTGATCCATCACGCAATGCCTTTCGACTTCGACGAGGGCGAGCTGGATGCGGCTGCCTTCTTGGGAGCGGCCTTCTTCGGCTTGGCCGAAGCGTCGGCGACCATGCTCTTGGCCGGGATTGCAGCCGGCTCGACATGTTGGCCCTTTGGCGGCTGCTGGTCGGCCTTGGCAAAGGCAGGGTGGACCACCTTGCCGCCGTCGGTCAGCATCGTCGCCTTGACCAGATCGTCGTCGCGATTGATGGCAAGCGTCTTGGTCGTCTTGTCGACCAGCGTCTCGACGAAGGCGAACAGGTTCCTGGCGTAAAGCAGCGATGCCGACGCCGAGACGCGGCCGGGCACATTGAGGTGACCGACGATCTTGACGTTGTTGGCGGTGGTGACCACCTGACCCGGCACCGCGCCCTCGACATTGCCGCCACGTTCGACCGCCAGGTCGACGAGCACCGAGCCCGGCTTCATCGATGCGACCATCGCCGCCGAGACCAGCTTCGGTGCCGGCCGGCCCGGGATCAGCGCCGTGGTGATGACGATATCCTGTTTGGCGATATGTTCGGCGGTCAATGCCGCCTGTTTGGCCTGGTATTCCCTGGACATTTCCTTGGCGTAGCCGCCTGCCGTCTCGGCGGCCTTGAACTCGTCGTCCTCGACCGCCAGGAATTTCGCGCCGAGCGAGGCGACCTGTTCCTTGGCAGCGGGGCGAACGTCGGTGGCGGTGACGACCGCGCCAAGCCGGCGCGCGGTGGCGATCGCCTGCAGGCCGGCAACGCCGACGCCCATGATGAAGACTTTTGCCGCGGGCACCGTGCCGGCTGCCGTCATCATCATCGGCAATGCTCGGTCATATTCCGAAGCGCCGTCGATCACCGCCTGATAGCCGGCGAGGTTGGCCTGTGACGACAGAACATCCATCGACTGCGCCCGGGTGATGCGCGGCATGAATTCCATCGAGAATGCGGTCACGCCGGCCTTGGCAAGGGCTGCCACGGCGGCATCGTTGCCATAGGGATCCATGATGGCGATGACCGCAGTGCCCGGCTTGTAGCTCTTCAGCTCGACATCCGTCGGCCGGCGCACTTTCAGCACCACATCGGCCTTGGCGATATCGGAAGCCTTGCCGATGGCGGCACCGGCCTTGGCGAATTCCTCGTCAGGGATGCGCGACCTCGTGCCGGCACCGGTCTCGACGACGATTTCGAAGCCCAGCGCCGCCAGCCGTTTCACCGTATCGGGCGAAGCCGCGACGCGCGGCTCGTTCGCGTCGAGCTCACGAGGGATGAAAACCGTCTGTCCCACCGCATGATCCTTTCGGCCGGAAGCTCGTTCCCGCAAGACGCCGGCCGGCCTCGCGGCGGCGCCGTGGACAAAAAGTCGGAAAATCTATCGAAGAATAAGGGCGCCGACGGCCATAATCAGCGCGAACAGGATGGTAGCAGAGAAGAAGCCGCCCGCGAAAAAGCCGAAGGCCATCGCCAAGAGCAGGGCTCCGCAGAAAAGCGATCCGTATTTGGCCAGCCTGAGGAAGCCCGCATAGGTGCGATCATGCTCGGCATAGTCCATCTTCGCGCCCAGTTCGACAGGACCGGTCGGCGAGTGATCAGCCATAGGAATACCCCTTCGAAGACATCTTTCAGGCACATAGCGAAAAGCCGGGCCGAGAGCAATGGCGCTATTGCCGCATCGCAGCCGACAACTGCCTCAACGGAAAATTGAAGCCGGCTGCCTGCCGACGTGACGCCGGGGCTCGACATCGGATCCGGCCACCTGATGCGGAAAGATACTTCGAAACCGGTCGAGGCGGGCGCCTGCGCTGCCTCAACCGGCAAGATGCGGGAAAAGCCCGAGCAGTCCGACCACGATCAGATAGAGCGCGACGATATAGTTCAACAGCCTTGGCATCACGAGGATCAGCACGCCGGCGATCAGCGAGATGAGCGGGGTGAGCGCAAGCGTGGAAATGGTCATGTCGGGTTCCTTCTGGCAAATCCGTTGAAATGGAGACGCGGAGCGTCAACGCGCCGCCTTCATCAGAACGCCTGTCTGGCCGGAAAGCTCCGGACGCTCCGCAAAAATCGGAAGCCTCAGGCGGCGTCGCGATAATATTTCGCTGTTGGAACAATCGACAGGGGTGTCAGTCGGTTGATGGCCGGATTGGCAAACATCAGCCGCTGTTCCATCGGCGTCGACCTGAAGAATGGGAACCGTTCGAGCGTCAATCGCATATTCTCGCCGGCGGGGATTTCGAACAGTGCGATCTTGGTAAGAACGCCCGGAAATACTTTTCCCTCGGTCCTCTGCACGGCATTGAAGTAACGGGAATAAAAATTGGAATGCTCGATCTTGACCGGCGTAAGCACCGAGTTCTGGCCAAAATAGCGCGAGGCCACCATGGCTAGCCTGAGGGTCAGGAAAGGCAGCACTCCGGGCGCCGGCGCACCGTCAGGATCGGTTGCGAAGCGGGTTCCGTCGATGAAAGTTTCTCCGCGGGCAAGTCGCTCGATTAGTATTTCCGGATAGGCATCGACGGAGGGCGAATTCGGGTGCTCGCTGGAAATGTAATGGAAGCGGATCGTGCTGACCAATTCGCCATAGCAATAGACACCGAACCGGTAGGAATTGGGCAGATTGTCCCAGCGATCCTCGAACATCCCGCTGGCGATTGGGCCGCACATGCCTGAGCGCAGATAGGATTTATAGCGAAGCCGGTAAATCGCCTCCAAATCCTCACCCCCGGTGATGAGGCGATAATCGACATGCTCCAGCAGTTGCATAATCGATCGATTCAGCACCGAATCCCCGGCTGCGCTGACCGCGCCGGACGTATTGCTTGCAGCCCTTGCAGCATCCATCATCTGTCCTCGAAATTCCGCCTACGGACAAGCTATTCGAGTAAGGATGAGACACAAGCTGAAATTTAGATGTTGTTGATTTACCTTCTGTTAACCTTAACAGCTGAGCCGCCCACTTGAGAATGTATTTGATGAGGAACGCGCCCTGAGAAGGATGTGGATCATTGCCTCCAGACATCGCACCTCCAGCAACACAGGTGCGTGAGCTCAGCCAACGCTTGAGCTGTCGGTCACAGCGCTAACTGGCTGTCCGTTTGCCAGTGAGGCGCAGGTCAGCGGCGAAAGGCCAAGTGACATTCGACATCGTCTCGATACCCGACGCACTGAGCGCGGCACCGAACAGGAAGCCCTGAACGAGATCGGGTTTGACCTGCAAGGCCAGGATCTTGAGCTGCTCGAAGGTCTCGACGCCTTCGACGGTCACGGAAAGCCCCAGCGGCCGCGACAGGTTGACGATGCCCTTGAGTAGTTCCAACGAACGCGGGTTCTGGGTGACGTCCATCAGGAACGAGCGGTCGATCTTGATCTTGTCGAGCGGCAGCTTGTGCAGATAGCTCAGGCTCGAATAGCCGGTGCCGAAATCGTCGAGAGCGATGCGCACGCCAATCTGCTTCAATTCCTCGATGTACTGGCGTGTCAGCGACTTGTCGTCGAGCAGCGCCGTTTCGGTGACCTCGATTTCCAGCCGGCCAGCGGCGAGGCCGGAGCTCACCAGCGCATCGCGAACCTTCTGGATGACATCGCGGCTGCGGAAATCCTTGGCGGACAGATTGACCGAGACGCTGGTCTGGTCGGGCCATTTGGCGCATTCGGTACAGGCTGCCTGCAGCACGAAGGTGCTGATCTCGGAAATGATTCCCATTTCCTCGGCCAGCGGAATGAAGATGCTGGGCGAGATCGGCCCGAGATCGGAATGGTCCCAGCGGCAGAGCGCCTCGCAACCGGCGATGCGCATCGTGTTCATCGCCACGATCGGCTGGTAGACTACCCGCAATTCCTTGTTTTCCACCGCGCTGCGCAGATCCGCCTTCATCAGCTGACGGTTGCGGAACGCTGCGTCCATTGCCGCCTCGAATAGCCGCCAGCCGTTCTTGCCGAGTTCCTTGGCCTTGTAGAGCGCCAGGTCAGCCTTGACGATCATGGCGTCGACATCGGTATCCTTCACCCGCGACAGCACCGCGCCGCCGCTGGCCTGGATGCGCAGGCCGTGACCGGCAACGTCCACCTCCCCCTGCAGTCCGGCGAAAATCTCGTCGAGCTGGCTTGTCAGATGGCTCTCATCCTCGACTCGGTCGAAGAAGACCATGAATTCGTCGCCGCCGAAACGGCTGACCGTGATGCCTTGCCCGGCAATGGCTGCAAGCCGCTCGGCAACGGCGTAGATCAACCCGTCGCCGATCGGATGTCCAAGCGTGTCGTTGACGCTTTTGAAGTCGTCGAGGTCGAGCACCGCCAGCCCGCAGAAACGGTCGCGGTCGCCGGACGCCATGGCCTCGCCGATCAACTCGTGGAAATAGGCACGGTTGGGCAGGCCGGTAAGATTGTCGTAACGCGCCATGAAGCGGATCTTGTCTTCCGCCTCGACGCGCCCCGTCACGTCCTCGAAGGTGATGACGCCCAGCTCCTGGCTGCCTTCGCGTGCCGAAAATTCGTAGTGCTGGCCGTTGGCGAGGGAAACGAGCACCTTGCGGTCGCGGCCCTCGCGCAAGGCGCGCGTCAACTGGGCCTCGATGTAACGGCAATCCTTCGGTGCCAACATGCCCGCGGCGACGCCACGCATCAAGAGACCGTGGATGGATCGCCCAAGCAGCGCATCCCCGGACTTGAGCGACATCAGATGGGCAGCTTCGGCATTGGCCACCGCCACGCGCCCGTCGGGGCCGAGCATGACCAGGCCATGTGACATGGTGTTGAGGGCGCGATCGAACCTGTGCGCGAGCTTCTTCGCTTCCTTGTGGCCGATGACCGCCGAGAAAAGCACGTTGCGGACGTGGTCGGCGCTGTTGATCGTGATAAACGTCAAGGGGATGATCATCAGCCCCAGAACGACCGAGGGGACATCCATGCGCAGCAAGAGTGCAAGTGCTGCCGGACCAATGAAGGTCACGGAAAAAATCCGCACCATGAGCGGAGATCCGTAGTTCCGGCCAACAACCGTCACCAGGGTTGCGATGGCCAGCGACGTCGCGGCCAGTTCGGCAAAGGGATCAGGATACACATAGATCGATATGAAGCACAGCGCGCCCAGGCCCAGGCCCTGCAGGCTGCCCTTGAGGATATAGTTGCGCTCCCACTGCTGCGCCTCTTGGACATTGGCTATTACACCGCCCGCCTTTTGGAAGTCGCGAATGCCGAAATAGCGGAAAAGGCTGATTGACAGCAGACTAAAAGAAAAAGCCAGGAACAATGAATCGTGCGTGCGCAAGTAGATCATGAATCCTAGGATCCAGTAGCACACGCCGCCAATCACCAGCATGTGAGCGTTGTCGAACAACGACCGCACAAACTGGATATAAACATCCGCCGGGATGTTTTCGGTCTTTGTTCTGCCCATATCGTCGGCCCAACGCTAGGCCTCGTCATCCCACATCCGCCTTAAGAAAGGCTTAGAACAGAGGCTTTGGCTCGGTTGCCGCAAGAGCGCAAAAGCAGGACAGACCGGGAAATCGAGCTTCAGGTAAACAAGGCCTTCACTCGGCGGCCCGAAGTGCCGCCCCCGCCGGTGCGTTTGCGAGGCGCTGGAGCAACCGCGAGCGCTCGCCGGCCGCCTGTTTGGCACTGGCTTGCCGGACATGGCCATAACCGCGAATGAGAGCCGGCACCGAGGCCAGCGCAACCGCCGCGTCGACCCGGGCTGGCGCCAGCGCTCCGGCGATTAGCTCCAGATCCGCCTCGTACTGTGCCAGAAGCTGTCGCTCCATGCGCCGCTCGGCGGTGTAGCCGAACAGGTCGAAGACCGTGCCGCGCAGGCCTTTCATCGCTGCCAGCAGGCGAAAACCCTTCATCATCCAGGGGCCGAAACTCGATTTCCTGGGTTTGCCGTCATTGCCGCGCCGGCCCATGATCGGCGGCGCGAGGTGGAATTCGAGTTTGTCGTAGCTCTGGAACTGCTTGCTCAATTCGGCGGCAAACGAGCCATCGCTGTAGAGCCGCGCCACTTCGTACTCATCCTTGATCGCCATCAGCTTGAACAGGTTCCTGGCTGCGGCTTCCGACACCGCGGTCGAACCGGGCACCGCCTTCGCTTCGGCGGTTCGCAACAGGGCCAGTCTTTCGGCATAACGCCTGCTATAAGCGCCGTTCTGATAGGCGGTCAGGAATGCGACGCGGCGGGCAATGATGTCGTCCAGCGTCTCGGCGACGTCCGCAGCGTGGCCGGTCTTTCCAGGAACGGTTGGGCCCGGCTGGGCGACGAGGCCGCGCACGAAGTCCGGCTGATGGGCAGCACGACGGCCCCAGCGGAAGGCGGCGATGTTCATCGCCACGGCTTCGCCATTGAGCTGGATCGCCTTCTCGACCGCCTCGGCGGAGAGCGGCAAACCGCCATGCTGGAAGGCAAAGCCGAGCATGAACATGTTGGCGCCGAGTGAATTGCCGAAAAGTGCCGTGGCGGTGCGGGTGGCGTCGAAGAAATGCGCCTTGTCGTCTCCGGCAGCAGTGCGGATCGCTTTCTTCAGGCGCTCTATCGGCAACGAGAAATCGGCCGAACGGGCAAATTCGCCGGGCATGATCTCGGCGGTGTTGGCGAGGAAGATGGTGTGGCCCTCGCGCACCGCGGTCAGCACCTTCTTGGCGCCCGACACGACGAGGTCACAGCCAAGCACGAGATCGGCCTTGCCGGCCGAAACGCGGATCGCGTGGATGTCGTCCGGGGTGCGGGCGATGCGGACATGGGTAAACACCGAACCGCCCTTCTGGGCAAGGCCGGCCATGTCGATCATGCCGCAACCCTTGTCCTCGAGATGTGCGGCCATGCCAAGCACGGCACCGACGGTGACCACGCCGGTGCCGCCGACACCGTCGATGATTGCCGCCCAGCCCTGTTCGCCAAGCGGGAATTCGGCGGGCGTCGGCACGCCGTCGAGCGGGTTGGCCTTGCCGGCAAGGCCCTCGGCCTTGCGGATCTTGGCTCCGTGCACAGTGACGAAGGATGGGCAGAAGCCATTGACGCAGGAGAAATCCTTGTTGCAGCTGGACTGGTCGATCCTGCGCTTGCGGCCGAATTCGGTCTCGACCGGCTGGATCGAGACACAGTTCGATTGCACGCCGCAATCGCCGCAGCCTTCACAAACCAGCTCGTTGATGAAGACCCGCTTGTCGGGATCTGGGAATGTGCCGCGCTTGCGGCGGCGGCGTTTTTCGGCAGCGCAGGTTTGGTCGTAGAGCAAGACCGATACGCCCTTGACGTCCCGCAGTTCGCGCTGGACGAGATCGAGATCGTCGCGGTGATGGATGGTAGCGCCGACCGGGAATTCGGCCTTGCCGGCATATTTGTCGGGTTCATCGGTGACGATGGCGATGCGGTCGACGCCTTCGGCCCGCACCTGCCTGGCGACCATATCGACGGTCAGGCCACCTTCGTGCGGCTGGCCGCCGGTCATCGCGACGGCGTCGTTGTAGAGGATCTTGTAGGTGATGTTGGCGTCGCTCGACAGTGCAAAGCGGATCGCCAGCGTGCCTGAATGATTGTAGGTGCCATCGCCGAGGTTCTGGAAGATATGGCCGCGCTTGGAGAACGGCGCCTGGCCGACCCATTGCGCGCCCTCGCCGCCCATCGCCGTGAAGCCAAGGGTATTGCGGTCCATCCACAACGCCATGAAGTGGCAACCTATACCTGCAGCGGCGATCGAGCCATCCGGCACCTTGGTCGAGGAGTTGTGCGGGCAACCGGAACAGAAGAAGGGTGTGCGCGAACCGATGTCGGTGGCGTCGGCGAGCATTGCCTGGAACTGGCGCAGCTTTGCCACCCGCGCCGAAATCTCCTCGGACGGGCCGATGGTCCTGACAATCCTCTCGCCAAGCGCGATGGCGATCTCGTTGGGGTCGAGCGCGCCCTTGGCAGGGAACAGCC
Organism: Mesorhizobium sp. M0047; assembly: GCF_040323315.1. NCBI lineage: Bacteria > Pseudomonadati > Pseudomonadota > Alphaproteobacteria > Hyphomicrobiales > Phyllobacteriaceae > Mesorhizobium > Mesorhizobium sp. M0047. The sequence continues at coordinate 153,351 of NZ_JAMYUW010000012.1, read as the reverse complement.
AGTCGCCGCGCTCGTCCTTCTTGCCGACAATGACCGGCTGCGTTGCGGTGCCGTAGAGGCTCTCGCGCAGCTGTACCTCGATCAGCGAGCGTTTCTCCTCGACGACGACGATGGTGTCGAGGCCGCGGGCGAAATCGGCGATGTGATGCAGATCGAGCGGCCAGGGGCAGCCGACCTTGAACAGCCGCACACCGATGCGGTTGGCGGCCGCCTCGTCGATGCCGATGTCCTCCAGTGCCTGGCGAACATCGAGATAGCTCTTGCCCAGCGTGATGATGCCAATCTTTGGGTTGCGGCCGCCCGAATAGACAATGCGGTTTAGCCCGTTGGCACGGATGAAGGCGGAAGCCGCGGCACGCTTGTGCTCATGCAGTCGTTCCTCCTGGCCGAGCATATCGATCTCGTGGCGGATATTGAGACCGCCAGGCGGCATGTCGAAATCCGGCACCACGATGTTCAGCCGCCCGAGCGAGGCATCGACCGAGGCCGTCGATTCGATGTTGTCCTTGACGCATTTGATCGCCGCCCAGGTGCCGGCAAAGCGCGACATAGCAAAGCCGTAGAGCCCATAATCGATGATCTCCTGGACACCGGCCGGGTTGAGGATCGGCACCATGGTGTCGACGAACAGGAATTCGGTGGCATGGGCGTTGGTCGAGGATTCGGCCATGTGGTCGTCGCCCATCAGGGCGAGCACGCCGCCATGCTTGGACGAGCCGGCGAGATTGGCATGGCGGAACACATCGCCGGATCGATCGACGCCCGGCCCCTTGCCATACCAGACCGAAAAGACGCCGTCATGGGTGCCCTCGCCCAGCAGCTCCGTCTGCTGCGCACCCCAGCAAGCGGTGGCGGCCAGTTCCTCGTTGAGGCCTGGCTGGAAGACGATGTCGGCCTGGGCGAGTTGTTTCTTGGCCTTCCACAGCTGCATGTCGAGGCCGCCGAGCGGAGAGCCGCGATAGCCGGAGACAAAGCCGGCCGTATTCAGGCCGGCGCGGCGGTCACGCTCGCGCTGCATCAGAAGCATGCGGATGACCGCCTGCGCGCCGGACAGGAAGATGCGCTCCTTTGCCAGGTCGAACTTATCGTCGAGCGCGACGTCATGCAGCGTCATCAGGAATTTCCTCTGCGGAGGCCGCGCGGGGGCAGGCGGCCAGCGTCGGGATCGGATGACGCATCCTTTCTCCCCTTGCAAGGCAGGTCAAACAAAATCGCAGGTGCCAGGCAACGCACAACGAGCAGTCGGCGATCATCGCTGCGGGCATTGCGCGGCATTGCAACCGAGCTGGCTGCGACGGGTCAGGTGCCCTTCGAGCAATCCGGCTTCGGCTCGCCCGGCAGCTTGCCGCCGGGATGGCCGACGAGATCGGGATTGGCCGTATAGAGCTGGTCGATGACCAGCGGCCGATCGGGCAGGATCGACTGGTCTTCCGTCGACATCAACGTGGTGTCGATCTCCTGCAGGACCGTACCGTCGGCCCCCTTGATGCTGATGGCAATCGCATAGGGCTTGTTCTTGACGACGCAGGTCAGAGCCGGGCTTTCCAGTGTCACCTTGTCGAGCTTCGGCCAGACCTTCTGCTCGACCACCAATGGCGCGCCGCCGGCCGGGTCCTGGAAGCTGGCGACCGCCACCTGGCCTTCTCCCATCGGCTTCAGCGGCCGTAGCGTCACGACATAGGTCGCCCTGGCGAGGCGGTAGTTGAAGACGAATATCTTGCCGGAAATCTCGAACAGCTTGCCGTCGTCGTTGCCGGTGTCGCGGCAGCCGCCGAGCGCAACGGCGGCAACGAGTGCAGCGCCGACGACGACCGAACGGGAAAGACCTCTAAGCATTCTTGACCTCATTTTCCGCCATGCGGCGGCGACGATAGTGACGACTTGCCTTCTGGCGGTTGCCGCACACCGCCATGTCGCACCAAAGGCGGCTGGAATTGCGGCTTCTGTCGACGAACAGCCAGGTGCAGTTGGGACAGATTCTGAGCCTTGCGGTGGTGTCGTCGCGCAGCAGCGAGAGCGCCGAAACCGCCAGCGCCGTCTCGAAGGCGATCGGCGTCACCGGATCGCCGAACGGCCTTCCCGGCGCACCGATCTCGGTCCCGCTACCGGCCAGGCCATCGGAGCAGGCTGTGAGGAAGCCCGGCAAATCGGAGGTCGCAATCGAACCCTTCGACACCGCCCCACGAAACAGCCGGTCAGTCGCCTCGCGGATCGACAGCACGACGGGTGCAATCGTCTCTGGTGACGGCGCTGCCAGCGGCCTGCCGCCAAGCTCGGCGGCGCGGAAGCGGCTCGCCGCATCGGCGAAGCGGGCAATCTCGGCCGGATCATCGAAGCGGTCGAAAGACCTCTGCGGATCGCCGCGCCGCACGACGGTGTTCGCCGTGTCGAGCGCAAGCAGGCCGCCAGTGAAGCGGTGCGGGGTCCAGGATACCGTCATGCCAGAAATCTAACCGATAAATCGCGTTTGACAAGTTAGTTTCAGCGATGCAAACCTTACCGCAGGGTGCGGTCTCCGCAGCCTTTTGAGCATGTCGTCGTCACAAAGCAACTTCGCACTTTTGGGCGACATGCTCCGAGGATTTCGCATGCTCTATTTCTTCCAGCAGGTGCTGAACGGGCTGCATTCGGGCGCTCTCTACGCCCTGCTCGCCTTCGGCTATGTGCTGACCAACGGCATCCTGCACCGCACCAACCTCGCCTATGGCGCGCTGTTCGCCTTTTGCGGCCAGACGATGATCCTCACCGCGGCTTTCGGCTATCAGGTGCTGTGGCTGACGCTGCTCGCGGCGGTGGCGCTCGGCGTCGTCGCGGCTTTCCTCTATGCCACGCTGATCAGCCACGTGCTGTCCCGCAGCGTCTTCGAACCTTTGGCCGACCGTACACCCAACGCGATCGTGGTGACGACGCTCGGCATCCTGTTGCTGTTGTCCGAGGCGAGCCGCATCGCGGCCGACACGCACGATTTGTGGCTGCCGCCGATGCTGGCACAGCCTGTCGTTTTCGCGCAGGGCGCGACCTTCAAGGCGACGCTGACGCTTATCCAGCTCATCGACTGCGCGGTGGCGCTGGCGACAATCGCCCTGGCCAGCTGGACGTTTGCCCGTTCGGGCTTCGGCCGGCGATGGCGCGCCGTTTCCGATGATCCCAAGGCAGCCGCGATGTGCGGCGTCGACGTGCGCGCGGTGTTACGGCATGCTGTGCTGTTCGGCGGTTTCTGCGCCGCGCTGGCCGGCATCATGGCCGGCCTCTATTACGGCAATGTCAGCTTCGGCTCCGGCCTCGTCTACGGGCTGAAGATCCTGTTCGTGACGGCGGTCGGCGGCTATCTCTCGCCGCCGCGGGCGGCGCTGGGCGCGGCCGCTTTCGGCATGGCCGAATCGCTGTGGACCGGCTATTTCCCGGTCGAATGGCGCGATGCGTGGATGTACCTGTTCCTGGTCGCGATCCTGGTGCTGATCGGCGCCGGCCGCGACACCGGCAAGATTGCCTGAACCGCATCAGACTTTGGTTGCATGACGCGGGGCAGAGAGCCGGTATCCGCCCAACTCTCCCGTGCAATGATATCTTGCCGCCGCTATCCTTGTTGACCCGTCAGTCCACGCACGGCATACCGTTGGACCACGTGGCGTGACGGGACAATAAGGGGGAGCCGGCACGCCTCCGACATACAGGGAGGAATGCATGGCAGGGCTTCTCGCTCTATCCAGGACCATCGATCGTGCGAATGAGTTCATTGGCAAATGGGTGTCGTGGCTGATCCTGCTGGCGATCCTGGTGAGCGCCGCCAACGCCATCATCCGCAAGATGTTCGACATATCCTCGAACGCCTGGCTCGAGCTGCAGTGGTATCTGTTCGGCGCCGCCTTCATGCTGGCCGCCGCCTATACGCTGAAGCAGAACGAACATATCCGCATCGACATCGTCTACGGCCTGTTTTCACGCCGCGTGCAGCACTGGATCGACCTGCTTGGCCATCTGCTTTTCCTGATGCCGTTCGTGACGCTGATGGTGATCTATTTCGTTCCCTATGTGTCGCTGTCGTTTCGCAGCGGCGAAATGTCCAACAATTCCGGCGGGCTCATCATCTGGCCGGCCAAGGCCATCCTGCTCATCGGCTTTTTCCTGCTCGCGCTGCAGGGCGTCTCCGAGATCATCAAGAAGATCGCCATCATGCGCGGCGACATGGACGATCCCAACCCGTTCATATCTGTGCATGAGCAGGCCGAACTCGAAGCCAAGGCACTGGCCGACGAGGTGCGCTCGTGATGGAGTTCATCGCCCAGAACATGGCGCCGATCATGTTCGCATCGCTGATCATCTTCCTGCTGATCGGCTATCCAGTCGCCTTTTCGCTAGCCGCCAACGGCTTGATGTTCTTCTTCATCGGCGTGCTCCTCTCGCCCTATTCCGGTGGATCGATCAACCTCGCCTGGCCGCTTCTGCACGCACTGCCGGATAATTTCTACGGCAGCCGGGTGATGTCGAACGACACGCTGCTGGCCATTCCGTTCTTCACCTTCATGGGCATCGTGCTTGAACGATCGGGCATGGCCGAAGATCTGCTCGACACGATCGGCCAGCTGTTCGGGCCAATCCGCGGCGGCCTCGCCTATGCGGTGATCTTCGTCGGCGCCCTTTTGGCGGCGACCACCGGCGTGGTGGCCGCGTCCGTCATCGCCATGGGCCTGATCTCGCTGCCGATCATGCTGCGTTACGGCTATGACCGGCGCGTGGCGGCCGGCGTCATCGCAGCGTCTGGCACGCTCGCCCAGATCATCCCGCCGTCGCTCGTGCTGATCGTCCTCGCCGACCAGCTCGGCCGTTCGGTCGGCGACATGTATGCAGGCGCGCTGATCCCGGGCCTCGTGCTCACCGGGCTCTATATGTCCTACATCCTGATCATGTCCTTCATCCGGCCGAATTCGATGCCGGCGCTGCCGCTCGAGGCCCGTAAGCTCGGCCATGGCGTGATGTCCTTGCTGGTGGCGCTGGCGGTCACATCAGCGGTTTCCTACGCGGCGTATCGCTATCTGGCGCCGACGCATGGCGACAATGCCGACATTCTCGGCGCCACCGCCGGAGTGCTCTTTATCTACATTGTGGCCATTGCCGACAAAGGCCTGAACTTCAACATGATGTCGAGGCTCGCGCAGCAGGTGATCATCGTGCTGATCCCGCCGCTGGCGCTGATCTTCCTGGTGCTGGGCACCATCTTCCTCGGCATCGCCACCCCGACCGAAGGTGGCGCCATGGGCTCGGTCGGCGCCTTGATCATGGCGGCGGCAAAAGGCAGGCTGTCGCTGGACGTGGTCAAGCAGGCGCTGACCTCGACGACGCGGCTGTCGTCCTTCGTGCTGTTCATCCTGATCGGCGCGCGGGTGTTCTCGCTGACCTTCTACGGCGTCAACGGCCACATATGGGTCGAACACCTGCTGATCTCGCTGCCGGGCGGCGAGGTCGGCTTCCTGATCGGCGTCAACCTGCTCGTCTTCTTCCTCGCCTTCTTCCTCGACTTCTTCGAGCTCGCCTTCATCATCGTGCCGCTGCTGGCGCCGGCCGCCGACAAGCTCGGCATCGACCTGATCTGGTTTGGCGTGCTTCTGGGCGTCAACATGCAGACCAGCTTCATGCACCCGCCCTTCGGCTTCGCGCTCTTCTATCTGCGTTCGGTTGCGGCCCGCGTGCCCTATCTCGACCGCCTCACCGGCAAGCAGATCGCGCCGGTAACCACCGGGCAGATCTATTGGGGTGCGGTGCCCTTCGTCTGCATACAGGTGATCATGATCGGGCTGACCATCGCGTTCCCGCAAATGGTGATGCACTACAAGGGAACGACCGTCGATCCGGGCACGATCGATTACAAAGTGCCGGAGGCACCCGGCTTGTCACCGCTGGGCACACCATCTGCCGGCGGCACGGCACCAGCCGCTCCCGCCGCGCCCGATGATCTGTCGCAGCCGCCGAGCTTCGGCGAACCGGCGCCGGCCCAACCGGCGGCACCGCAGCCGGATCTGTCGCAGCCGCCAAGCTTCAACTGAACCCGGCATGGGCAAAATCATGAAGGCGGTTCGGCTGGAAGCGGTGGGCAGCATCGCGCTGCGCGAAGTCGACAAACCCGATATCGGGCCGGACGAGCTTCTGGTGCGTGTCGAAGCCTGTGGCGTCTGCGGAACCGACCGGCATCTGTTTCACGGTGAATTTCCGTGCACGCCGCCGGTGACGCCCGGCCATGAGTTCTCCGGCATCGTCGAGGCGATCGGAGCATCCGTATCCGGCTTTGCCATTGGCGATCGTGTCACCGGCGACCCCAACATCGCCTGCGGGCGTTGCGCGCATTGTCATGCCGGACGGGTCAACCTCTGCAGCAATCTGCAAGCCATCGGCATCCATCGCGACGGCGGTTTTGCCGAATATCTTGCCTTGCCGCAGAAGCAGGCTTTTGTCCTGCCTGTGGGCCTGGATCCAATGCACGGTGCATTCTGCGAGCCGCTAGGCTGTTGTCTGCATGGCGTGGACCTTGCCGCGATCAGACCAGGCAGCTCGGTGGTCGTGCTTGGCGGCGGCGTGATCGGCCTGCTCACCGTGCAACTGGCTAGACTGGCCGGGGCCACGACCATCGTCCTGTCGACCAGACAGGCCTCGCGGCGCGCGCTCGCCGAGGAACTCGGCGCCACGACGACGGTCGATCCGACCGCCGCCGATGTCATCGAAGCCATCGCCGGACCAGCCGGTCTGGTGCCGGGCGGAGCCGACGTGGTGTTCGAATGCGCAGGCGTGCGAGAGACCGTCGAGCAGTCAATGCGGCTGGCCCGCACCGGCGGCACGGTCGTCGTCGTCGGCGTGACGCCGCAAGGCATGAAAGCGGAATTCGAGCCCTTCGACCTGCTGTTCCGGGAACTGAAGGTGCTCGGTTCCTTCCTCAATCCCTACACCCATCGCCGCGCCGCCGAACTCATTGCATCGAGTGCAATCGAGATCGACAGGCTGATCTCCAGGCAGGTGCCGCTCGAAGACGCGGCAGCGGTGATCGCCAATCCACCGGCGCCCGGCGAGGTCAAGGTGCTGGTGGTGCCCAGCCAGGGCTGAGTGGCTACCGCAGATTGTTATACGAGCGTTTGCGCCGCCCCTCATCGCCCTGCCAGGCACTTCTCCTCGTATAGTGATGGGGAGAAGGTGCCGGCAGGCGGATGAGGGGCGGCGCAAACTTCAATCCTTTGCCGCGCAAGCCCTAGGTCTCTCCGATGGGGCTACAGCTTGCCGTTGCGCTGCTGGACCATCATGAAGGTGTCGTAATTGTATTCGGCCACCTGCGCCCAGAGATAGTGCTCTTTGCGGAAGCCCTTGATCGATTCCCAGATCTTCTTGAACGGGGCGTTGGAGGCTTCCATTTCGGCATAGACCTCGTTGGCTTTTTCGAAACAGGCCGCCATGATCTCCTGGCTGAACGGGCGCAGTTTCGCGCCGCCGGCCACCAGCCGCTTCACCGCCGCAGGGTTCAAATAATCGTACTTCTGCAGCATGTTGGCGTCCGCGGCCTGTGCCGCGGTGCGCAGAAGCGACTTGTAAGTCGGCGAAAGCTCGTCGTATTTCGCCTTGTTGAACATCAGGTGGACGGTCGGGCCGCCTTCCCACCAGCCGGGATAGTAGTAATAGGGCGCGACCTTGTAGAAGCCGAGCTTCTCGTCGTCATAGGGCCCAACCCATTCGGCGGCGTCGATGGTGCCTTTTTCCAGCGCAGGATAGATATCGCCGCCGGCGATCTGCTGCGGCACGACGCCGAGCCTCTGCACCACCTTGCCGGCAAAACCGCCGATGCGCATCTTGAGGCCGGAAAGGTCGGCCACCGTTTTGATTTCCTTGCGGAACCAGCCGCCCATCTGCACGCCGGTGTTGCCGCCCGGCAGGCCGAAAAGGCCCTGCGTGGCGAGAAACTCGTTGAACAGGTCGATGCCGCCGCCATGGTAATGCCAGGCATTCATGCCGCGTGCGTTGAGCGAGAAGGGAACCGCCGCACCGAGTGCCCATGTCGGGTCCTTGCCCCAGTAATAATATGCCACCGTGTGGCAGGCTTCGACCGTGCCGGCGGTGGTGGCGTCGGCGGCCTGGAGGCCCGGCACCAGTTCGCCGGCGGCGAAGACCTGGACCTGGAAATTGCCGTCGGTGGCTTCCGACAGCATCTTCGAGAACACCTCGGCGCCGCCATAGATGGTGTCGAGGGACTTCGGGAAGGACGACGCCAGCCGCCACGTCACCTTGGGATTGGACTGAGCTATTGCGGGCGCCGCCAGAGTGGCCGCCGCCGCCGCGGCGCCGACGCCTGTGACACCAGCCTTGCGAATGAATGAACGACGATCCATGCAGTTCCTCCCTTTTGGATCAAAAGACCGACGTTCGGGGATATCCTCGATTTCCGTGTCGGTTCGTTCGAGACAATACACGGGCAAGAAGTCGAGTCCAGCACGGCGGCCCGATTTGACGGCGAAGCCCAGCCGCCCTGCAACTATAGTCTAACGGGCCGTTTCCTGGCCTATGTGACACGTTGAAACTTGGCATGGAAAAATCCCCAGGGATCGCCTATTTTGGAGGCAGGAATCCCTTGCTCAGATGGAACACAGAGCCAAAATGCATCAGCCGCTCGTCGCCATATCAACCGACGTCCGTCAGTTCGACAACTACACCTGGCATGCCGTCCCGCAGCAATATCTGGAAGCGGCGATCACCGGCGCCGGCGTGTTCCCGGTGCTTGTGCCGTCGTTTGGTGACCGGCTCGACTTCGACGAACTTCTGTCGTCGGTCGATGGCGTGATGGTCACCGGCTCGAAATCCAATGTGCATCCTTCGCTTTATGGCGGCGACGCCAGCGAAGCCAACGGGCCCTATGACCCGGCGCGCGACGCCACGACGCTGCCGCTGATTCGCCGGGCGATCGAGCGCGGCGTGCCGCTGCTCGCGATCTGCCGCGGCATCCAGGAATTGAATGTGGCGCTCGGCGGCACGCTCGGCACCGAGATCCAGGAGCGCGAGGGTTCGCTCGACCACCGCGCCCCGGTGAGCGACAATCAGGACGAACGCTTCGGTATCCGGCAGACGGTGACGATCAAGCCCGGAAGCTGCCTGGCCGGTGTGTTCGGCGAGGGCGACATCATGGTCAATTCCGTACACCGCCAGGCGGTCGACCGGCTCGGCTCGAAGCTGCAGATCGAGGCCGTCGCCAACGACGGCACGGTCGAAGCGGTGTCGGTCAGGGATGCTCGCGCCTTCGCCGTCGGCGTCCAATGGCACCCTGAATATTGGGTCAAGTCGGACAGCAACTCGGCGAAAATATTCCGCGCCTTCGGCGATGCTGTTCGCCTGCACGCCGCGGCGAAAGCCGGAGCGCGCGCTGCGGCAGAATAATCAGTCGCCAGATTTAGAGTCACTGGTGGCCGCCAGCGACAGCAGCGGCAGCGCCGGGGCGTAAGATTCGTAGCCATTGCCGTCGGCAGCCGCGAATGTGACGATCGGATCGACACCGTTGGCGCTGAAGGCGACCGTGCCGTCGTCTTGCTCTCGCCAGAACTTCGCCTGCTCTATGCCCGGCAAGAGTTTGCGGCAGATCGGGGCGACGGCAAGCAGGGACAAGCCATCCGAGATTTCGGTCCCGCGACTGACCGCACACGCCGCCTCGTCGCCATTGGCGACCAACCTGTAGCTGTTGGACGGCACGACTTCGTCGGCGGCACTTTCACTGCTGCCACCGTGAAACAGCTGAATGCTGCCAAACAGGGCTGCGGCAGCGATCAATGCGGAAATTGCTTTCATCATTCTTCATCCACGCACACCGGACAGGATAAAGAATGATTCCTGAGGGTTAAGCCGACGTTAATAAACGCGGCAGCCGCAGCTCAGCCACGAGCCCTGACTCCGACCGTCTCCGGCACCGGCGTCAGCGGGCGGCGCTCGATGAACCAGGACACCAGATTGTCTACGCACAGGTCCGCCATGGCACGGCGGGTGTGATCCGAGGCCGAGCCGACATGCGGCAACAGCGAGGTGTTTGGCGCGTCGAGCAACGCCTTGGGCACGTTCGGTTCGTCGGCAAAGACATCGAGGCCGGCAGCGGCGATGATGCCGTTGGCGAGTGCTGCCGCAAGCGCGGGCTCATCGACCGTGCTGCCGCGGCCGATGTTGACGAAGACGCCATCGGCGCCAAGCGCCGACAGGATTTCGGCATTGACCGCCTTCTCCGTCGAGGCTCCGCCAGGCGCTACCGAAATCAGTGTGTCGACGGATTCGGCAAGGCCTTTCAGCGTCGGATGGTACTGGTAGGAAAGCCCTTCGACGCGACGCCGATTGTGGTAGGAGACCGGCAGGCCGAAAGCTTCGAGCCGCCGGGCGATAGCTTGTCCGATGCGGCCCATGCCGAAAATACCCACACGGCGCCCGCGCAAGGTCAGCCGGCTCAGCGGATAGTTGCCGTTGCGCACCCAACTGCCATCGCGCAGCCAGGTTTCGGCTCGCGGCAGGTCGCGGACAGTGTTGATCAGCAGCCCGATGGCAGTGTCGGCAACTTCCTCGGTCAGCACGTCGGGCGTGTTGGTGACCATGACGTTCTTCGCCGCCGCATGGCCGACATCGACCGAATCATAGCCGACGCCGAAGGAAGCGATGAGTTCGAGATTGGGCAGTGCATCCATCATCGCCGCGTTGATGCCGGCGAACGAAGCGATGCCACGCACGTTGCTGCGCATCTCGTCGGTGACCAGGGACGGATCGGCACGTTCGATTGTGACACGCCTGAATGTGCGGTCGATGCGGTCGACCGCATGATCGTTGAAATCGCCCGGCACCAGGATGGTGACGGTTTGCAGTTGTTCGGCCTTGGTCATCCACGCTCCACCGGCTTGCCGGTCGACTGACGTACATGCAGTTCCGGCTTGATCAATTCCTGCGAGGGCCGCACCATCTGCCCGTTGAGCTTGTCGAGCAGGGCGCTGGCGGCACGGCGGCCCACCTCGCGCTGCCCATTCCAGACGGTGGTGAGTGCCGGCGTCGCAATCGCCGCCTCTTCGAGATCGTCATAGCCGGTGACGGAAATGTCCAGGCCAGGCACGAGGCCGGCTCGCGCGATGCCGTTCATGAGCCCGATGGCGACAAGGTCGTTCCAGCAGCAGGCCGCCGTCGGTCTATCCTTCAGCGCCAGGAATTGCCCGGCGGCCTCGAAACCGGCCTGCTTGGTGCGCGGGCCGGCGATGCGCCAGGACGGCCTGACCTCAAGCCCGGCCGCCTCCATGGCGTTGACATAGCCCTGGTAGCGATCGCGGCCGGTCGAGGTCTGGTCGGTGCCGCCGATCATGGCGATGCGCTTGTGTCCGAGCGAGATCAGATGGTTGGTGGCGAGCCCGGTGCCATAAGCATCGTCGCCGCGGAAGACCGGCACGTCGGCGCCCTCGACGGTGCGCGCGATCAGCACCGCCGGCAGACCGTTCTCCTCGGCCATCACGATATCGGAAGCGGGTGTGCCGATGGCCGGCGACATGATGACGCCGTCGGCGCCGAGCTGCAAAAGCGTGTCGATGAAAGTGCGCTGCTTTTCAAGCTGATCGTAGTGGTTAGACAGGATGAAGGTCTGCCGGCTGCGGTCGAGCTCGCTTTCGATCGAGCGCAGGATTTCGGCGAAGAACGGGTTCATGATGTCGTGGACCACGACGCCGACAATGCCCGAACGCGAGGTGCGCAGGCTGGCGGCGCGGCGGTTGTAGATGTAGCCGATGGCGCGAGCGTGTTCCTTGATGCGGTCGCGCGTGATTCCGGCAACCAGAGGGCTGTCGCGCAGCGCCAGCGAGACCGTGGCCGTGGACACGCCGAGCGCATCCGCGATCGTCGAAAGCTTGATTTTTTGTGCCAGCGCTCTGCGCTCCCCGACCGACCTGAGTTCTTGACCTAAACAGTTTAAAGGCGGCGTTATGCCACCGATCGAAGGCAAATCAAAGTTTTTTTGCCGCCGGCTGCCGGCAAGCCAATTGTCGCCCGCCGCTAACCAGAAGGCCGGCTGGCACAACAAGAGCCGCCGGCAGGCTTTGGTCGATGCGTTTGAGGCTAGGCGTGCATGCGGGCGCCCTTGGTGATCTTGTCGACCAGCTTCTTGTCGGCGCGAAGCGCAATACCGACCACCTTCGCGTCTTCAGGCGAGAATTCGGCGAAGACGGCGCGGTTGGCCGCATCAAAGCCGGTCGAAAACATCTCCTCGACATAGAGCGAGGTCGTCACGCCGCGCTCCAGCGTACGCCCGTGGATCGTGCCAAGCGTTGCCTGGTCGGCCGACAGCACGATGACCGGCTGGATCGACAGTGGATTGTAGAGATTGTCGGCGCGGTCGCGATAGGGCTCGCCGATGATGTCCGGAAACTGCGCGACGATGCCGCTGGTTAGAAAGGCCGTGACGTTGAGTTTCTGCCAGACCGGCAGATCTTCCCGCAGTACGATTGCAAATTTTGTATCGAACATGAGACATTGACCATTCGAAGTTGCACCTCAATGCGAGGCTGAAGGAGACGATGTCGCACGATCTAGACAGCCAGGCCTTTAGGGGTCTTGGACGTTTGTGCGTCGATGCGGCGGAAGACTGCATTATCTCCGCCCCCAACCCCGCCGGCATGGAGCGGATCGAGGCGCGCTTCCATGGCAGCGCCTTCGACCTGCATCGCCACGACACCTATGCGATTGGCGTGACGCTGCACGGGGTGCAGACGTTTCGCTATCTCGGCGCGACGCGCCACAGCCTGCCCGGCCAGATCATCGTGCTGCATCCCGACGAGTTGCATGACGGCGGCGCGGGTACGGAGGTCGGTCTGCGCTACCGGATGCTCTATTTGGAGCCGTCTTTGATGCTGGAGTGCCTTGGCGGCGCGTCGCTGCCGTTTGTCAGGGATGGCGTGGTGACGGACGCGGCCTTCTGCGCCACGCTGCTTTCGGCGCTGGGGCCGCTGGAGCAGGAACTCGACGAGTTGTTCGTCGACGACTTCCTCGCGCAGTTGATGCAAAGCCTGACGCGGCATGCCGGCCAGCCGGCAAAGCCGATGGCCAGGACGGCGTGGCGGGCGGCTGCACTGGCTCGCGACTATCTCACGGAAAACCTGACCCGCCCAGTGCGTTCCGGCGAGTTGGAAGCGGTAACGGGGCTCGACCGCTATGCCCTGTCACGGCATTTCCGAGCCGCCTTCTCGACCAGCCCGCATCGTTTCCTGGTGATGCGCCGGCTCCAGCGCGCGCGGAGGATGATCGCCGCCGGCGAGCCATTGGCGCAAATCGCCATCGACGCCGGCTTCAGCGACCAAAGCCATTTCATCAGGCAATTCAAGAAGGCGTTCGGCATGACGCCGGGACGCTGGTCGTCGCTTATCCAAGGCTCTGCAGCGGCGGCTTGAACGCCTGCCGCCCAGACTAACGCACAATCAGTCGTCCGACTCGGCGTCGTCGTCGATCAAAGCCAGTTCTTCGTTCGAGAGGTTGGCCTCGATGCGGGCGAGCAGCTTGAACAGCGTCTTCTGGTCCTTCTTGTCGAGGCCTTTCAGCGCCTGCTTTTCCGTCTTCTTCACCGACTTCTCGATGGCGTGAATGATCTCGCGCCCGGTATCGGTGAGGAAGATATGCGCCTGGCGCGCATCGGCCTCGGAGGCGCGTTTATCCAGGAATCCTTGGGCCTGCAAGCGGTTGATGGTCTTCGTGATGGTCGGCGGCCGCACGCCGAGACGTCCGGCAAGATTGCCGGGCGTCTGGCCATCCTCGCGGTCGAGCGCCAGCATGATCTGGTCCTGGCCGGCATAGAAGCCGTGCGCCAGAAGCCGTGCCGCCAGCGCAGTTCTTGCCAGCCTTGCCGCCGAATGCAGCCGGCTCATTGTCGCAGTCTTGTCCGCCTTGGCCATGGTCATCCCTCTTCGGCCGTACCGGTGCGGGCAGCATAGAGGCAGCCGGCCGGTTGGCAATGACGATCAAAAAGATTTCCGGCGCTTCAAACAGCTTTGCCGGCAAGCATTGTGGTGTCCGCGGTGGCTAATGCCAGATGTTTATTTCAGTTAGATGACAAACGAGTTTTCGCGGCCGGAGTTTTCGTTACGGGCAAGGCGCGTGAGCGAATGTCGCTCAGCCAGGCTTCACCGCGACGATCATCAGCGCCTGATAGGCATCCTCCACCTCGCGCAGTGCCGCCTGCGACAGCGGTCCGGCCTGCCTGGTGATGCCGTCACTGGCGTTCGAGGTGTCGCGTTTGCCGGGCCGGTCATTGTAGGGCGCGACCGTGGTGAATATCTGCTCGCTGAGACTGTCGGGGAAAAACAACTGGCCGGTCATCACCGAACTGTCGTCGGGGAAGACCTTGAAATGGATATGGGTGGTGCGGCCGCGATACCAGCCGGGATAGATGGTGGCAAAGGAAACGATGCCCATTGCATCGGTCTTCTGCCAGCCGCGCAGGAAGGTCTGGCCCGACGTGTCGACGTCCCTGCCGTCACCTTGTCCCGGATAGCCCGAATAGGCACCTTGAGCGTCGCAATGCCAGATGTCGACACGTGCGCCGGCAAGCGGCCGGCAGGCCGCGTCGACGACCTGCAACCGGACATCAAGGGCTATGCCCTTCTTGCCTTCGGTGACATCGGCACGTTCGAGTTTCGGGTCGAAATAGAACGGTCCCTCGGTCACTTCAGGTGTAATGGCGCAGACACCGGCGCCGGTCTCGAAAAGGGCCAGTCCGGCATAGGGCGAGGCCTGCGTAACCGAAGATTGGGCGGCCATTGCCGCGGCCGGTAGGAAGACACCTCCGCCGGCGGTAACCGCGATCAAGCCGAGCGCCTTGCGCCTGTTCAATGAGAAGGAGGATGGCTTGCCGGACATATCGTGCCTCTCGAATTGGCCCCCTTATCCTGATCTAGGCGGTCATAGCGGCTCTCGCCAATGGAAATTCGGTAATGTCGGCAAGCCGGTTTGGCCCATCGGTTTGCCTCGTGCAAAAGCCCGGCGCACATCCTATATGGAGCCGACAATCTCATTTCGATGGCCGGATCTTTCGCGGCCCAGATAGTTCGAGGCAATCCATGAGCGACGCACAGACCCAGATTCCCGTAACCGTTCTCACCGGCTATCTCGGCGCCGGCAAGACGACGCTGCTCAATCGCATCCTGTCGGAAAACCACGGCAAGCGCTACGCCGTCATCGTCAACGAGTTCGGCGAAATCGGCATCGACAATGACCTGATCGTAGAATCCGACGAGGAAATCTACGAGATGAACAATGGCTGCGTCTGCTGCACGGTGCGCGGCGACCTGATCCGCGTCGTCGAGGGCCTGATGCGTCGGCCCGGCCGCTTCGACGCCATCGTCGTCGAGACCACCGGGCTCGCCGATCCGGTGCCGGTGGCGCAGACGTTCTTCATGGACGACGACGTGCGTTCCAAGACCAGGCTCGACGCGGTGGTGGCGCTGGTCGACGCAAAGCATCTGCCGCTGCGGCTCAAGGATTCCAGGGAAGCCGAGGACCAGATCGCCTTCGCCGACGTCGTCGTGCTCAACAAGACCGATCTCGTCACCCCCGAAGAGCTTGCCAAGGTCGAGGCGACGATCCGCGCCATCAATCCGGCGGCGAAGATCCACCGCACGGCGCGAGCCAGCGTCGACCTATCCGAAGTGCTCGACCGCGGCGCCTTCGACCTGTCCAGGGCACTGGAAAACGATCCGCATTTCCTCGAGGCGCATGACGCTCACGACCATCATGACCACGATCATGACGGTCACGATCATCATGATCATGACGGGCACCATCATCACGCGCATGCTTCCGACATCCATGACGTGACCGTGCAGTCAGTTTCGCTGCGCGGCGGCGAGATGGACCCGAAGAAATTCTTCCCGTGGATCGAGAAGATCACCCAGATGGAAGGCCCCAACATCCTGCGGCTGAAGGGCATTATTGCGCTCAAGGGCGACGATGAACGCTATGTCATCCAGGGTGTGCACATGATCATCGAAGGCGACCACCAGCGTGCCTGGAAGGATGGCGAAAAGCATGAGAGCCGGCTTGTTTTCATCGGCCGCGAACTCGACGCCGAGAGGCTGAAGAAGAGTTTTGACGCCTGCCAGGCGGCCTGACCGTTACCAATGGCGCGTTTGCTCGATCTGGCCGATGATTTCCTGATCATCGGCGACATCATTCAACTTTCCGATAATTACGATGTCGGCCCCGGCTCTGGGACCGTCGATCTTATGGTGTTCGATCCTCAGGAGGATGAGGCCGGGCTTGGACTCATGGTGACGTCCGGCTACAAGGCGGGTCTGGTCTTCGCAGTGCTGCCGGAGGAAAGCCGGTTCGAGAAAAAACCTGGACTTTCGAAAGCCTGGTTGATCGAAAACTGGGACAAATGGTTCGTGTTCACCTATCAAGGCGGCCCGGTTCCGATCGAGGAAACCGTGATCCTGCGCTGGAACGAACGAATGACCGTTGAGACTTGCCATGCCGACCGTCGCCCCGCTTGATCTCGATGGACATTGCGTCGCCGCCGTCTTTCTCGGCGACGTGCCGCATTTCGCGATGGCCGATGGCGCCGTCCATCGGCTCGACCTTGGCCACAAGACGGTACAGGCCAATGACGGGCTGCTGGCCGCCTTCCATGATGCGGCCAACGACCGGCTGATCACCGGCGGCGAGGACGGCAAGATGTTTGCCGTGAAGGCGGGCGGCGAGGCCACCGAGCTGACCAATGCCGGAAAGAAATGGATCACCAGCGTAGCTGCCGGGCCGCAAGGCGCCATCGCCTATGCGACGGGCAAGACCGCCTTCGTGCGCTTTGCCGACGGCAAGACCCGGGAATTCGTCCATCCGCGCTCGGTCGAGGGACTGGCCTTCTCGCCCAAGGGCATGCGTTTCGGCGTCGCTCGCTACAATGGCGCGACGCTGCATTTCCCGGCCGCCGAGGGAAAGCCGGTGGAACTCGAATGGGCCGGCGCCCACACCGGCATCATCTTCTCGCCCGATGGCGTGTTCCTGGTCACCACCATGCAGGAAAATGCATTGCATGGCTGGAAGCTCGCCGACGGCAAGCACATGCGCATGAGCGGTTATCCCGGCAAGGTCAAAAGCCTGTCGTGGAGCGTGAAGGGCAAGTGGCTGGCGAGTTCCGGCGCGCCGGCGGCGATCGTCTGGCCATTTTCAAGCAAGGATGGTCCCATGGGCAAGGCCCCGCTGGAGCTCGGCACGCGCGGCAATGCCATGGTGACATCAGTCGCCTGCCACCCGAGCCAGGACGTCGTCGCCGTCGGCTATGATGACGGCATGGTGATGGCGGTGCGCTTTGCAGACGCCAAGGAAGTGCTGTTGCGGCGGCCGGGCAAGGGCGCAATAACCTCGATGATGTGGGACAGGGAAGAGCGCCGTGTCGCCTTCGGCAGTGCCGCAGGCGACTGCGGCGTCATCGACATCACGGCTTAGTTTCGGATTTACTCAGCCCCGCACGACACCTTGCCCGTCAACTCAACAGTCTTGCCGTCCTTGTCCGTGTCAGCGGATTTGTCATAGACGGCGAGCGTGTACTGACCGTCATAGACGCCCTCGTCGCTGGTCTTGGTCAGGATCGTGAGTTCGACATAGTTGTAGGCATCTGCGAGCTGATGCTCGCGGTAGATGTTCAGCCGCAATTCCTTGCCGTCCAGCCAGTACTGGGTCAGATTGGGATCCTCGAACACGGTCTTGCGCAGGTCGTCGCCGACCGGCCTCGTCTTGATTTCGAGATCGCCGCGAAAGTTGAAGGTCGGGTCGCCCATGCCTCTAGTGACGCCGGCACCGACGTCGAATGCCACAGCATCATCGTCAACGTTGCACCAGATGCCACCTGAGGCGAAGGCCGCGCTGGCCGATAACAACAGCGTCGCCACACCGATAATCGCCCGCATTTCTGTCCCCCATGGTCGCTTGTATTGGCGCTGACATCGTCAACGGGGTCAAGCGGTGCCCATACCGGCTGAGCCAATGCAGGACAGATGCGCGGCCAATTGCGCTTGCGGACACCGATTGGCTAAGAGTGACGGACCAGAGGGGGGTTCATGCACAGCGACACGTCAAGGACATCAATCGGCGGCATCAGCCGCGACCGCATTGCCGAATTGCGCGAGACCGAAGGTGCGGCCTTCCGCAAGGCCCGGCCAAAGTCGCAAGCCAAGGTCGGCAACGGCCTGCCCGGCTTCTTCGGCGGCGTGCCGATGCACTGGATGAATGACTGGCCGACGCCGTTTCCGATCCTGGTCGACAGCGCCAAGGGCGCGACCATCACCGATATCGACGGTATCAGGCTCGACGATTTCTGCCTTGGCGACACCGGCTCGATGTTCGGCCATTCGCCGCCGCCGGTGGCGCGCGCCATCCGCCGTCAGGCCGGGCGCGGCCTGACCTATATGCTGCCTTCGGAAGACGCGATCGCCATCGGGCCGTTGCTACAACAGCATTTCGGCCTGCCGTTCTGGCAGATCGCGACGACGGCGACCGACGCCAACCGCTTTGCATTGCGCGTCGCCCGTGCCGTTACCGGCCGGGAGAAAATCCTTGTCTTCAACGGCTGCTATCACGGCTCGGTCGACGAGACGATGGTGCGGCTTGTCGATGGTATCGTGGTCAATCGGCCGGGGCTGGCGGGCGAATTCCGCGACCTGACCCGCACCGCCAAGGTCATCGAGTTCAACGATGTTTCAGCACTCGAAGCCGCGCTCAAGGACAAGGATGTCGCCTGCGTCATCGCCGAACCGGTGCTGACCAATTCCTGCATGGTGCCGGCCGATGCCGGTTTCCACAATGCGCTGCGCAGACTGACGCGCGAGGCCGGCACGCTGCTCTTGATCGACGAGACGCATACGATCTCGACCGGCCCGGGCGGCTACACCAGGAAATACGGGCTGGAGCCGGACTTCTTCGTCCTCGGCAAGCCGATTGCCGGCGGCGTGCCGGCCAGTGTGTGGGGCATGAGCGACGAAGTCGCATCGCGCTACGCAGATTACAACAGGACCAAGGAGCCGGGCTATTCCGGCATGGGCACGACGCTCTCGGCCAACCCGCTGCAGTTCGCGGCGATGCGCGCCACGCTCGAAGAGGTGATGACGCAGGAAAATTATGACCGCATGGACCATCTGGCGCAGCGGCTGGATGCCGGGCTGACCGGCGTGATCGACCGCTACCGTCTGCCCTGGCATGTTTCGCGCGTCGGCGCGCGCGTCGAGTTCATCTGCGCGCCCGGCCCCTTGAGGAATGGCGCCGAGGCGGAGATAGCGCATGCGCCGGAACTGGAGGCAGCTATTCATGTCGCGCTGGTCAATCGCGGCGTGCTGATCGCACCCTTCCACAACATGATGCTGATCTCGCCGGCGACGTCAGGAGCCCAGGTCAACCGGCTGATCGCCGCCTTCGGCGCGGTTGCGGCAAAGCTTGCGGCATGAGACAAGCGGCGATGGACCACTCCAATGCCATGATGACCTCACCTTCGGGCTCGACGCCCACCGAGGCGCAAGCCTTTCTCGATGCCCATCCCGAGATCGAGGCTTTCGATATCGTGCTGACCGATGCCAATGGCGTCGGCCGCGGCAAGATCGTGCGCCGGCATGAGCTGAAAAGCATTTTTGAGGGCGGCCGCCATATGCCGATCTCGATCCTCGGCCTCGACATCACCGGCGAGGATGTGCATGAGACCGGGCTGATCTGGACGACCGGCGACGGCGACCTCAGGGCATGGCCGATCCCCGGCACGCTGGTGCCGCTCTACGGCACGAATCCGCCACGCGGCCAGTTGCTGATGGCTATGTACCAGCTCGACGGCCAGCCGATGTCATCGGATCCGCGCCTCGCGCTGGCACGGCAGGTCGACATATTGGCAGCCAAGGGTCTCTATCCGGCCGGCGCCTTCGAACTCGAATTTTTTCTTCTTGCCAATGAGCGCGATGCCGACGGCAAGGTGCAGCCGGCGCGCGCCGTGCTCGACGGTCGTGTCTCAGGCAAGACCGAGGTCTATTCCGTCGATCACTTGCATGGCATGGAGCCGCTGTTTTCCGACATCTATGCCGCAGCTAGGGCACAAGGCATCCCGGCCGAGACGGTGATTTCCGAATATGCGCCGGGCCAATACGAACTGACGCTGAACTACCGCAAGGATGTGATGCGAGCGGCCGACGACCTCGTCATGCTGAAGCGGCTGGTCCGCGCGCAGGCGCGCCGCCACGGCGTCACCGCCTGTTTCATGGCCAAGCCGATCGAGAAATATGCCGGCTCCGGCATGCATTTTCATGTCTCGCTGCAGGACAAGGCTGGCCGAAACGTCTTTGCCGAAGCCGGCGGCGAGAGCTGGTCGCTGCCGCTGCTGCAAGGGCTCGGTGGCTTGATCCAGACGATGGCGGAATCGATGCTGGTGTTTGCGCCGCACGCCAATTCCTGGCGGCGATTCGTCTCGCAGTCCTATGCGCCGGTGGCGCCGACCTGGGGTGTGAACAACCGCTCGGTGGCGCTGCGCGTGCCGGCGGGCGACGCCAAGAACCGGCGCATCGAGCACAGGCCGTCCGGCGTCGACGCCAACCCCTATTTGATAGCCGCGACCGTGCTGGCAGCTATAGTCAAGGGGCTCGACGAAGGTCTCGATCCCGGTCCCGAAACCACCGGCAACGGCTACGAAGCGGCAGTCACGCGCACGACCATGCCCGTCGACTGGCGCGCCGCGATCGAAGCCGCGCGAGCATCCAGCTTCCTGAAGGGCGCGCTCGGAGAGGACCTGCACCGGACCTTCGTGGCGATCAAGCAGTCGGAATATCTGCGCGTGGCGCGCACGGTCAGCGAACTGGATTACCACCTCTATCTGCACGAGGTGTAAGGAAAGGAACCATCGCCGATCTCGTTCATTTCAATATCGAAATGGACGAGGCAAGATGATGGCGACCACGGGCCTTCCGCATGAGGCGAAGATCCCTGCCCGGCGTGTTTCTATTGCACGTGCGGAGCCGATAGCGGACGAAGCCAGCTCGATCACGAACCTGCGCGAGGCCGCAGAGGGCTGCCGTCGCTGCCCGCTTTGGCGTCATGCGACGCAGACCGTGTTCGGCGAAGGCCCGGACGATGCCAAGGTGATCTTCGTCGGCGAACAGCCGGGCGATCAGGAGGATCTCGCCGGCAAGCCTTTCGTCGGGCCTGCAGGCAGGGTGTTCGACGCCATCCTTGATGACGCCGGGGTTGACCGTCAGAAAGTTTACGTCACCAACGCGGTCAAGCACTTCAAATTCGAACCGCGCGGCAAGCGGCGCATCCATTCCAAGCCGAATGCCGGCGAGATTCAGGCCTGCCGCTGGTGGATCGACCAGGAATTCGACCTGATCAAGCCGAACATCGCCGTGGCACTCGGCGCGACAGCGGCGACGTCGCTGCTGGGCAAGGCTGTTCCCGTGATGAAGATGCGCGGCCAGGTGATCGAGCGCGAGGACGGGTTGCGCGTCTTTGTCACCATCCATCCCTCCTTCATCCTGCGCATTCGCGAGCCTGCGGACAAGCAAGCCGAACGAGACCGGTTCCTGGACGATATGAGAAAGGTGAAGCGGTTGATGGCTGCGTAATCCGTTGTTTTGCGCAATTCCGGACGAAAAACCGCTTCACACTTTTCCTGGAATTGCTTTGGCTACCTGATCAGGATCGCCCTGAGATCGTTGACATTCGTACCGGTCGGGCCTGGCACGAAGAGATCGCCAACCGCATTGAATGCCGTCCAGGCGTTGTTTCCGGCCAGCATGGCCTTGGCATCGACCCCGGCTGCCCGCATGCGCGACACCGTCGAACCGTCGGCAAAGGCGCCCGCATTGTCTTCCGAACCATCGATGCCGTCGGTGTCAGCGGCCAGTGCGTGAATGGCTTCGACGCCGCTGATGCCAATGGCGAACGCGAGCAGGAATTCCGAATTGCGGCCGCCCTTGCCCCTGGCACGAAGTGTCACCGTGGTTTCGCCACCCGACAGGATCAGCACCGGCTTTGGAAATGGCCGGTTGCGCGTCGCCACTTCGCGGGCGATCGCCGCGTGGACGCCGCCGACCTCGCGCGCTTCGCCTTCGATCGAGTCGGAGAGGATGACGGCCTCGACGCCTTGCCGTTTCGCTTCCGCGGCCGCTGCCTCGAGCGATACGCCGGCGGAGGCGATCAGATGTACTTCGTTGCGCGAAAAGCGTTCATCATCAGGACTTGGCGCATCGGCCGCCGGCGAATTGATATGCGCCATCACCGAGGCCGGCAGTTTCATGCCATAGGCTGATATCGATGCCAGAGCGTCTGCGCGGCTGCCTTTATCCGGAACCGTCGGGCCGGAGGCGACCAGCGCCGGGTCGTCGCCGGGAATATCGGAAACGACCAGCGACACCACCTTGGCCGGATACGCCGCGGCGGCCAGCCTGCCACCCTTGATGGTCGAAAGGTGCTTGCGGATGGTGTTCATCGCTGCGATCGGCGCGCCGGAGGCGAGCAGCGCCTCGTTGACGGCGATCTCGTCGGCCAGCGTCAGGGTGGCGGCCGGCGACGGCAGGAGCGCCGAGCCGCCGCCCGAAATCAGCGCCACGACCAGGTCGTCCGCCGTCAACCCCTGGACCTTGGCGAGCAGGCGGCGCGAGGCTTCAAGCCCGGCTGCATCCGGCACCGGATGCGCGGCCTCGATGATCTCGATACGCTCGCATTTCGCGCCGTAGCCGTAGCGGGTGACGACCAGCCCTTCGATCGGACCGTCCCACACTTTCTCGAACGCCGCCGCCATCTGCGCCGAGCCTTTTCCCGCGCCAATGACGATGGTGCGGCCCTTAGGCCTGGCCGGCAAATGATCCCGGATGGTTCGTTCCGGATCGGCGGCGGCGACGGCCGCGTTGAAGATCGAGGTAAGGAACGATTTGGGGTCGAGCACGGTCATTCGGCTTCCCGAGGCAATGCCAGCCCGCGCTTGTCGACGCCCAAATGATCGCACAGGGCATCGACCACGACGCCGTGATCCTGGCGCTCCGGCAGTCCGGAGACAGCGATCACACCGATGACGCCGGCGCCCTTGACGGTCACCGGAAACCCACCGCCGGCCAGCACATAGTCCGATATGTCGAGGCCCTCACCGATCTTGAAGGTGCGGTCGGGGCGCTGCTGTTCCAGCACCATGCGGTAGGTGCTTTTCAGGAATCGCCTGACGACATTGATCTTGCGACGCGCCCAATCGGGATTGGACGCGTTCGAGCCGGGCATCGCGGCATAGAACAGCGGCCGATCGAAGGTCCTTATCTCGACGATAACAGGCAGGTTCTCGGCCAAAGCCCGTTTGCGGATGGCCGAGCCGATCTTGAACGCAACGGCCTCGTCGAAGACGGAGAAGACAAGGGTCTCTTCCTGTCTCTTGATCAGAGCGATGTCGTCAGCAACGGCCATTTTCTCTCTCCGAAAATCGTCACACGTCGTTTGTACGACAAGCTCCGCCCGGTCAAGCGCGCGTCGCGGCAGCCCCCTCATCCGGCCGCTTGGCGGCCACCTTCTCCCCGAGGGGAGAAGAGACGAGCACGGGCCTCGGCTTCCTCCTCTCCCCTCGGGGAGAGGTCGGATTGCCCCGAATTCCCTTTGCAATTCGGTTGGCAATCCGGGTGAGGGGGTCTTACCCCGCGATCATATCGTTCTTGGCGGCCCGTCCGGCGACGTAGACCTCGCGTACGGCGCGGTCGTCGCCTAGCGTTTGCAGCAGGAACAATTCCTGCGCCAACGTCTCGACCGTTTCCATCCTGAGCCGCATCGCCGGCGTCGCCCTGGCATCCAGGACGACGATGTCGGCGTCGGTGCCTGCGTCCAGCGTGCCGATCCTTTCCGCCACCGACAGCGCCTCGGCATTGCCGCGCGTCAGCTGCCAGAAGGACTGGAACGGGTTCAGCTTCTCGCCGTTCAGTGCGATCACCTTGTAGCCCTCGTCCATGGTGCGCAGCATGGAATAGTTGGTGCCCCCGCCGACATCGGTGGCGGCGGCGATACGGATCGGCCTGTCGCGGCGGCGAAAGCGCTGATAGTCGAACAGGCCGGAACCAAGGAACAGGTTCGAGGTCGGACAGAACACCGCCACCGAACCCGAGGCCGAAAGCGCGTCCGCCTCGCGCTCCGACAAATGGATGCAATGGCCGAACAGGCTTTTTTTCCCCAACAGCCCATAGTGCTCGTAGACGTCGGTGTAGTCGCGCGACCACGGATAGAGTTCTTTCGTGAAGGCGATCTCGGCGTGGTTTTCCGACAGATGCGTCTGCATGTGCAGGTCGGGGTATTCCCGGCACAGCGCGCCGGCCATCTCCATCTGCTCCGGCGACGAGGTGATGGCGAAGCGCGGCGTGATGGCATAAAGCTGCCGTCCCTTGCCGTGCCACTCGGCGATCAGCGCCTTTGTGTCGTCGTAGCCGGATTGCGGAGTGTCGAGCACGCCGTCTGGCGCATTGCGGTCCATCATAACCTTGCCGGCTATGTTGAGCATGTTGCGGTCATGCGACTCTGCAAAGAAGGCTTCGGCAGAAGCCTTATGCACCGAGCAGTAGGCGGCGACCGTCGTGGTGCCGTGGCGCACCACCTCGTCGAGGAATAGCCGCGCTATGCGCCGGCCGTGCTGGGCGTTGGAGAACTTCGTTTCTTCCGGAAAAGTGTAGGTGTTCAGCCAGTCGAGCAGTTCTGCGCCATAGGAAGCGATGATCTGCATCTGCGGAAAATGCGCATGCGCGTCGATGAAGCCCGGCAGCAGCAGATGCGGCCGATGATCTATTTTTTTCACCGCTTCGCCAGCCTGCTTTTCAACTTCGGCATAGGCACCGGTGGCAACGATCCTGCCGTCGCGGATCAGCAGACCGCCATCCTCCTCGTAGCGCCAGGCGGAGTGGTCGTCGATGGTTTGCGGCCAGCGCTCGAAGGACAGCGTGCGGCCACGCAGAAGTGTCGAAATCATGCTATTTCCCTGAGCCTTCGAACCAGGCCACCAGCAGCGCGCGTTCCTTGTCGGTGATCTGGCTAACGTTGGCGGGCGGCATGGCGTGGCTGCGGCCGGCCTGAAGATAGATCTCACGGGCGTGGTTGGCGATATCCGCATCGTTATCCAGCATCACGCCCTTCGGCGCATGATAGAAGCCCTCGTAGGCCGGCTCCGCCGCATGGCACATCGAGCAGCGGCCGAGCACGGTGTCGCGCACGGCCGGGAAATGCACCGAAGCGACATAGACCTGCGCGGCGGCCGATTGCCTGGGTTCGCCGGTCAGCACCTTCGGCACGGTCGACAGCCAGATGATGATGATGAACAGGACAAGTGCTGCCATCCAGGTCCAGGTCGGGTTGCCCTTGCGGGCATGGACGCTATTGAAATAGTGCCGGATCAGCACGCCGATGATGAACACCAGCGAGGCGATGACCCAGTTGAACTCAGTGCCGAACGCCAGGGGATAGTGGTTCGACAGCATCAGGAACAGCACCGGCAGCGTCAGATAATTGTTGTGGAGCGAACGCTGCTTGGCGATCTTGCCGTATTTAGGGTCGGGCTTGCGGCCTGCGATGAGGTCGGCGACGACGATCTTCTGGTTGGGGATGATGACCATGAAGACATTGGCCGACATGATCGTCGCGGTGATGGCGCCCAGATGCAGGAAGGCGGCGCGGCCGGTGAACAAATGCGTCAGCCCCCAGGCGATGAACACCAGCACGCAGTAGAGCACCAGCATCAGGCCGGTGTCGCTTTTTCCCAGCGGCGAGCGGCACAGGAGATCATAGACCACCCAGCCGACACCGATGGTAGCCAGCGACAGCAGGATACCTACCGGCACGGACATCGGCAGCACGTTGGGATCGATCAGGAAAAGATCGGCCCCGGCATAATAGACGACGCACAGCATGGCGAAGCCGGACAGCCAGGTGGCGTAGGATTCCCATTTGAACCAGGTCAGGTGCTCGGGCATCTCAGCCGGCGCCACAAGGTATTTCTGGATGTGGTAGAAGCCGCCGCCATGCACCTGCCATTCCTCGCCGAAGGCTCCGACAGGCATGCCCGGCCGCTGGCGCAGACCGAGATCGAGCGCGACGAAGTAGAACGACGAACCTATCCAGGCGATGCCGGTGATGACATGCAGCCAGCGCACGGCAAAGCTCAGCCAGTCCCAGAAAATCGCAAAATCCATCATTGAAGTCGTCCCTGCCGATTGGCTGACTTTACGGGCTGGAGCGCAAACGGAAAGGGGCGAGGTGCACGATGACTTTCAAAAAAAAATGGAAAATACTAGGCTTATCGCTGCAAACCGGCGAAGGTGCTCCGTATGGCCTATCTCGACAACATCGCCGTCTTCGTCCGCGTCGTCGAACTCGGCAATCTGTCGGCGGCCGGGCGCGACATGCGCATTTCGCCGGCGGTGGCCTCCAACCGCATCAAGGAGTTGGAGAAGCATCTTGGCGTGCGGCTTTTCAACCGCACAACACGGCAATTGATGCCGACCGAACACGGCACGGTTTTTTATTCAGGCGCCAAGCAGGTGCTGGAGGCGATCACCGAGGCCGAAGCGGCTGTCTCGGCCCTTTCCGGCCAGCCCCGCGGTACCATCCGTGTCACGGCACCTTTGGGCCTCGGCCGCCGGCTGGTGGCTTCGGGCATCCCCGATTTCCACGACAAATACCCTGATATCGAGGTGCGGCTCAGGCTTTCGGACCACAATGTCGACATCATGAAGGAAGGCATCGACGTCGCCTTCCGGCTCGGCATCATCGAGGATTCCAGCCTCAGAATGCGTGGCATCATGGAATGCGAGCGCGTGCTGGTGGCGGCGCCGAAATATCTTGAGGCGCGCGGCGAACCGTTGGAGCCGCAGGAACTGATCGGCAAGAAACATGACTGCCTGATGCTGCGCTACTCCGGCGCGCGCGAATATGTTTGGACGCTGCAGACACCCGCAGGCCCGCAGAAATTCGAAGTGCACGGGCCCTACGATACCGACGATGGCGACGTGCTGACCAGCTGGGCGCTGTCGGGGCGCGGCATCATCAACAAGCCGCGCTTCGAGGTCGAGCCGTTTATCCGCGACCAGCGCCTGAAAGTGATCCTGAGCAACACGCCGCCGACGCCGGTGCAGTTCGCAGCCGTTTATCCGCACAAGAAGCTGCAGGATCCGAAAGTGCGGCTGCTGCTCGACTTCATGGCCGAACGCTGCCAGCGGCTGATCAACGATCTCCTGGCCGGCAAGTGATGGCCTCGTGGCCCATCCGGGGCAGTTGCCCTGGGCGAAAGCCAGCCTAGGTTGGTAGCCGAATGGCTGCACGCTATCGCTGATAGCCAAATGGACAGCAGAATGCATCTCGCCGTTTCGCTCAACATCGCTTCCACCGCAGGGCAGACCGGCCCGACATTCAGTGAGATAGCCGGCTTCGTGCGAAAGGCCGAGGCGGCAGGTATCGACATGGTCGTTATCTCCGACTCATTGGCGAGCGGCGAGCCGTCCAGCAGTCCCTTCGAAGCGACGACGCTCATCGCCGCACTGGCGACAGTGACGAGCAGGATCGGCCTCGTTGCCGCAGCCTCGACAATTGCCCACCAGCCCTACAATCTGGCGCGCCGTTTTGCCTCGCTCGACATCATCAGCCATGGCCGCGCCGGCTGGAACGCGACCATGACGCAGGCGCCACGCGAGGCCGCCAATTTCAGCCGGCCCGAAGGCTTTTCCGGCGACGATTTTCGCCGTCGCACGCAGGAATATATCGGCATCGTTCAGGGCCTGTGGCAGGGCTGGGATGCGGACGCACTGCTGTTCGACCAAAGCGGAGGCCGCTTCCACGACCCCGAAAAGATGCACTTTCTTGACCATCAGGGCGAGTTCTTCTCCGTGCGCGGACCGCTGAACGTCGCACGGTCGCCGCAGGACACGCCGGTGCTTGTCTTGTCGGATCTGTCGGAGCCCGATCTGGATATTGTCGCTCGCGCCGCCGATGTGATCCTGCTGGGCGACGGACCGATCGAGAGTGCGAAAGCAAACTATGACGAACTGAGGCGCCGTGTTGCCGCCTGCGGACGCGACCCGGATGCCGTGAAGGTGCTGAGGAACGTCGCGTCTATCGCCGATAGTAAGCCGGCTGCCGTCACCGATAGCTTGGAAGAAGAATTCCGCACACCAAGCTGCGACGGGTTCAACATCCAAATGCCGGCACAGCTTTCCGCGCTCGACGATTTCTTCGGTCTGGTCTTGCCGGCTTTGCGGCGGCGCGGCCTTTTTCGACAGAGCTATCGCGGCGCAACCTTGCGCTCGCATCTCGGGCTTGCCGGCGGAGGTGGCCAATGACCGCTCGCCAGATGAAGCTCGGCGCCTTCCTATGGGCGACAGGGCACCACATCGCCGCCTGGCGCCACCCCAAGGCCCACGTGACCGCCGGAATCGACATCGACCATTACATCCAGCTGGCACGTACGGCGGAGGCGGCGAAATTCGACATGGTGTTCTGCGAGGACGCTGCCGGCCTGCGCGAAGCAAATATCGACATCGCCAGCCAAACGTCGCGCTCAATCGGTTTCGAGCCGATCAGCCTGCTTTCGGCGCTAGCCGCCCAGACCAGCCGCATCGGCCTCGTCTCGACCGCGTCGACCAGCTACAACGAGCCTTACGGGCTGGCGAGGGCCTTTCTGTCGCTCGACCATTTAAGTGGCGGTCGGGCCGGCTGGAACCTGGTCACCTCGGCCAGTCCCATCGAAGCAGCCAATTTCGGCTCGACGGGCCTCAAGCCCCATGCCGACCGCTACGAACGGGCGCGGGAGTTCGCCGAAGTGGTCGCCGGGCTTTGGCACGGCAAGCTCGATGAAGCTTCCAGTCATGCCAGCCAAAGCTTTTCGGTGCGGGATCCGCTCGACTTGCCGCGTTCGTCGCAGGGCGCGCCGGTCATGGTCCAGGCCGGCGCCTCTGAGGTCGGCCGCGACCTCGCCGCCCGCACCGCAGACGTGGTGTTCACGGCCGCGCAGACGTTCGAGGAAGCGAAAGCCTTTTATGACGATCTCAAGGGACGCATGGCGGCCTATGAGCGTGAGCCGGGCGACATCAAGATCATGCCCGGCGTAGCGCCAGTGGTGGCGGAGACCGAGGCAGAGGCCCAGGAGAAATACGCGGAATTGCAGGAGCTGATCCCCGACGATGTCGGCGTGGCGCTGCTTTCCAGCTATCTCAGCATCTCCGATCTGTGGCGCTATCCGATCGAGGGGCCGCTGCCGGAATTACCGGAGAGCGAGGGGATGAAAAGCCGGCAAGCACTGGTGATCGAGCAGTCTCGCCGCGACAACCTTTCCATCCGCCAGCTTGCCCGCCATTTCGCCGGCGCCCGCGGCCATTGGCGCATTGTCGGCACAGCCGCCCAAATCGCCGACGAGCTGCAGGCGCGGTTCGAGGGCGGTGCGGCCGACGGCTTCAACGTCATGCCCTCGTATTTCCCCGGAGAGCTCGATGCCTTTGCGACGCTGGTCGTGCCGGAACTGCAGCGGCGCGGCCTGTTCCGCATCGACTATGAGGGTCGCACACTGCGCGACCATCTGGGGCTGAAACGACCCCGTTGAGATGCGTCGAGCAAACGGATTTTCGGGCGATTGAAACCGAATATCTGTCCGGCAAAACTTAGCCGGCTATCGCCTTCTCGTGCGGGACTTGTTGACCAGCATTCGGCGCCGCGGCGTGCATGACCAGCGCCGTCATGATCTCGGCCGCCGCAAGCGCCGCGATGACTTGCGGCCGCTTGTCCTTGACGGCGTCGCCGCCGATCGGCGAAATGAGGCGGGCAAATTCCGCCTCGCTGCCATCCGCCGATTTCAGGAACCAGTTCTTGAACGTCGCTTTCTTGGTCTTCGACCCGATCATGCCGACATAGGCGGCGTCGCCGCGTTTCAGCGCTTCGGCCACGATCAGGAAATCCAGCGCGTGGTCGTGGGTGAGGATGGCGAAGGCGGCCCCCGCAGGAGCATCGCGCACCATAGCTTCCGGTATCGGCGTCAGCCGGGTCTCGACGGTTTCCGGCATGCCTTCCAGCGCCTCGGCCCGCGTCTCGATGACGACGCCATACACGGGAAGAAGTGCGATCGTCGACGCCAGCGCCTGGCCGACATGGCCGCCGCCGAAGATATAGACATGCGGCAGCTGTGCCTCCTCGGCTTCCGCAGCCGCGACCAATTCGGCGGCGAGCGCCGCATCCACCAGCCGGATCAGCACTTCGACCCGCCCGCCGCAGCATTGGCCGATCTCGGGGCCTAGCGGGACGTCGAGGGTCGCGGCGCGGCGTCTCTCCCCCCTTGAGGGGGAGAAAAGCATCTGCCTGGCTTTGTCGATGGCCATGTATTCGAGCTGACCGCCGCCGATCGTGCCCAGGATTGCCGATTGCGCGACGAGCATGAGCGCGCCCTTCTCGCGTGGCGTCGACCCTTTCGTGCCGGCGACCTCGACCAAAGCGATGCGGCCTTGACCAGCAAGGAAGTCTTTGAGGCTTTGCACTTTCGAATTCATATCTTGTATTCCCGATAGGGAAATATAGGGTTTTTCGGTCCGAATTGCACGTTTTTGCCGGATTCAAGCGCCGGTCTTCGCCTCGGTCTTAAGCCGCTCGATCGCCATCAGAACCCGTTCCGGGGTCGCCGGCGCGTCGAGGCGAGGACAGATCCTGTTGTCGGCGACGCTCGCCACCGCATCCGACAGGGCGTGCAGCACCGACATGCCGAGCGGGAACGGCGGCTCGCCGACCGCCTTGGAGCGGTGGATGGTCGGCTCACCCGCTTCCGGCCAGTCGGCCAGGGTGACGTTGAAAATCTTCGGCCGATCGGAGGCGAGCGGAATCTTGTATGTCGACGGCGCATGGGTGCGCAGCCGGCCTTTGTCGTCCCACCACAGTTCTTCCGTCGTCAGCCAGCCCATGCCCTGGATGAAGCCGCCCTCGATCTGGCCGATGTCGATAGCCCGGTTCAGCGACCGGCCACAGTCATGGAGAATATCGGTGCGCTCGACCATGTATTCACCGGTCAGCGTGTCGACCGAGACTTCCGAGCACGAGGCGCCATAGGCGAAATAGTAAAACGGGCGGCCCTCGCCCTTGTCGCGGTCCCAGTGGATTTTCGGCGTTTTGTAGAAACCGGCTGCCGACAGCTGGATGCGGGCCATATAGGCCTGCTTGACGAGGTCGACGAAGGCGATCTCCTGGTTGCCGATGCGCACCCGGTTGGGCAGGAAGAGCACCTGATCGCGCGACACCTGATATTTTTCGGCGGCGAAATCGGTCAGCCTATCCTTGATCTGGCGAGCGCCGTTCCGCGCCGCCATGCCGTTGAGATCGGAACCGGACGACGCCGCCGTGGCCGAGGTGTTCGGCACCTTGCCGGTCGTCGTCGCGGTGATCTTCACCTGGTCGAGGTCGATCTGGAACTCTTCCGCCACCACCTGCGCCACCTTGACGTAGAGGCCCTGCCCCATCTCGGTGCCGCCATGGTTCAGATGCACCGAACCATCGGTGTAGACATGCACCAGCGCGCCAGCCTGATTGTAGTGCGTGGCAGTGAAGGAAATGCCGAACTTGACCGGCGTCAACGCCAGGCCACGCTTGATGAAACGGCTGTTGGCGTTGAAGGCCGATATTTCGCGCCGCCGCCGCGCATAGCTGGCGCTCTCCTCCAGTTCGGCGACGATGCGCTGGATGATGTTGTCCTCAACCGTCTGGTGATAGGGTGTGACGTTGCGGTCTGATGTGCCGTAGAAATTCTTCTTGCGGATTTCGAGCGGGTCCTTGCCGACGGCAAAGGCCACCTCGTCGATGACGCGCTCGGCGCCAACCATGCCTTGCGGGCCGCCGAAACCACGGAAGGCAGTGTTCGACACGGTGTTGGTGTAGAGCGGCGCCGACTGCGCATGCACCGCCGGCCAGAAATAGGTGTTGTCGCAGTGGAACAGCGCGCGATCGGTCACCGGGCCGGAAAGGTCCGACGAAAAGCCGCAGCGCGCCGCGAACATGAAATCGACACCGAGGATGTTGCCCTCATTGTCGAAGCCGACCTCATAGTCGACCAGGAAATCGTGACGCTTGCCGGTGGCGATCATGTCGTCGTCGCGGTCGGGCCGGATCTTCACGGCGCGATGGTGCTTCTTCGCGGCGATCGCGGCCAATGCCGCAAACTGGTTGCCTTGCGTCTCCTTGCCGCCGAAGCCGCCGCCCATGCGGCGGATTTCCACCGTGACCGCGTTGCTCGGCACACCGAGCGCGTGGCTGACCATGTGCTGGATTTCGCTCGGATGCTGGGTCGAGGAATAGATGGTGACGTCCTGGTCCTCGCCGGGAATGGCCATCGCAATGTGGCCTTCGAGATAGAAATGCTCCTGGCCGCCGATGCGCATCTGCCCTTTGAGCCGACGCGGCGCCTTTTCGATCGCTGTAGCGACATCGCCGCGCTTCAGGGTCAGCGGCGGCGTGACGAGCTTGTCCTTCTTCGGATCGAGCTCGCCGATGTCGGTGACGAAAGGCAATTCCTTGTATTCGACCTTGGCCAACCTGGTGGCGCGGCGCGCCTGCTCGCGCGTCTCCGCAATGACGCAGAAGATCGGCTGGCCGTAGAATTGCACCTTGCCATCGGCCAGCACCGGCTCGTCGTGGCGGCCGGTCGGCGAAATGTCGTTTTCGCCCGGCACATCCTTGGCCGTCAGCACGTCTACAACGCCGGGCGCCGTACGCACCGCCGAAAGATCCATGCTGGTGATGGTGGCATGTGTTGCAGCCGAAAGCCCGAGGCAGCCGTGCAGCGTGCCGGCCGGTTCCGGCATGTCGTCAATGTAGACGGCGGTGCCCGCGACATGCTTGTGCGCGGAATCATGGCGCTGATCGGTGGCGACGCCACCTTCAATCTTTTCAGCCCTAGGGTTGGGCGCTGCGTGCTTGTTCATCATGCCGCCTCGTGCCTCGAAACCTGGACCGGCGCCTTGGTGCCGCTCGTCTCTGCAAAGAAGCGCAACAGCAGGTTCTTCGCCGCCAGCGCCCGGTATTCTGCGCTCGCCCGCATATCGGTCAGCGGCGTGAAATCCTCGGCATATCCGGCCATCGCCACTTCCACCGTCTGTTCGGTCCACGGCTTGCCAAGCAGTGCTTTTTCCACAGAAGACGCACGCTTCGGCGTCGCCGCCATGCCGCCATAGGCGATGCGCACATCCGCGACCGTGCCATCCCCGGCCAGCGTCAGGAAGAAAGCGCCGAGGGCTGCCGTGATGTCCTCGTCGCGGCGCTTGGTGATCTTGTGGACGGCGAATTTTGTGCCCTTGGCAGGAACCGGCACATGCACGGCCTCGACGAACTCGCCCGGCTGCCGGTCCTGCTTGCCATAAGCAATGAAGAAGGTTTCCAGCGGGATCGTGCGCCGCTTCTTGCCCTTGCGCAGCGTCAGCCGCGCGCCGAGAGCGATCAAGGGCGGTGGTGTGTCGCCGATCGGCGAGCCGTTGGCGATGTTGCCGCCGATAGTGCCCATGTTGCGCACCTGATCGCCACCGATGCGATCGAACAGCGGCCCCAGCGCAGGGATGCGTCTGGCGAGCGTCGAGAATGCTTCGGTGTAGGTGACGCCGGCACCGATCGAAATGACGCCATTGTCTTCCGAGATTGTGCAAAGCCCGTCGAGATTGCCGATGAAAATGGCCGGCGAAATTTCGCGCATGTGCTTGGTCACCCACAGGCCGACATCGGTCGAGCCGGCAACAATGGTGGCGCCGGGCTCCTCGTCTAGCACAGCGGCGAAATCGTCGACATTGGCCGGCACGACAAGCCGTGCCTTGCCCGCGCCGATCTCGACCCTCGCACCGTCATGCATGGCCTCGAGCCTTGCGGTGATCGCCTTGCGCTCGGCGGCGAGCGGGTCCTTCACCACCTTGCCGTAGCTGGAGATGGCATGCGCCGCGCGTATGATCGCCTCGTAGCCGGTGCAACGGCAGAGGTTGCCCTGCAACGCCTTTTCGATTGCCGCGTTTGACGGATCTGATGATCTCATCCACAGGCCATAGAGCGACATGACGAAACCCGGCGTGCAGAAGCCGCATTGCGAACCGTGGAAATCGACCATCGCCTGCTGCACCGGGTGCAACTGCCCGGGTGACCCGCGCAAATGCTCGACGGTCACGACATGGGTGCCGTCCAGCGAGCCGAGGAAGCGTATGCAGGCATTGACGGTTTCGTAGACCAATCCACCAGCGGATAGTTTGCCGACCAACACCGTGCAGGCCCCACAATCGCCTTCGGCGCAGCCTTCCTTGGTGCCGCGCAGCGAGCGGTCGAGCCGCAGCCAGTCGAGCAAGGTTGCATCGGGCGCCACCGTCGAAAGCACGACATCCCTGCCATTGAGGATGAAGCGTATTTCGTTTCGGATGTTGACCATGCCTCAGCTCCCTCTGTAGGTCGAATAACCATAGGGCGAGACGAGCAGCGGTACATGGTAGTGCACCGGCTCGGCCATGCCGAAGCGGATCGGGATCACATCGAGAAAGGCGGGCTTCGGCAGGCTCAGCCCCTGCTGGCGCAAATAGTCGCCCGCGGCAAAGACCAGTTCGTATTCGCCGGTGCGGAACTCCGCGCCGGCAAGCAGGGGGGCGTCGCAACGGCCGTCGGCATTGGTGATGACAGTCTTCAAATGTGTCCGTGTGTCGCCATGGAGATGGTAGAGCGCGATCGACAGTCCCGCCGCCGGCTTGCCGGTCGCTGTGTCGAGGACATGGGTCGTCAGACGCCCGCCATCGGCTTTCGACGTTTCTGCCATTGGCCGCCTCCCATTTCCGGTACGAGCGAATTTGGCCCGGTACGATCGAGTATCAACAGTGAATTGTGCGCCAATTAAAGGCGATGCATAAGTCCCGGTCGAGCGGAGTGCGACAAAAACACTTTCAAAAATTTTCGGGGGAATGCGCAGGCAGCCCTTTCGATATTCTCACCACACTTCGGGCCATGCCCGGCAGGAGGGACGATGCGGTACACCAGAGACATGCGCGGCTACGGAGCCAATCCGCCGGATCCGAAATGGCCTGATGGTGCGCACGTCGCCGTGCAGTTCGTCGTCAACTACGAAGAGGGTGGCGAGAACTGCGTGCTGCATGGCGACAAGGCTTCGGAAGCCTTTCTGTCGGAAATCGTCGGCGCGGCGCCCTGGGTGGGCCAGCGTCACTGGAACATGGAATCAATCTACGAATATGGCGCTCGCGCCGGCTTCTGGCGGCTGCTCCGACTGTTCACGGAGGCTGAGGTACCGATCACCTGCTACGGGGTCGCCACCGCGCTCGCCCGTTCGCCCGACCAGGTCACGGCCATGCAGGAAGCCGGCTGGGAAATCGCCTCGCACGGACTGAAATGGATCGACTACCGCGACCATAGCGCCGAAGATGAGCGTCGCGACCTCGAAGCAGCGATCCGCCTGCACTATGAGGTGACCGGGCAGCGACCGACTGGCTGGTACACGGGCCGCACATCGGTCAACACGGTGCGGATTGTGGCGGAAGAGGGTGGCTTCGACTACGTGTCGGACACGTATGACGACGAACTGCCTTATTGGTTCGAGCACGCGGGCGGCACGCAGCTCATCATCCCTTATACGCTTGATGCCAACGACATGCGCTTCGCCACGCCGCAAGGGTTCAATTCGGGCGACCAGTTCTTTGCCTATCTGAAAGACAGTTTCGACACGCTCTACGCCGAAGGCAAGGCCGGCAGGCCGCGCATGATGAACATCGGCCTGCATTGCCGCCTCGTGGGGCGTCCGGGGCGGGTCGCGGCGCTGAAGCGCTTCGTCGACTATGTCAAATCGCATGACAAGGTCTGGCTGGCGCGACGCATCGATATCGCCAAGCATTGGCAGGAGAACCATCCCTACAAGCCGGCGGCACTCAGGCCATCCAAGATGGAATTCGAGACCTTCGTCCATACGTTCGGTGGCGTGTTCGAGCATTCGCCCTGGATCGCAGAACGAGCCCATGAACTGGAACTAGGCCCGGCGCATGACACGGCCGGTGGCCTGCACAATGCGCTCTGCCGTATCTTCCGCTCCGCCAGCGAGACCGATCGGCTTTCCGTGCTCAATGCCCATCCCGACCTTGCCGGCAAGCTGGCCAAGGCCAAACGGCTGACGGCGGAATCGACCAGGGAACAGGCCTCTGCAGGGCTGGACGCGCTGACGGACAAGGAGCGCGAGCTGTTCTCCAAGCTCAACGCCGCCTACGTCACCACCTTCGGCTTCCCCTTCATCATCGCGGTGAAGGGCAAGACCAAGGAGGAAATCCTCGCCGAATTCGAGACGCGCATCGGCAACAGTCGCGGCGTCGAATTCGAGACTGCCTGCAAACAGGTCGAGCGCATCGCGCTGCTCCGCCTCAAGGACATGCTTCCGCAATAGGTTTGAACCCATGGATACGATCAGGATGCCCGAGCGAACCTATTATTATGCACCGCATGGCGGCCACCCCGGCCAGAGCGAGCTGTTGACCGGCCGCGCCGTCTTCACCGAGGCCTATGCCGTCATCCCCAGGGGCGTGATGCAGGACATCGTCACCAGCGCTCTGCCGTTCTGGGACAAGACCCGCGTCTGGATCTTGTCGCGACCGCTGTCCGGTTTTGCCGAGACGTTCTCGCAGTACATTGTCGAGGTCGCGCCCGGCGGCGGCAGCGATCGGCCGGAACCCGATGCCGGCGCCGAAGGCGCCCTGTTTGTGGTCGAGGGCGAATTGACGGTTCTGCTTGCAGGAAAGAAGCATGTGTTGCGGCCCGGCGGCTTTGCCTTCCTGCCGCCGGCTAGCGGCTGGACAGTTCGCAACGAAGGCAAGGCCGATGTCCGCTTCCATTGGATTCGCAAGGCCTACGAGGTGGTCGACGGTCTCGATGCGCCCGAAGCTTTCTTCACCAACGAACAGGAGATCGCGCCAACGCCGATGCCCGGCACCGAGGGCCGCTGGGCGACGACGCGTTTCGTCGATCCAGCCGATTTGCGCCATGACATGCACATGACCATTGTGACGCTGGAACCCGGCGCGGTCATTCCCTTCGCCGAGACCCATGTCATGGAGCACGGGCTCTATGTGCTGGAGGGCAAGGCGGTCTATCGTCTCAACCAGGACTGGGTCGAGGTCGAGGCCGGTGATTATATGTGGCTGCGCGCCTTCTGTCCGCAGGCCTGCTATGCCGGCGGTCCGGGCAAATTCCGCTATCTGCTCTACAAGGACGTCAACCGGCACGCCAAGCTCGGCGGCGCCGGCATCGCAAAGCGCGCGCCATGACCCGTATCGTCGCGCGGCCGCTGACCCGCGAAAGCTTTGCCCCATTTGGCGACGTCATCGACATGGGCGGCGACAACCACTACCCGATCAATGGCGGCAAGGCCGAGCGCTACCACGATCTCGCCACCGTGCAAGCAACCGGGCCGAACGCCCGCGTGCTGATCTCGATGGTGCGCGGCACGCCCTACAAATTGCCGCTGAAGCTGACGATGGTCGAGCGCCACCCCTTCGGCAGCCAGGCCTTCATTCCGCTGTCGCCACGCCCGTTCCTGGTCGTTGTCTGTCATGACGGGGATGAGGGGCCGGGCGAGCCGCATGCCTTTATCACTACCCCCGGACAAGGGATCAATTACCGGCGCAATCTCTGGCATGGCGTGCTGACGCCGCTCGGCGAGGCGCAGGATTTCCTGATCGTCGACCGGGGCGGCGACGGCCCCAATCTCGAGGAATTCCATTTCTCGCACGCCTACGATATCCATCTCCCTTGATTTTTTGTGCATGTCGTCGCCCCAAAACCAGGGGGCACTTTTGGGCGACATGCAGCAGGAGACCCCGTAATGACCGACATTTCGCTGATCGACCGCCTGCTCGACGTCATCGAGCACGATATCGTGCCGAAGACGGCCGAAGGCGTCGCCCATGGCAACAAGCTGTTCGGCGCGGCGATCCTGCGCAAGGACGACCATTCGCTGGTGCTGGCCGAGACCAACAATGAGATGGAGAACCCGCTCTGGCATGGCGAGGTGCATTGCCTGAAACGTTTCTACGAAATGCCCAGGGCAGAGCGCGTCGACACCAAGGACGCCATCTTCATCGCCACGCACGAACCCTGCTCGCTGTGCTTGTCGGCGATCACCTGGACCGGCTTCGACAATTTCTACTATCTGTTCAGCCACGAGGATTCGCGCGACTCTTTCGCCATCCCGCACGATCTGAAAATCCTGAAAGAGGTCTTCACCCTCGATCCCGGCGGTTACAATGCCGAGAACGCCTACTGGAAGAGTTTTTCGATCCGTCGACTGGTGCGATCGCTGCCCGGAGCCGAACGCCAGCGGCTGGAAACACGCATCGACAAAATCTCGGCCCGTTATGACGAGCTGTCAGGCGCCTATCAGGCGAACAAGGATGAGAACGACATTCCGCTGAATTGAACTCTCAGACATGATGGTTCGACTCTCTTGAATTGCCCCCTTTATGGTGGCATATTGTGTCATGGAGAAACGCAGGCCCAGTTACGATCTTGATGCCATCAAGACGATATTCGGGTCTGTCGAAACGCTGGCGATCACGACGTCCGCCCTGCGGGATGCCACCGGCCTTGGCTTCGACCGTGCCGGTGTGGTCGAGGTGATCGGCGGCATGACGCGAAAAATGTTCGTGAAGTCCATGACGACCTTTGCGGATCATCGGGTCTGGCAGGATGTCTATCACGTGCCGGCGCGCGACCTGATCCTCTACGTGAAATTCCAAGCGGATGTCGTGACCGAGTTCACGGTCATGTCGTTCAAGGAGAAATGACCATGGCGACAAGAGAAGAAAATCGGACCATGATTTCCCCCGAAACCGGGGAAACGCTCACGCGTGAAGTGCGTCCATTCACCGTAGCGTACAAGGGCGAGAGCATAATTGTCGACCTTCCAGGTTACTATCCAGCATCCGGTGACGAGGGTGTGCATGTCGGAGATGACATGGCTGCCGTCGATGCCGCGCTCCGCGCCCTCAAGGAGAAGATCGATGGTGTGCCGGCCCCGGCAACCATCCGCCGCATGCGCACAAAGCTCAATCTATCTCAGCGCGAGGCAGGATCCCTGTTCAAGGTCGGCGAGAATGCTTTCGACAAGTATGAAAGAGGCCTGATCGAGCCGAGCGGCCCGACCATTCAGCTGATGACGCTGCTGGAAAAACACCCCGAACTGCTGGACGAATTGCGGTAGCGGCACAGGTCGCATTTTTCGCTGCTCCAGTCGCGAATGGCGATTGAAAGTCGCCGGGTCGCGGGGCGTTATGTAGCCATGAAAACCGTCACCGAATTTCCCCGCAAGGTCGTCGAATTCCCGGACATGGCCATCGTCATGCCGGATGGCTGCCGGCTGTCGGCGCGGGTGTGGATGCCGGAAGATGCCGGCGACGATCCGGTGCCGGCGATTCTCGAGCACCTGCCCTACCGCAAGCGCGACGGCACCATCTTTCGCGATCAGCTGACGCATCCCTATTTCGCCGGCCACGGCTATGCCTCGATCCGCGTCGACATGCGTGGCAATGGCGATTCCGAAGGGCTGATGGACGACGAGTATTCCGAGCAGGAATTGCAGGATGCATGCGACGTCATCGCCTGGGCTGCAAGCCAACCCTGGTGCAACGGCAATGTCGGCATGATGGGCATTTCCTGGGGCGGCTTCAACTGCCTGCAGGTCGCGGCCAAGCAGCCGCCGGCACTGAAGGCGGTGATCAGCCTGTGCTCGACCGTCGATCGCTATGCCGACGACATCCATTACAAGGGCGGCTGCCTTTTGATCGAGAATTTCGGCTGGGCTTCGACCATGCTCTCCTATTCATCACGGCCGCCGGATCCGCTGCTGGCCGGCGACAACAGGTGGCGGGATCTGTGGCTGACCCGGCTGGAGAACCAGCCCTTCCTGGCGCCGCTGTGGCTGAGACACCAGCACCGCGACGCCTACTGGAAGCGCGGCTCGATCTGCGAGGACTTTTCCACCGTCAAGGCCGCGGTGCTGTCGATCGGCGGCTGGCATGACGGCTACCGCAACACGGTTTCGCATCTGGCCAGCAACATCGAAGCGCCGGTCAAGGGCATCATCGGGCCGTGGATCCACAAATACCCGCACTACGCCGGGCCCAAGCCCGCCATCGGCTTCCTGCAGGAGGCGTTGCGCTGGTGGGACCGCTGGCTGAAGGATATCGACACAGGCGTCGAGGCCGATCCCGCCTACCGCGCCTATGTCATGGACAGCGTGCGTCCGGCACGCTGGCATCCCGAGCGGCCGGGCCGTTGGATTGCGGAACAGCGATGGCCGTCGTCCAACATCAAGACGCAATCGATCGAGCTTATCGCCGAGGGCGGCAACCCCGCGATCGTCGCCTCGCCGCAAAGCTGCGGCCTGGCCGGCGGCGAGTATTTTCCGTTCACCTTCGGCCCGGAACTACCGGGCGACCAGCGCCCCGACGATGCGCTGTCTGTGTGCTTCGACCAGCCGTTGCTCACCGAAGCGATCGACATTGTCGGCGCGCCGGAAGTCCTGATCCGGGTGGCGTCCGACTGGCGCCAGGCCAACGTCGCGGTCCGGCTTTGCGACGTGCATCCCGACGGTGCCTCCGAACTGATCTCTTATGGCGTACTCAACCTGACGCATCGCAATTCGCACGAATTCCCGGAAGCGCTGGTGCCGGGTGAAACGGTGTCGGCGCGCGTCGTGCTCGATCAATGCGCCTACCGCGTGCCGGCCGGCCACCGCCTGCGTGTTGCCGTTTCGAACGCCTATTGGCCGATGATCTGGCCGTCGCCGGAGCCGGCCCAACTCTCCTTGTCGACCGCGACGTTGTCCCTGCCGCTGCGGCCGCTGGCGACGGGCGATGAAGTGACGTTCGCCGAGCCGGAAGGCGCCTCCCCCTGGGAGACAGAAACGATCCGCGCCACCAATTCCGAGCGCCACGTCGATCGCGACGAGAAGACCGGAATTGTCACCCTTTCCATCGTTGATGATTTCGGCGGGGTGCGCGATCTCGATCACGGCCTTGCCAATGGCAGCATCGCCCGCGAGACCTGGACGATCCATCCCGACGATCCGCTGTCGGCCTCGGGGAAAACGCATTGGACGCAGACCCTGTCGCGAAATGAATGGTCCGTGCGCACCGAAACGTCTGCCGAATTGCGATCGGACGCGCAAAACTTCATCATCAACGCCAGAATCGAGGCCTATGAGGGCGAAAAGCTCGTTTTCGAGCGCAATTTCGACGAGAAGATACCGCGCGCGCTTGTTTGAACGCCGAGTTCGTTGATCCAATTGCGACGTACGATTTACGCCACGGCATGTCGCATTCGGTCTTGCTTACCGCTTTCCCTTGCGGTCATTATTCTCCTCACAAGAAACAAGAAAAACGACCGCAGAGTCGAACCAACAGAGTGAGGAACTCAAAATGTCGAATGAACTGGAATACCTTAGCCGGCGCGTTGCGTCGGGCAAACTGAGCCGTCGTGATTTTCTCGGCCGGGCGGCAGCGCTTGGCGTCACCGCGCCCTTCGCCAACTCGCTGCTTTCAAGTTCGGCGCGCGCGGCGGGCCCCGTCAAGGGTGGCACGCTGAAGGCAGGCATGCAGGGTGGCGCGTCCACCGACACGCTCGATCCAGCGTTAGCCGCAAGCCAGGTTCCTTTCACGTTTAACCGCCAATGGGGCGAGCAATTGGTGCAGTTGACTCCGACGGGTGAGGTCGCTCCCTGTCTGGCCGAAGAGTGGGGCGCTTCCGACGACGCCAAGGTCTGGACTTTCAAGATCCGCAAGGGCGTGCAGTTCCACAATGGCAAGGAGATGACCCCGGCCGACGTGGTAGCTACTATGGATCGGCACTCCAACAAGGATTCAAAATCCGGTGCGCTCGGGCTTATGGGAGCGATCGATACCGTCAAAGCCGACGGGCAGAATGTCGTTATCAGCCTAAAGGAAGCTAACGCGGACCTGCCCTACCTGATGGATGACTACCACCTGCTGGTGCAGCCGAACGGCGGCAAGGACAACCCGACCGAAGGCATCGGCACCGGCCCCTACAAGGTCACCGTCAACGAGGCCGGCGTGCGGCTGGGCGGCGAGAAGTTTGCCGGCTACTGGCGCGACGACCGCGGCTTCGCCGACCAGATCGAGGTCATCGTGATCAATGACGCAACGGCCCGTGTCTCGGCGCTCCAGGGTGGCCAGGTTGACATAATCAACCGCGTCGAGCCGAAGATTGTCGAGTTGATCAAACGCGTTCCCGGCGTCACCATCAAAAACGTGTCGGGAAGAGGTCATTACGTATTCATCGCCCACTGCAACACCGCGCCGTTCGACAACAATGACCTGCGGTTGGCGCTGAAATACGCCATCGACCGCGAGGAGATGGTGCAAAAGATCCTGATGGGATACGGCTCTGTCGGCAACGACACGCCGATCAACAAGGCCTACCCGCTCTTCACCGACATGGAGCAGCGCAAGTACGATCCGGACAAGGCGGCCTTCCACTACAAGAAATCAGGCCATTCCGGCTCGGTCCTGCTGCGCACTTCCGACGTCGCCTTCCCCGGCGCTGTCGACGCTACCCAGCTCTACCAGCAGAGCGCCGCCAAGGCCGGCATCACTATCGAGGTAAAGCGCGAGCCTGGTGACGGCTACTGGTCGGAAGTCTGGAATAAGCAGCCTTTCTCTGCTTCGTATTGGGAGGGCCGACCCACCCAGGACCAGATGTA
The DNA here is from genome assembly GCF_040323315.1 of Mesorhizobium sp. M0047. Classification (NCBI taxonomy): domain Bacteria; kingdom Pseudomonadati; phylum Pseudomonadota; class Alphaproteobacteria; order Hyphomicrobiales; family Phyllobacteriaceae; genus Mesorhizobium; species Mesorhizobium sp. M0047. The sequence continues at coordinate 110,615 of NZ_JAMYUW010000012.1, read as the reverse complement.
TTCCACGGCCTACTATTCGAAGGCCGACTGGAACGATACGCGCTTCTTCAACGAGACCTTCGACAAGATGCTGTTTGCAGCGAGGGCCGAACTTGACAAGGACAAGCGCACGAAGATCTACGCCGACATGGGCCAGATCGTGCGCGACGAAGGCGGTACCATCACACCGATGTTCAATGACTTTATTGATGCGATCGGACCGAAAGTGGATGGCTGGGTCGAGGACGGCAACTATGCGATGTCCGGAGGCTACGCTCTTCAAAAGTGTTGGCTCAAGGCGTAACCTGGTCCCGCCTGCATGTCGCCGATCGTAAGGCTCATCGCCCAGCGCATCGCGCTGGGCGTCCTCCTCTTGTTGGCCGTTTCGGTCCTGATCTTCGCCGGCACACAGATTCTGCCCGGCGATGTCGCGCAAGCCATTCTCGGGCAGTCGGCAACTCCGGAGTCACTCGCCAATCTGCGTGAGCAACTCGGGCTGAACGAGCCGGCCTATATCAGGTATTTCCACTGGCTCGGCGGAGTGGTGACAGGCGACCTGGGTACGGCCATGTCGAGCGGCCAGGACATCGCGACATCGATCAAGGGCCGGCTTTGGAACACGCTGTTCCTAGCCTTCTGGGCGGCGATTGTCGCCGTGCCGCTGGCGATCATCCTCGGCCTTATCGCGGTCCGCTACCGCAATGGCTGGGTCGACAAGCTGATCTCCGGATTGGCGCTCGCCTCGACCTCCTTCCCTGAATTCTTCATCGGCTATGTGCTCGTCTACTTCTTCGCGGTGAAGTGGCAGATCTTCCCCGGCATCTCGACCGTCTATGACGGCATGCCTTTCGGGGAACGGATGCAGGCGATCACGCTGCCGGCGACGGCGTTGACGCTGGTCGTGCTCGCCCACATGATGCGTATGACGCGCGCGGCGATCCTCAATGTCATGCAGTCGGCCTATGTCGAAACGGCGGAACTGAAGGGCCTGTCGGCCTTCAATGTCATCCGCAAGCATGCGTTCCCCAACGCGATCGCGCCGATCATCAACGTCGTCATGCTCAACCTCGCCTACCTGATCGTCGGCGTCGTCGTTGTCGAGGTGATCTTCGTCTATCCGGGCATGGGGCAATATCTCGTCGATCACGTCACCAAACGCGACGTACCGGTGGTGCAGGCGGTCGGCCTGATCTTCGCCGCTGTCTACATAAGCCTGAACATCATTGCGGACATAGCGGCGATCGTCGCCAATCCGCGTCTCCGACATCCGAAATAGGGGCGGGCATGCTCGATATCAAACGCATCCCCATTCCCGCGCTGGTCGGCATAATACTGACCGCACTGTTCGTTCTGGCGGCTATCTTCGCGCCCTGGATCTCACCGCATGACAATGGCGAGATCGTCGGCGATGTCTGGGAGCCTATGTCGGCGGCGCATTGGCTGGGCACCGACAATCTCGGCCGCGATCTGCTGTCACGAATGATCTACGGCGCCCGCATCACGCTGTTCATCGCAGTGCTCGCCACCGCGCTGTCGTTCTCGCTCGGCGCCATCCTTGGCTTCTCGGCGGCGGTGTTCGGCGGCTGGTTCGATACGCTCCTGTCGCGCCTTGTCGATCTCTTGATGTCGATCCCGACGCTGATCATGGGCCTTGTCGTGCTATCCGTGCTGCCGACCAACCTGGTGACACTTATCCTGGTCATGGGCATTCTCGACTCGACCCGCGTCTATCGCCTGTCGCGCGCGGTCGCCGTCGACATCAACGTCATGGACTATGTCGAGGCGGCGAAGCTGCGCGGCGAAGGCAGTGCCTGGATCATCTTCCGCGAGATCCTGCCCAACGCACTGTCGCCGCTGGTTTCGGAACTCGGCCTGCGCTTCATCTATGCGGTGCTGTTCCTGTCGACGCTGTCCTTTCTCGGCCTTGGCGTGCAACCGCCTGACGCCGACTGGGGCGGCATGGTCAAGGAAAACAAGGACGGCATCGTCTTCGGCATCGGGGCAGCGCTGATCCCGGCGGCAGCGATCGCCATGCTGGCGATTTCGGTCAACCTGGTTGCGGACTGGGTGCTCAACCGGACGACAAGCCTGAAGGGAGGACGCGGGTGATGGCAGAGAGCAAAGCGAAACCCGGCGTGCTGCTCGACATCCGCAATCTGCGCATCGAGGCGACCGTCTTCCCACCCGGCGAACCGCCGAAGAATATCGTGCTGGTGCACGATGTCTCGTTGACGCTCGAGAAGGGCAAGGTGCTTGGCCTGATCGGCGAATCCGGCGCCGGCAAGTCGACGATCGGCCTGTCGTCGATGGGCTATGGGCGCGGTGGTGTGCGCATCACCGGCGGCGAGGTCATCCTGAACGGCCGCGACATCCTCAAGGGCGGCAAGGACGGTTTTCGCAAGCTGCGCGGCCGCGAGGTCTGCTATGTCGCGCAGTCAGCGGCGGCCGCCTTCAACCCGGCGCACAGGCTGATGGACCAGGTGGTGGAAGCCACGCTGCTGCACGGCACGGCGACGCGCGCCGAGGCCGAAAAGCGCGCCGTCGCGCTGTTCAGGAAGCTCAGCCTGCCGAACCCCGAAACCATCGGCGAACGCTTTCCCCACCAGGTCTCGGGCGGCCAGCTGCAGCGCGTGATGACGGCGATGGCGCTCTGCTCCGAGCCGGATCTGATCGTCTTCGACGAGCCGACCACGGCGCTCGACGTGACGACGCAGATCGACGTCCTGGCGGCGATAAAGGACGCCATTCGCGACACCCATGTGGCGGCACTCTACATCACGCACGACCTTGCCGTCGTCGCCCAGGTCTCCGACGAGATCATGGTGTTGCGCCATGGCCGACTGGTCGAATGGGGCGGTACAAGGCAGATCATCAAGGAGCCGCGCCAGGAGTACACCAACGCGCTGGTGTCGGTGCATGAGATCGAACACGCCGAACAGAAGCCCGGCACGACGCCGTTCCTGTCGGTGAAGAACGTCACCGCCGCCTATGGCCGCAGCCATATCAAGGTGCTGAAGAACGTCTCGGTCGACATCTATCCGGGCCAGACGCTTGCCGTCGTCGGCGAGTCGGGTTCCGGCAAGTCGACGCTGGCGCGCGCCATCACCGGGCTCTTGCCACCCGAAGAAGGGACCGTCACCTTCGACGGGCGTCCGCTGGCAAACCGGCTGGCCGACCGGCCGAAGGAGGACCTGCGGCAATTGCAGATGATCTATCAGATGGCCGACGTGGCGATGAACCCGCGTCAGACCGTCGGCACCATCATCGGCCGGCCGCTCGAATTCTATTTCGGCATACGCGGCCGCGAGCGCGACAGACGCGTCGCCGAACTGCTCGACAAGATCGAGATGGGCAAAGGCTTCTCCGACCGTTATCCGGCCGAGCTTTCCGGCGGCCAGAAACAGCGCGTCTGCATCGCCCGCTCACTTGCCGCCAAGCCGAAGCTGATCATCTGCGACGAGGTGACCTCGGCACTCGATCCGCTGGTGGCACACGGCATCCTCGAACTGCTGCTCGAGCTGCAGAAGGAGGAGAATGTCGCCTATCTCTTCATCACCCATGACCTGGCCACGGTGAAGTCGATCGCCGATTCGATCGCGGTGATGTACCGCGGCGAGGTGGTGCGCTACGGCCCGAAGAGCAAGGTGCTGGCGCCGCCTTTCGACGCCTATACCGACCTGCTGCTTTCCTCGGTTCCCGAGATGGAGATCGGCTGGCTGGAAAAGGCGATCAAGGGACGGCGCATGGCCAGTGGGGGGAACTAGGGAATTCGTGGCATAAGCCGCGAAACATCCTTCAACGACAAAGCCTTCCGGAGTCGCCCATGGCGCTCGCGACAAAACTGTTGCTGATCATCCTCGACGGCGTGCCCTACAGGAACTGGCGCCGGCTGATGGGCAATCTCGAAGGCTGGGTGCAATCGGGCGAGGCGCGGGTCTGGAAGATGCGTTCCGTGCTGCCGTCGACCTCGGCCTGCTGCTATGCCTCGATCCATACCGGAGTTTCGCCCCAGGTGCACGGCATCTTGTCCAACGAGAACCGGTTTCGCGTCGCGCAGCCCGACATCTTCTCCGAAGTCAGCAAGGCCGGCGGCAAGACGGGTGCCGTCACGCATTCCTACTGGTCGGAATTCTTCCGCGCCTACCCCTTCGACCTGGTCGAGGACATGGAATTCGACGAGCCGGGCGGGCCGATCACGCATGGCCGCTTCCACACCATGACCGGCTACAATGGCTGCAACCAGATGACGCCGAGCGACATCGACCTGTTCGCGACGCTGACCATGCTGATCAGGCGCCACGGCATCGACTACGGCATCCTGCACACCTGCACGCTGGATTCGATGGGGCACCGCTTCGGCCATGACTGCCACGAGATGGACCACGCCGTCTATGCGATGGACGGTATGCTGGCTGCCTTCTTGCCGCGCTGGATCGAAGCCGGCTACGAGGTCATGGTCACCGCCGATCACGGCCAGACCGACCGCGGCCATCATGGTGGCCATGGCGACGAGATGCAGGATTTCGCGTTGTATTATTTTGGAGCCGGCAAGGGACCGCAGGCCGACACATTGCTCGACCAGCTGCAGCTGGCGCCGACAATCTTAAGCCGTCTCGGCGTGCCAGTTCCGGCGACGATGAAGGCGAAATCGTTTTTGGGGTGATGTGGACGCGACGTCGGCGCCCCCCTCCCACCTGCCGGCATTCGTCGTTCCAAAAGCCAAGCAATTGGCTTTTCGTCCGCTGCGCGGATCACGTCTCACCTCCCCGGTAAATGACGGGCAGAAGGGATGCTCTGGCAACCGCCTCGCTCTTCGGCTAGCCTCCGAAATTCCTTGGCGGAGGATGAACCTTTTTGGATCGATCAGCGACAGAGCAGACAGGAGCCAGGCGGCTCGACCGGCCATGACGGCATCGACGGAGACCGATCGCGCGCTTGTCGACCGGGTCGCGAAGGGCGACCGTGCCGCCGTGCGGCTCCTGTTCATGCGTCACCACGCGCGGGTCTACCGCTTCGTGGCGCGCCAGACGGGATCGGAAATGATGGCTGACGATATCGCCAACGAAGTGTTCCTCGAGCTCTGGCGCCAGGCGCCGGGCTTCGAAGGGCGCTCCGAAGTCTCGACATGGCTGCTCGGCATCGCCCGTTTCAAGGCGCTGTCCTTGCTGCGCAAGAAGAAGGAAGACTGGATCGACGACGAGGCCGCCGCCGCGGTGCCCGACAGTGCCGACACGCCGGAAGTCGTCACCATGAAGGAAGACAAGGCTGCCGCCTTGCGGCGCTTCGTCGACGCCTTGCCGGAAGAGCATCGCGTTGTGATCGATCTTGCCTATTATCACGGACAGTCGGTGAGCGAGATCGGCGAGGTGCTCGACATTCCGGTCGCGACCGTCAAGACCCGCATGTTTTACGCCCGCAAGAAACTCGGTGAGGCCCTCAAGGCCGCCGGTTACGACAGGGGGTGGCCATGAGCGCCGCTGAAAAAATGTCGCGCCGCGACGAAATGGAAATGCTGCTGCCGTTCTACCTGAACGGCTCGCTGGAGGGCTCGGACCTGGAAGCCGTCGAGGAATGGCTGGCTAGCGATCCGGCGGCACTTGCCGCCCTTGGCGAGGCGGAAGCCGAATTCTCCGGCACTGCGGCTGCCAATGAAGCGATCCGTCCGCCGGCCGATGCGCTAAGCCGCTTCGCCAGGGCGCTCGATGCCGAGGCCGGACCGGCGCGAGCGCCGGCAGGATCGTCCTGGCTGGCGCAGGCCTGGGGCCGCTTCATGGCGGTGCCGGTCGGCGTCGCCTGGGCCGCGGCCGCGGTTCTGCTGGCCCTGGTCATGGTGCAGTCATTTGTCGAGCCCGGCGGCAAGGGCAGTGATTTCGAGATAGCCGGCGCGCAAGACGATCTGGCGAAAATGCCGTTCGCCCTGGTCAAGTTCAAGCCGGATGCGAAGATGTCGGATATTTCTGGCTTTCTCGGCAGCAACGGGCTGAAGATTATCGGCGGGCCGACCGCCGACGGCGTCTTCCGGCTTGGCATTCCCGCGACGACCGCTGCCGATTACACAAGGCAAATCGGCCTTATTGCCGCCCAGCCTTTCACGCAGACTTTGATCGAGGGAAGGAAGCCGGTTGATGGCGGCTGAGGCGGTCATTCGATTTGCGGCCATGCTTGCGTCGGCGGTGACAATCGCCGCCGTGCCTGCGTCGGCGCAGACCAGCGCGAAGCCTGACCCCACGAAAATCGACTGCCGCAACGGGGCCAATGCGGCAGGAGCCGACTGCGCCAAGGGTGACGCGAAGAGCGCGACGGACGCAGCGCAGGCCGGCGCGGTGTTCTTGCCAGCTCTGATCGTAGACCTGTTTCCCAACCCGGTGGCGCCCCCGGCACCGATGCCGACGCCGCGGCCGGCTTCGGCGACACCTCCCGCCGGTAGTCAGGCCAGCCCTCCGCCTGGCGGCCCGATCGTCTCTCCGACCGATCTCGTCGCCGTTCAGCCGCCGCGCGCGGTGGTCGGCGATTTCGTGCCGGACGAGGTGCTGGTGACGGTCGACGGCGATGCCGGGGCCGTGCAGCAGATCGCCGCTTCCTTCGGCCTCCAGGTGCGCTCGCAGCGCCAGTCGCGGCTGCTTGGCACCACGCTGGTGCGTTTTGGGATTCCCGACGGCCGGCCCGTCGGCGTCGTGCTGGCGCAACTGGCCGCCGACGGCCGCACCCAGCGGCGCGAGCCCAACCATGTCTATTCGTTGCAACAGGCCGCCAGCATCGTCAACTATGCCTTCGAGCGCATCGCGCTCGATTCCAAGCAGGCCAGCGGCGAAAACGTCCGCATCGCGGTGATCGACACCGGCATCGACGACACCAATCCGGCGCTGGCTGGCGTCATTGCCGAACAGTTCGACGCCATGCCGGGCGTGCCGATCGAAAAGCGCGACCACGGCACGTCGGTCGACGGCCTGATCGCCGGTGTCGGCGCGCTGGAGGGCATGGCGCCGGGTGCCAGGATCTACCATGCCCGCGCCTTCGAGGGCGGCAAGTCGACCATGGATGTGATCCTTGCGGCGCTCGACTGGGCGGCGGACCAGGACGTGCGCATCATCAACATGAGCTTCGTCGGGCCGAAGAACGACCTGCTCGGCGTCGCCTGCCGCAATGCCCGGGCGCTCGGCATGGTGCTGGTCGCCGCCGCCGGCAATAATGGTCCGAAGGCGCCCTATGGCTATCCGGCCGCTTTCGACGGCGTCATCGCGGTGACCGCCACCGACGCCAAGGACGGGCTGATGCCGCAGGCCAATCGCGGCGCCTATGTCTTCATCTCGGCGCCTGGCGTCGAGATGGTGGCGCCGAGCGGCGCCGGCTCGGATGTGGTCACCGGCACCTCGTTCGCGGCGGCGATCGTCAGCGGCGCCATCGCCAATCTCATCCACGCCGCGCCCGATCGCTCGCCCGACGACATCGAAAAGGCGCTCGGGGCTACGGCAAGAGATCTCGGCCCCAAGGGGCGCGACAATGATTTCGGCTACGGGCTGCTGGACATCAGGGCGGCGGCCGCGAAGGAATAGGTCTAACGCTTAGAAGCTTCTGCTTTATGCATGTCGAAACTCAATCAGATGGTTGCCCCAACGGCCGAGATTGGGTGGAAAGCCGAAGGTCTGCCTTTTCGGCGTTTCCACACGAAAGCAGTCTCGGGCGCCAGCGTGGGTCGATAAACCGCTCTTGCCACGTCGTGATGAGATCAGGCGGCCGGCAAGCCTGGGTCGATGCCGGTCATGGCGATCGAGACGTCCCAGAGTCGCTTCGCGGGCGCTGGATCTTCGGCATGGGGCGCGCGCTTTGCTTCGCCGGCTGCACCGCGGGTTCCGCCAAAGCCGGTGGGACCGTAATAGCCTCCCGGCTTCACCTTGCCGGTCGCGGCCAGAAGCGCCGGCCAGGCGCCCTTGTCGGCGCTGTTGAGCAACAGGCCGACGATCGGGCCCGCGAACTGGACAATCCCCATGTGACGGCCAAGACTTGTGCTGGCGATGCCAGGGTGAACGCCGATTGCCGTGACGGGCGACTTCGCGGCGCGCAGGCGACGATCCAGTTCGAAGAAGAACAGTGCGTTCGCCAGCTTGCTGGCGCCGTAGCGATCGGCCTTGATGTAGCTCTTGTCGGCATTGAGGTCGTCCCAGTCGATCTTGGCCTTCAGATGCGCGACGCTCGCGGTTACGACCACCCGCGCTCCCGGCGTCTCCGCCAGCTTAGGCAGGAGCAGCGAGGTGAGCGCGAACACGCCGAGATGATTGACGCCGAATTGCGATTCGAACCCCTGCTTCGTGCGCGTCAGCGGCGGGTTCATGATCCCGGCATTGTTGATGAGCGCATCGATCCGTGGCTCCTTCGCGGCGATCTCGGCTGCGGTGCGAACGCTGTCCAGGTCACCGAGGTCGAGCGGCAACCAGACGAGATCGGCGTTCGGCGTGATTCGCTTGATCCGCGCGATGGCATCCTGCGCCCGGGTCTGCTCGCGGCAGCCAAGCAGGACGCGCGCGCCCCTGGCGGCAAGCACCCGCGCGATTTCGAACCCGACGCCCGCGTTGGCGCCTGTGACGATAAAGCCTTTTCCCGTCTGCTTGGGGACGTCGGCTTCGGTGAAACCCTTGCTATTAGACATTTTCGTTCCTTGTAGGTGAGTAATTACATACTCATTTATAGGTTAAAAATTCAGGCGGCAGACCCCTTCCAGAACAGGTCGAACCCGGCCTGCCGGATGGCGTCACTTTCCCGAGGTTTGGCTGTGACCGCGTTGCTGCTGATGTCGGCCAGGTCGAAAAGAATGGTATCGATGTAGAAGGCGATCCTGTCAGGCGCCGCATGGCCGGCGAGACACTCCTCCACCATCGTCCGCGCATCCCGCTGCATGGCGTGGCACCGGTTCCGGCTTTCCGCTGTGACGCGATCCGACACCTTCAACTGGCCAAGGGCCTTGCGCGCCGTGGCGTGAGCCAGTCCCCAGTCAATCAGACGGTTCCAAACCGCGAATAGCAGGTCTTTGGCGGAGGCGTCCGCCGGATATGGCGCCAGCATCGTCTCTACCAAGTCGGCCTCGATCTCGAGAAAGAGCTGGTTGAGCAGATCGTCCTTGGTTGGAAAGTAAGTGAACAGCGTCCCCTCGGACACGCCAGCAGCCTTTGCGATCTTGGCGGTGGACGCGCCCGTGCCAAGGCGCGCGACGAACTCGGCCGCTGCATCCAGCAGCGCCTGTCGCTTTTCTTCACTGAGGGGACGCGCCATATTTCTGTCCAACGATATTGAGTGAGTAGATACTCAATCATATAAGGGATGGCGTGAGATTGGTCAAGGGATGCATCTTAAAGCCATCTGAAAATTTCGAAGTGCCGATGCCAGACTAGAAATATTGAAAAGCGGATGATCAATTAGGTAGCTTTGGTGCTTCGCGAAGGTCGCAGGCAATGGCTTGCCTTCATCGAGCGGTCAGAGCTCATCGGCAGCTCTTGCGAAAGCATCAAATTCGACCGAACGACCGGAGTGGGGCCAACTCGGTCGCGCGGAGTGATTGCGTTTTTCGACCTCTAGCCAGGCGCGCCGGCGACGGATCCCCTGACCACCAGGTCGACGGGCCAGACTTCGCCGCGGGCGCCCTCTTCCAGCCCCGAAATCCGGGCCGCCAGCCGCTCGGCGACGCGGGCGCCCGCGAGGCGGATGGATGAACGCGTCGTCGACAGCGGCACCGAAAAATTCTCCGGCCGCAGCCAGGGGAAGACGTCGTCATGGGCGATCAGCGAAACGTCGCCCGGAATGCTCAAGCCGAGGTCGCGCACCGCACGCACGACGCCAAGCGCCATGATCAGGCTGGAGCAGGCGATCGCCGTCGGCGCATCGCCCTCTTCCAGCAAACGCCTGGTGGCGCGATAGCCGTTCTCTTCGGTCATGACCACCGAGCAGACATGGCGTTCGTCTAGTTCCAGCCCGCTCGCGGCCAGCGCCCGGCGCACGCCGCGTTCGCGATGGATGGCAAAGGTCTCGCGGTTGTCGCCATTGATAAGCGCCAGCCGCCGGTGGCCGAGTTGGATCAGCAGCCTGGCCGCCTCGCGGAAGGCGCCCTCGTTGTCGATGTCGGTAAAGGCATAGTCGAAATCGAAGCCTTCACTTCGGCCATGGACGATGAAGGGTATGCCGAGCGTGTTGACCAGCGCCACGCGCCGGTCGGCGGGCCTCGGCGAGGAGATGTAGACAGCGTCGACCTGGCGGTTGGCGACGATGCGCCGGTAGGTCGTCTCCTGATCGTCGGCGTCGGCCGGCGACAGCACCAGATCGAGCTCGTGCGAACGGGCATAGTCGCCGAGGCCGGACAGGAACTCGACGAAATGCGGATCGATGTCGACGGATGCACCGGTCGGCAGGACATAGCCGATCATCCCGGTCTTGCCGGTCGCCAGCCGGCGCGCGCTGGGATTGGGGCGGTAGCCGTGGCGCTTGGCGGCGTCCATGACACGCCTTCGCGTTTCCTCGTTGACCTCAGGATAGCCATTCAGCGCGCGGCTTACCGTAGTCTGCGACAGTGCCAGCATATGGGCAAGCTGCTTGAGGTTCACGAAAACTCTCCATCTCCCTCAAAGCGCTTTTAAATTGAATCGACCCAAGTGCCGCCGGGGTTGGGCCGTTCAACAACGGACCATAAGCGTGGTTCAGTCGTGTTTGAAACAAAAATTGCTGCTGCACTGCCATAAATGCATGTTGCAGTGCACTTTTCAGGCCGCAAACGCGTCAGATTAAATCGATTAGCCCACCTGCCTCTTGACTTCCGGACGATTCAATGGCGAGATCAAAAAGGCCAAAGCGCTTTGGAAGACTCTTCGAAAGGTTGCGGTTCCTTTCTGACTGAGTCACAGTCCTGCGGCGTCGGCGGGCGGAATGGAGGTTCCGTCCGGTGTGTATGATCCACTGGGAGGAATACCGATGAAGAAAATGCTTTTGCTGGGTGCCGCGTTTGCCACGCTCGCCCTGAACGCGCCCGCGCATGCCGAACTGAAATTCAAGCCGGGTGAGGACAAGCGCTTCAACTGGGCGAACTATGAAGAGCTAAAGAAAGTCGACCTCAAGGGTGAGACGCTGTCGATCTTCGGACCGTGGCGCGGTGAGGACGAAGGCCTGGTGCGCGGCGTTCTCGATTATTTCTCGGAAGCCACCGGCGTCGAGATCAAATACTCCTCCTCGGAGAATTACGAACAGCAGATCGTCATCGACACGCAGGCCGGCAGCCCGCCGAACATCGCCGTGCTGCCGCAGCCAGGCCTGATCCAGGATCTCGCATCGAAGGGCCTGTTGACGCCGCTCGGCGACGACACCGCCAAATGGGTCAAGGACAATTACGGCGCCGGCCAGTCATGGGTCGATCTCGGCACGTTCAAGGACAAGGACGGCAAGCCGGGCTTCTTCGCCTTCCCCTACAAGGCCGACGTGAAATCGCTGGTCTGGTACTCGCCGGACAATTTCGAGGAAGCCGGCTACAAGGTGCCGAAGACGCAGGAAGAGCTCGCCGATCTCGAAAAGAAGATCATCGCCGACGGCGGCAAGCCGTGGTGCATCGGCCTCGGCTCCGGCGGCGCCACCGGCTGGCCGGCGACCGACTGGGTCGAAGACCTGATGCTGCGCACCCAGCCTCCGGAAGTCTACGACAAATGGGTTAAGAACGAGATCCCGTTCAACGACCCGGCAGTGGTCAGCGCCATCGACATCTTCGGCAAGATCGCGACCGACGACAAGATGGTCGATGGCGGTGCCAAGGCAGTTGCGGCGACCGATTTCCGCGACAGCCCGAAGGGCCTCTTCTCGGTGCCGCCGAAATGCTACCTGCATCACCAGGCGTCGTTCATCCCGACCTTCTTCCCGGAAGGCACCAAGATTGGCCAGGACGCGGACTTCTTCTACTTCCCGCCCTATGCCTCCAAGCCTGAGCTGGGCACGCCCGTGCTCGGTGCCGGTACTCTGGCGATGATCACGAAAGACAGCAAGAGCGCCCGCGCTTTCATCGAATTCCTGAAGATGCCGCTCGCCCATGAGATCTGGATGGCCGAAGGCGGTTTCGTGACGCCGCTCAAGTCGGTCAACAAGGAGGCCTATGCCAGCGACGCGCTGAAGAAGCAGGGCGACATCCTCGCCAACGCCTCGACTTTCCGCTTCGACGGCTCCGACCTGATGCCCGGCAAGATCGGCGCCGGCGCCTTCTGGACCGGCATGATCGACCTGGTCGGCGGCAAGTCCGCTCAGGATGTCGCCACCGACATTCAGAAAAGCTGGGACGCCATAAAGTAGGCAAGCCGCCGATTGTTCGGCTGGACGTTTTGACCTATCGATCCTGACTGGATCCGGACCCTGGGGGCCCGGATCCAACCTGCGGCCCGTGCCGCGGCGACTATCATGAGCACACAGACATCCGGCATGAAGCGCGACCCAGCAAAGAGGAAGACCTGTCTTGCCTGGCGATGGCGCTCTGAACAACTGAATCGGCGCATCTCACCGCCCTGACCGTTCGGCCTTGGCTAGTGATGCGCAGGGGAGGGACCCATGGCGGCTCAGATTTTCTCGGCCATATTCGTCATCATCGTCGGGGTCGGCGGTTGCGTCGCCTATTTCTGGGGCGCCAACAAACTGGTCGACCTGATATTTCCCTCGCGTGGCGTCGCTGGCGCCGCGGCTATCGACAATCTGCGCCGGCAAGGGCTGGTCCGGCCGTGGCTGTTCGTCGGTCCGGCGATGATCATCTTGACCATCTATCTGATCTATCCGGTGGTCGAGACGCTGCGGCTGTCGTTCCTCGATCGCGGCGGCGTCAATTTCGTCGGCCTGGCCAATTATGAATGGGCCTTCGGAGATCGCGAGTTCCGCAACTCGATCCTCAACAACATCGTCTGGCTGGCGGTGGTGCCGGCCGCCTGCACCTTCCTCGGGCTGATCATCGCCGTGCTCACCGACAAGATATGGTGGGGCACTATCGCCAAGAGCCTGATCTTCCTGCCGCTGGCGATCTCCTTCGTCGGCGCGAGCGTAATCTGGAAATTCATCTACGAGTATCGCGGCGAGGGCCAGACCCAGATCGGCATCCTCAACGCCGTCATCCAGCATTTCGGCGGCCAGCCGCAGGTCTGGATATCGCTGCCGTTCTGGAACAATTTCTTCCTGATGGTGATCCTGATCTGGATCCAGACCGGCTTTGCCATGGTGATCCTGTCTTCCGCCCTGCGCGGCATTCCCGAAGAAACGCTGGAAGCCGCCGTCATAGACGGCGCCAATCCATTCCAGATCTTCTGGAAGATCATGGTGCCGCAGATATGGGGCACCATCGCCGTCGTCTGGACCACCATCACCATCCTGGTGCTCAAAGTGTTCGACATCGTGCTGACCATGACCAACGGCCAGTGGAACAGCCAGGTCCTGGCCAATTTGATGTTCGACTGGATGTTCCGTGGCGGCGGCGATTTCGGCCGCGGCGCCACCATCGCCATCATCATCATGATCGCGGTCATTCCGATCATGGTCTGGAACATCCGCCAGGCGAACAAAGAGACGGGAGGACATTGAGATGGCCGTTGCGACCGGAAATTCCTTCGCCAGCCGCTTCGGCGTCCATATCGCCGTGCTTGTCTTCGTCGCGATCTGGACCATACCGACGCTCGGCATCCTGGTCTCGTCGCTGCGCGACAAGAACCAGATCATCGCCTCTGGCTGGTGGAATTCGTTCGCCAGTTCCACTCAGACCGAAGCCGGCCGACTGCCGGCCGCCTCGACGCAAGTCGAAAAGGACGGCAAGTTCGTTCTCGAGGGCAACATCTTCGGCGACGGTGCCAAGCGCAACATCAGCGCCTTCGGTGTTAAATCGGCGGCGCCAACGCAATATCCCGCTGGCACTTCGGCCGATCTCGGCGATGGCGAAATCTTGCAGCTGAATGAAGACGGCAGCTTCGTCATGCAGTCGCCCAAGGCATTCGAAGGCGATCGCGGCCAGCGCGTCTACTATGCCTCGTCGGCGCCGCCGAAATTCACCACCGAGAACTACAAGACAGTCTTATTTTCCGAGGGCATCGGGCGGTCGTTCATGAATTCGCTGACCGTCACCATCCCGGCGACCGTCATCCCGATCCTGATCGCCGCCTTTGCCGCCTATGCGCTGGCCTGGATGCGGTTTCCCGGCCGGGCGCTGCTGATCGCGGTCATCATCGGCCTGCTGGTGGTGCCGCTGCAGATGTCGCTGATCCCGCTCCTGAAACTCTACAACGGCGTCGGCGCTTTCTTCGGCATGCCGTCGAAAACCTATCTCGGCATCTGGCTGGCGCATACCGGCTTCGGCTTGCCCTTTGCCATCTACCTGCTGCGCAGCTATATTGCCGGCCTGCCGCGCGAGATCATGGAATCGGCGCGTATCGACGGCGCCAGCGATTTCGAGATCTTCGTCAAGATCGTCTTGCCGCTGTCCTTCCCAGTGCTGGCTTCGTTTGCCATCTTCCAGTTCCTATGGGTATGGAACGATCTGCTGGTGGCGATGGTTTTCCTGGGTACAGAGGCAGACCAGATCGTGCTGACCGCCAAGCTCAATGCGCTGTTGGGCTCACGCGGTGGCGACTGGGAGATTCTGACGACATCGGCTTTCGTGACCATAATCGTGCCGCTGATCGTCTTCTTCTCGCTGCAGCGCTATTTTGTCCGCGGGCTGCTTGCCGGCTCGGTGAAAGGAGGCTGAGACGATGCAATCCGCTTTGAAGGCCAGCTCGAAACCTGACCTCGCCATCGATCGCGACTGGTGGCGCGGTGCTGTGATCTACCAGATCTACCCGCGCAGCTACCAGGACTCGAACGGCGACGGCATCGGCGACCTCAAGGGGATCATCGGCCGCCTCCCCTACATTGCGGCACTCGGTGCGGACGCCATCTGGATTTCGCCGTTCTTCAAATCGCCGATGAAGGATTTCGGCTATGACGTCACCGACTACCGCGACGTCGATCCGATGTTCGGCACGCTGGCCGACTTCGACGCGCTGACCGCCGAGGCACACAGGCTGGGCTTGAAGGTGATGATCGACGAAGTGCTGTCGCACACCGCCGACAACCACCCGTGGTTCAAGGAAAGCCGGTCGAGCCGCAACAACCCGAAGGCCGACTGGTACGTCTGGGCGGACGCCAGGCCGGACGGCACGCCACCCAACAACTGGCTGTCGATCTTCGGCGGCTCGGCCTGGCAATGGGATACCAGCCGCCAGCAATATTACCTGCATAATTTCCTGGCCGAGCAGCCCGACCTCAACTTCCACAGCCGCCAAGTCCAGGATGCGTTGCTGGACGTCACCCGCTTCTGGCTGGAGCGTGGCGTCGACGGTTTTCGGCTCGACACCATCAATTTTTACTTCCACAGCCAGGGCCTGGAAAACAATCCGCCGCTGCCGCCGGAAGAGCGCAACGACCAGACCGCACCAGCGGTCAACCCCTACAACTATCAGGACCATCTCTACGACAAGAGCCGCCCGGAGAACCTCGGCTTCCTCGAGCGCTTCCGCGCCCTGCTCGATGAATATCCGGCAACAGCCGCGGTCGGCGAGGTCGGCGATTCGCAGCGCGGACTGGACGTGGTGGCTGCCTACACGGCCGGCGGCAAGCGCGTGCACATGTGCTACTCCTTCGACTTCCTGGCGCCGGAAAAGATCAGTGCGGCCAAGGTCCGCTCGGTGCTGGAATCCTTCGGCAAGGTCGCCAGCGACGGCTGGTCGTGCTGGGCCTTCTCCAACCACGACGTGATGCGCCCGGCCTCGCGCTGGGCGGCCGGCGAATCCGATCCGACCGCCTACCTCAAGGTCATCTCGGCGTTGTTGATGTCGTTGCGTGGTTCGGTCTGCATCTATCAAGGCGAAGAGCTTGGGCTCGCCGAAGCGGAGCTGCGCTTCGAGGACTTGCAGGACCCCTACGGCATCCGCTTCTGGCCGGAATTCAAAGGCCGCGATGGCTGCCGAACGCCGATGGTGTGGGACGGCAGCGCCAAGAATGGCGGATTCTCCCCGGCAAAGCCCTGGCTGCCGGTGCCGACCAAGCATCTGTCGCAAGCTGTCAATGTCCAGCAGGGCGACGAGAATTCGCTGCTTGAGCACTATCGTCGCTTTCTCACCTTCCGGCGAGCCCACACGGCACTTGTCAAGGGTGACATCACCTTCATCGAAAGCGATGGCGACACCGTCGCCTTCACCCGCCGCGCAGGCAACGAGCAGGTCGTCTGCGCCTTCAATCTGGGAGCCGGGCCAACCAAGGTTGACCTTGGCAGCCGATCGCCGCAACCTTTGCCCGGGCATGGATTTTCGGGGCAGGCAAGCAGCGGTTCCATCGAGCTTGGCGGCTACGGCGCCTGGTTCGGGCGCGTCGACTGAATTTCAAATCACTGGAGGAAACCAATGGCCGATGTCACGCTAAGGCAAGTGAAGAAGTCCTACGGCAATCTGAACATTCTCCACGGCATCGACCTCGATATCAAGTCGGGCGAATTTATCGTCTTTGTCGGTCCGTCGGGCTGCGGCAAGTCGACATTGCTGAGGTCGATCGCCGGGCTCGAGGAAATCACCTCCGGCGAGCTCAGAATAGCCGGCGAGGTCGTGAACGACGTGCCGCCGTCGAAGCGGGGCATCGCCATGGTGTTCCAGTCCTACGCGCTGTACCCGCACATGACCGTCTACGACAACATGGCGTTCTCGATGAAGATCGGGAAGGAGAACAAGGCCGAGATCGACCGGCGCGTACGCCAGGCGGCGGAAATCCTGCAGTTGACGAAATATCTCGACCGCTTGCCCAAGGCGATGTCGGGCGGACAGCGCCAGCGCGTCGCCATTGGCCGCGCCATCGTGCGCAATCCGAAGGTGTTCCTGTTTGACGAGCCGCTGTCGAACCTTGACGCCGCACTTCGCGTCGCCACCCGCATCGAAATCGCCAAGCTCAAGGAATCGATGCCCGCCACGACCATGATCTACGTCACCCATGACCAGGTCGAGGCGATGACGCTGGCCGACCGCATCGTTGTGCTCAAGGAAGGCCATATCGAGCAGGTCGGCACGCCTATGGATCTCTACAAGAAGCCCGGCAATCTGTTCGTTGCCCAGTTCATCGGCTCGCCGGCCATGAACATCCTGCCGGCGACCATCGAAAGGACCGGAAACCCGACTGTCGTCAGCCATGTCGGCGGGCGCAAGGCAACCGTGCCGATCACGACCCCTGCTTCGGCAAAGGGCGCCGCGGTGAGCTTTGGCGTGCGGCCGGAGGACCTGATCATTGCCAGCGGTGCGGACTATCTGTTCGAAGGGACGGTCGACTATGTCGAGCAGCTCGGCGAGGTCCAGCTTGTCTATGTCGACATCGGCCGCGCCGATCTGCCACTGGTGACCAAGCTGCCCGGCAATGTCGAGGTCAAGCGCGGCTCGACATTGCGGCTGAGCGCCAATGCCGAAGACCTGCATATCTTCGACACGGATGGGCGGTCCTTCGCGCTTCACGAAGCAGAGGCTAAGGCGGCCTGAGGTTCCATGATGAGACTGCACGTTGCAAAAACAAGAGCGGCGGGCCTGCCCGCCGCTCTTGTTTGGAGATCAGCTTCGGCTGTTAGCGGCCGAAGAGATTCCGGTCGCTGCCCTGAGGGGCGGACTTCGGTACGTCGCCCGACGAATTGAGCAGCTTGTAGACCGGCGAACCGGTGTCGCGCACCGAAGACGTCGGCGTGGTGTCGACGTTGGAGGTCGCCAGCTTGTTGATATCGGTGCCACCAACGTTGTCGTTGCGGGCATAGGCGCTGCCGGCGGCAATCAGAAGAGCGGCGGCAGTAAGAACAATCTTTTTCATTTTTGACACTCCGTATTCTCGAATTCGATGCTGCGGGTTAACCCGCAGCATCGCTGTCGGATGTTGGTTTTGATCGGATGTTAGTTGTTGCCGAACAGGTTGCGGTCGCTGCCATGGTTGACAGGCGCCTGCGTGGCCGGCTCCGACTTCTTGACGGAAGCCGTGTACGAGCTGTCGACGGCGGTGGTGGCAGGCTGGTTGGCGCCGTTCGAACCATAGTTGTCGCTAGCGGCGAAAGCGCTACCCGAGATGGCCAGAACAGCGGCGGTAGCAAGAATGATCTTCTTCATTTCAAGTCTCCTGAATTTTCTGGATTTCGCCAGGACGGCGGGCGAACCCGCTGTCAACTGGGAATTGGTTGTTAGTGGCCGAAGAGGTTACGGTCGCTGCCCTGGGCAGGCGTCTGAGCAGCCGGTTCCGACTTCTTGACCGAAGCGGTGTACGAGCTGTCGACGGCAGTGGCTGCCGGGGCGTTCGAACCGTAGTGGTCGCTGCCATTAGCGAAGGCGCTGCCGGAAATGGCCAGAACGGCGGCGGCAGTGAGAATGATCTTTTTCATTTTTTGTACTCCAGTATCTTCTTTTTCGTCCGTCTAGCGGCGTGTCTTGGAAATGAAATCGCGTCGTTCGGACAGCCCCGATGTGGGAGGGCATCCTCGCCTTTTCCAATCACGAAGTTGTTTCGTGTGGACCATGATTCCGCTACTTGAAATTGTGCCAAGGGCTTCCACACGCTACTTATTATTTATATTTTTCAATGGTTTAAGCAAAACCGTCCGCTGGATCACTAACTGTTGCCAAGGCCCGGCGTTCACAACGTCCTGCACGCACCGTCAACAGAAACGAACCGTTCGGTTCGATTTTAGAATCAGCTAATAGTCACTTTTCGAAACCGTTAGCCTTTTTTGGCCGCCAGCAAGGGTTGGCTTTCGAGGAGATTGCAAGTGGCGATGGCTGCCGAAGAGATAGGATTTCAGCCCGGCAATCGCCAACCCGAACGTTTCGCACGCGTGTCGCGCCGCATGGATACGATGTCGTTTTCATGCCGATGACGCGCCAGCGATCGTGGTTAGATCATGCCATCTCAGGTGCCGCTTCGTGACGACGGGGCGGAGAATTGGGAAGCCGGTCAAAATCCGGCGCTGCCCCCGCAACGGTGGTGGAGTTCAAGTCGCAACGGGAGACCACTGGGCAACTGCCTGGGAAGGTGTCGCGATCGTCCGCAAGGACAACTCCAAAGCCCGGAAACCAGCCCGAGATTTCTAGACTCGACTGATCGCGGTGGGCGATCAAGAGGTGGATAGTGCATGCACGGCGCCTCGCCGGCCTGCGTCCAATCCTTCCTCCGTCACCACCAGTTCAGTCCTTAGATAACGAGGACAGGACATGGATATTCGCAACGACATGCTGAGGCTCTTGAACAGCCGTCGGCAAGGCTTTTCGCTAGAGCAGCCCTTCTACACCGATCCAGACTACTTCAAGCTGGACATGGAGCTGATCTGGTATCGCGATTGGCTGTTCATCGGCCATGATTGCGAGCTGCCGAAGCCGGGCAGCTACATTACCGTGCAGATCGGCGACTATCCGGTTGTTCTTGTCCGTGACCAGCAAGGCAAGATCAACGCCTTCCACAATTCCTGCCGCCATCGCGGCAGTCGCGTCTGCAACACCGACAAGGGTACTGCGGCAAAGCTTGTCTGTCCCTATCACCAGTGGACCTATGAGCTCGACGGCCGCTTGCTGTTCGCCCGTCAGATGGCCGACGGTTTCGACAAGAGTGAGTTCAGTCTGAAGCCGGTCGCCTGCGAGAGCGTCGGCGGCTATATCTTCATCTGCCTGGCCAAGGAGCCAGCGGATTTCGCGCCGATGCGGGCGATGATCGAACCTTATCTGCTGCCGCACCGGTTGCGGGAAGCAAAGGTCGCCTTCGAGAGCACGATCATCGAGAAGGGCAACTGGAAGTTGGTCTGGGAAAACAACCGCGAGTGCTATCACTGCGTCGCCAATCATCCCGAGTTGTGCAAGACCTTCCCCGAGGCTCCGACCGTGACCGGCGTCAACGGCGCCGACAGCGACCCCGAAATGGTCGCGCATTGGGCCAAATGCGAGGCCGTCGGACTGCCGAGCATATTCCGCATCGATCCGGCCGGGCAGTATCGCGCCACCCGCGCGCCGCTGCTGCGCGATGCCGTCAGCTACACCATGAGCGGCAAGCTGGCGGTGAAGAAGAACCTCTCCGACGCTGTCTCCGCCGATCGCATCGGCACCTTGATGCACTATCACTATCCGACGACATGGAACCACATCCTTATCGATCACGCGGTGACGTTCCGGGTGGTGCCGATCAGCGCCACGGAAACGGCAGTGACGACGAAATGGCTGGTGCACAAGGACGCGGTCGAGGGTGTCGACTACACCATCGAAGACCTTACCCATGTGTGGACCGAAACCAACGACCAAGACCGCCGCATCGTTGAGGAAAATGCCCTCGGCATCCTGTCGCCCGCCTATGAACCAGGCCCCTATTCGGAGCTGCATGAGGGTGGCGTGATCCAGTTCGTCGAATGGTACGCGTCGTTCATCGGCCCGCGCCTCGCCGAAGGTGGAAGGCCGGCGCTGCGCAGCGTCGCCTAGTTGCATCACATGCACAAAACATGAGGGACAAGAGAGGATGAATGCGATGACGGATCTTGGCCTCTATCGCCATCTCGACCAGATGACGCCCTGGAACGACAGGCTGCAGGTGCTGGAGGTGATCGGCGTCAGCGACGAAGCGCCTGACGTCAAGACCTTCACCTTCCGCTCCGACAACCAGACCTGGTTCCGCTACAAGCCGGGCCAGTTCGTGACGTTGGAACTGCCGACTGCGGACGGGCCGCTGATGCGCACCTATACGCTGTCGTCCTCGCCATCGCGGCCGTTCTCGATCGCAGTGACGGTGAAGGCGCAAGCCGGCAGCACCGGCACGCGATGGATGTTTGACCATCTGACGCCCGGCTCGCACGTCAAGGCCTATGGGCCGACCGGCGATTTTTCGCTGCACAGTCACCCGGCGGCCAAATATCTGTTCATTTCGGCCGGATCCGGCGTGACGCCGATGATGTCGATGCTGCGCTGGCTGAACGACTGTGCGCCATGGACCGATGTCGGCTTCGTCAATTGCGCGCGCCGCCCGGAAGAGATCATTTTCCGCAAGGAGCTCGAACTGCTCGGCAGCCGCATGCCGGGCTTGTCGCTCGGTTTCATGATCGAGGAGCGTTCGAGCCGAGAGGGCTGGTTCGGCCATATGGGCCGCATCGACGCCATCAGGCTGCCGCTGCTGGCGCCCGATTTCCGCGAGCGCGAAATCTTCTGCTGCGGCCCCGATCCTTTCATGCGCGCCGTGCGCGGCATGCTGGACTCCGCCGGCTTCGACATGACGAAATACCATCAGGAGAGCTTTGCGGCGCCGGCCGTGGAGGAGATCCCGGCGCCGTTCGCTTTGCCGGCGGGAGACGACGCCGTCGCCCCGATCGAAGCCGTGACACCGATCCGATTCTCGCTTTCGGATGTCGATGCCGACTGCGTCGCCGGCCAAACCGTCCTGCAGACCGCGCGGGCCTCAGGCGTGCGGATTCCCGCTGCATGCGAGTTCGGCCTGTGCGGCACCTGCAAGGTGAAAAAGGTCGCGGGCGACGTCGAGATGAGCCACAATGGCGGCATCCTCGATCATGAAATCGACGACGGTTTTATCCTTGCCTGTTGCTCAAAACCGCTTTCGGCGCTCGAAATCGAGGCGTGACCGGCGGTTGGTGCCATTTCAGGAGTCCGGAGTGATCAGTCTCAAAGACGGGAAATAGGTCCGGTATCGACCGACATCGCGGGTCAGAAGCGGAAGCTGAGCGACCGCGGCATGGGCGCCAATGAAGTAGTCGGGCAACACGCCAATCCTGGATCCTCCTGATCGGCGGTACTGTGTAAATACCTTCCCGGCCAGGAAATGAGCTGCTCTTGGCATCGGAGCCATTTCGAGGCCGGCCGCATCCAGAAATGCGTCGAGATCCTCGACGCTGATGTAGCGAACAGCAAGCTCGGCATAGACCGCATCATTGATCAACAATGGTCCATCGAGGCTCGCTGCCTCGAGCTGTGCAACCAACCAGTCCGCCCAGGTCGGATCGTCCGTAACGAGGTCGAGCAGAACATGGTGTCGACCAGCGTCACGCTTCGCCACGCGTCAGTGCCATGATCGCGTCGGTCGTGAGCTCCTCGCCGGCATGGCCGCACAACTTGGCGAAGCGGCTCGCAGGCGGCTCTTTGTCAACGCGAGGCAGCACCACGCTGCCATCGGCAGCGCGTCGGAAATCCACTCTGCTGCCCGGGACGATTCCAAGGAGATCGCGGACCGGTTTGGGAATTGTCACTTGTCCCTTTGCCGTAACAGGAGTGGCCATCTTCATCCTCGTGGTAATACCATCTTTCACGAACTGTCAGCGCCAAGACCACATGCGTTAACAACGTCCATTCAAACTCCGTAGCGCTCGGTGCGAATGTTTCCCGCTGCAACGCCGGCATCAATCAGCGCCTGGGCGGCGACTGATACAAACGCGTTGGAGCCGCAGACAAAGGCGAGACCAGGCGGCTCGGGCAGCCGCGCCATTGCTTGCGCCATCATCGCGACGTCCACCCGCCGCGCATAATCGGCCGGGCGCCGGGCGGCTTCGCGTGTCAGTGTCAGCACTAGGTCGAACCCGTCCCTGCGGTCGTCGAGGGCGATCAGTTCGTCGCGAAAGATCACTTCGTCCCAGATCCGGGCTGAAAAGACCAGAACGACGGGCACTGTCGAATTGCGCGCGGCGCGATGGCGAGCCATCGACATCAAGGGCACGACGCCGGAACCGCCGCCGACAAGCACAAGCGGTCCGCCCACATCTTCTGGCCAGACGAAATGCCCGCCGAGCGGTCCGCGAAGTTCGATTTCGTCACCAATCGCCGCGACCTCGTGGAAGAAGGGCGAAACCTCGCCATCGTCGAGCTTCTCGATCGCCAGTTCGATCGCGCCAACCGTCTCGGGCGCGGAGGCAATGGAGTAGGAGCGACGCGCCTGGTAACCATCCGGCGCCGTCAGCCTGACATCGACATGTTGCCCGGCGCGGTAGGCAAACGGCCGCGATGGCCGGAAAAAGAAGCTGGTAACACGCGGCGTGCGCTTTTCGATGCGGACGATCCCGGCCGTCTGCCAGGGCGATTGCACTGCTGCCACATCGCTCATGGATCCCCCGTATAGCGCTGTTCGCGCCATGGATCGCCATAGATGTGATAGCCGCGCAATTCCCAGAAACCCGGTTCGTCGCGCGTCGTGAATTGCAGGCCGTTCAGCCATTTGGCAGACTTCCAGAAATACAGGTGCGGCACCAGCAGCCTTGCCGGGCCGCCATGGTCCGGCGTGATCGGCTTGCCTTCGTAGAGCAGCGCCACCATGGCCTTGCCGGCGGTGAGATCCTTTACCGGCACATTGGCGGTGTACCCGTCGAACGCGTGCGCCAGCGTGAAGCTGGTCGGCGGCTCCAAACCCGCGTCGGCAAGGATATCGTCGACCAGCACGCCCTGCCACGGCGTGTCGAACTTGGTCCACGCGGTCACGCAATGGATGTCGCGTGTCATCTTGGTCAACGGCAGCGCGTTGAATTCAGCCCAGTTCCACTTCTTGATCGGCCGTGGCCCATGCTTCAGCGTGAACGACCAATCCTCCGTGCGCACGCGCGGCGTCGGACCGGCCGACAGTACCGGAAAACCCTGTTCGAGATATTGACCGGGCGGTATGCGCGCATCGTCGTCGGTTGGCGGGCGCCGTCCTGGAGAGAAACCTCGGGTGACCATCGCGGTAATTCCTCTGCAGCAGGCATGCATCAGCCTGTCGCAGTTTTCTCGATGATGCCGCTGCAGGCAACTTAAATCTTGGCGCACAAAGCCGGCAGGCCCGGCGAGCCTGCCGGCTTTGCATTCGGTTCAGCGCCTCGCGTCAGCCATTGGCGAATGGCACCGCGACATAGATCTGGCCTCCGTCGCGCTCGACCAGCAACAGCACCGACTTCTTGCCGGACTTGCCGGCCTGAGCGATCGCCTGGGTGACCTGCCTGGCGCTCTTCACCGGCACCTGATTGACGGCGACGATGATGTCACCGGCCTGGATTCCGGAAGCCGCGGCCGACTTGTCGGGATTGACGCTGGCAACGATCGCACCGCGCTGATTGTGGGCGAGATTCATCTGCTGGCGAATGTCAGGAGTGATGTCCATCAGGCCAAGCCCGATCGCCGCGACGCGCGAGCCTTGCCCGACGCCAGGCGCGCCGGACCCGTCGTCCAATGATGCGGTCTTCACGTCGTCGGTGTTGCGCCCGACATCGACGGAAATATCCACGGCCTTGCCCTTGCGCCAGATGTTCAGTGTCTCCCTGGCGCCGGGCGCGACATCGGCGACCGCCCGCGACAGGTCCTTGGGATCCTTCACATCCTGTCCGGCAAAGCTGGTGATGACGTCGCCGGCCTCGACTCCGGCCCTGGCGGCGGGCGAACCCTCATTGACCCGCGAAACCAGCGCGCCGGCGGGATGATCAAGGCCGATTGCGCTCGCCACATCCGCCGTCACCGGCTGGATCTCGACGCCGAGATAGCCGTACTGGATCGAGCCGTCCGTCATCAGCTTGGCGACCACCTTCTGGGCCTGGTCGGACGGGATGGCGAAGCCAACGCCGACGCTACCGCCATTGGGCGAATAGATCGCCGCGTTGATACCGACGACATTGCCGGCGACATCTATCAGCGGCCCGCCGGAATTGCCGTGGTTGATCGGGGCGTCGATCTGGATGAAGTCGTCGAACGGGCCGCTGTGCAGATCGCGGCCGCGCGCCGAAACGATGCCTGCGGTGACGGTGGTGCCGATGCCGAACGGGTTGCCGAAGGCCAACACCTGGTCGCCTGGCATTAGCTTGTCGGAATCACCCCATTTGACGGTTGGCAGGGGTTTGTCCGCCTTGACCTTGAGCACGGCGAGATCGTTCTTGGCATCGCGGCCGACCAGCTTGGCGGGGAGTTCGGTGCCGTCATCGAGCGCAACCTTGATCGAGGTGGCACCATCGATGACGTGATTGTTGGTGACGATGATACCATCCGCGCCCACGATGAAGCCGGAACCAAGTGCTTCGGCACGCTGCGGTTGCTGTTGTGGCGGTGTCTTGGGCATCGGCATGCCCTGGTCACCGAAGAACTGACGAAAATAGTCGTCGAAAGGCGAGCCGCCGTCGAACGGAGAGGCATCGCTCGTCGTTCCAGGCTCTGCCTTCGTGACAGTGGTGATCGTTACCACCGCCGGCTTGTCGGCCGCCACGATGGGAGCGAACGAGCCGTTGGGAGCGGTGAGGCCGGCTACCGGTGTCTGGGTCGTCGGAACGCCGTTACCCTCGCTTTGGGCGAAAGACATGACGAAGGGGGATACGATCAGCGCAGCGCCCAGCAAGGCCGCGACGCGATGTCTGCGAATTATGTCTGACATGGTCGTTTGTCCGGGCGAGAGTTGATCGGTCGCCGTGGAGGTCTTCTTGTGCGGAAAACCGGCCATTCGGCGTGTCGAACGTCGCGATTGCCTGTCTCGCCTGGCACGGCAGCCGGACCGGATCGACATCTCTGAATCTAGGGCGCAGCTTGGCCCGATTTAGGGATTCCGGGCCACCTTACGAAGATTTAATTTCCGGAATGACGGCGGTCACGATGTCGTCAGGCGACGGGCCAGTCCGGTCTTCCCTGCCCGCCGGGGGCTCAGATCCCGCCGGTTCGTCCGAGATAGGCAGTGGCGATGTCGTGCATGCGCTTGCTGTCGAAGCTCGGTCCGTGGCCGCCATGGCCGATGCGGATCGGTAGGTCGAGCAGGCGCTGCATCGTACTGATGTAGGCCGATCGATCCGAATCCGGCAGGTCGTCGATCAGCGTGTCGTCGTAGATCGCGTCACCGCTGAAGAAAAGGCCATCGGCCTCGTCGAACAGCGCGATCGAATCCGGCGAATGGCCGGGCAGATGCAGCACACGGAATTGCCGGTCACCGAGATCGACGATGTCGCCCTCGTCCAGGGTTCGCGTCAGCGGCGCGGGCGGGATCTTGTAGTCGGCCGCCCTCCAGCCCGGCGCCGGCAGCTGCGAGACGGCGCCGTCGAGATCGTGGAACATGTAGGCGTAGGTCGCCGCCTCATCCATGTTCGCGAACTGCTCCGCGCTGTGCCTTGGCCCTGCTCGCCACGGAAATTCGTGTAGTGAGCCTACATGGTCGAGATGAATGTGGGTGGCGACGACCAGCAGAGGCTTGCCGTCGGGCGTGTCGATCTCCGGCGCGAGCCGGCAGATGCCCATGCCGGTGTCGACCAGAAGGTCGGCATCTCGGCCGCGCAGATGCCAGATATTGGCACGCACATAGGCATGCACGAACGGCTCGGTCAGCATCGTCGTCTTGTCGTCGACAATGCTTTTGCTGAACCACTCAGGCATCACCTGTGGGCCGGCATCAGGTGTAAGCCAGGCATCAGGTGTGAGCCAGGCATCAGACGAACGGCTTCCCGACCTTGTATTTTTCCGGCACCAGCCGCTTGAGATAAGCGATGCCGGCATCGGACAGCTGATTGACATCGGGCTTCATGAAATCGTCCGGCATATGGCGGGTCTTGCCGGCGACGTCCTTCAGCGGCACCTTCTTCAGCACCGTTTTGCTGCCGTCATATTGCAGCGCCACCGAGCCGCCGCGCTGTTCAGCGACAGTGACGGCGAAAGCGCCGGCATCGAAAGCTTCCTGCGCGTCGATCGCGCTGATGGCGCCGACATAGCCGCGCGGCATGTAGCCGAGTGCGTCGACGCGGGCCCGCTTGCCGGGCAGGCCTTCGGCCAGCGCGCGCTCAAGCGCGGCCGGCAGGTCGCTGCCCGACAGCTTGACGTTGCCATGCGCGTCGCGCTCGAGCTTGTCCGGCGGCACCAGGCTCTCGACCAGTGCCTTGCCGTCGGCGGTGCTGACACCTTCCGAAACGGCGACGATGCAGCGCTTGTGACGATCGAGCGTGGCGCGGACGTCGTCGATGAAGCCGGCGGCCGAGAACGGGCGCTCGGGCACATAGACAAGGTGCGGGCCGCTGTCGGGGTCAAGCTGCCATGCCGCCGCGGCTGCGGTCAGGAAGCCGGCATGCCGGCCCATGACGATGCCGACATAGATGCCGGGCAGGGCGCGAAAATCGAGGTCGACGGACAGGAAGGCGCCGGCGACGAACTCGGCCGCCGAAATGAAGCCCGGCGTGTGATCGTTTTCCTCGAGGTCATTGTCGATGGTCTTTGGCGCATGGACGAAGGCGATCTCGCCGCCTGCGGCATCGGTCAGGATCTGCTGCGTGCCCGACGTGTCGTTGCCGCCGATATAGATGAAGGCGTCGGCGCCTGCCTTCTTCAATCCGTTGAGGATGATCTCACAATAGGCGGCATCCGGCTTGTCGCGGGTCGAGCCAAGGGCGGCACTTGGCGTGCCGGCGATCAGCCGCAGCCGGTCCTCGGGAATCGCGGAAAGGTCGACATAGTTGCCGTCACGGATGCCGCGCACGCCGTGGATGGAACCGAGGACCTTGGCACCGGGATGCCGCTTGCGGATCTCCAGCGTCGCCCCGACCACCGTCTGGTTGATGACGGCGGTTGGGCCGCCGCCCTGCGCGATGACAAAAGTTCCGGCCATTCCCGACGTCTCCCGAGCGATGAATTCGCAGGCACATTCGCCTGTCTTTCGCTATCGCGCAACGGAAGAGTGGGGCGGGCGGCCTGTCAGACGACCACCACCGGGTTTTTCCTGGAGACGCGGCTGTAGAGATCGATGATGTCCTGGTTGATCAGGCGCACGCAACCCGACGACATCGCCTGGCCAATGCTCCACCATTCGGGCGAGCCGTGGATGCGATAGCCGGTGTCCTTGCCGTCCTGATAGATGTAGAGGGCGCGCGCGCCGAGCGGATTGGTGAGGCCGCCGGGCTGGCCGGCCTGCCATTTCACCAGCTCGGGTTTGCGGGCGATCATCTCGGGCGGCGGCGTCCAGGTAGGCCATTCCCTGCCGTACTGGATGTTGGCACGACCGGACCAGCGGAAACCGTCCTTGCCGATGCCGACGCCATAGCGGATGGCATCACCACCCGGCTGGACGAGATAGAGCATGCGCTCCTTGAGATGGACAACGATGGTCCCGGGCGCCTCGCCTGTGGTGTCGACGACGATCTGGCGGCGGAATTCCGGCTTGACCTTCAGATACGGCACTTCCGGCACGTTGAAGCCGCCATCCGTCAGTGCGGCATACATCACGCCGGGGCTGGTGACGTTCTTGTCGACGCTGATCGCCGGCCGCATCGGCAGCACCGAACCGGTGGAGACGTCGTCGAGCTCCAGCGCCGGCAGGCCACCGCCCGAGGTCGAGCAGCCGGCGACGCTAAGCAGCGCCAGCGCCCCTGCCCCGGACAGGATAGCCCTGCGGGAAAGACGATGATCGGCTTCGATTGTGTCGCCATTCCGCGGCGGCGTCAGACCTTGCGGCAACTCGCGCATATACCCAAACCCCACGCTGTCGGCGGGAAGCACGGTCCGGCCGGATGGCAGTCATTTTCATCATTCATGGTTGATAAAGCGTGAAGACCTTGCACAGCCTGCGTTCGCGCATTGCCCATGGGCGATCGACCTTCTGCGCGATCCGTTGACCGAGAGCTGCTGCACAAAAGACCTCGGCGGGTCATGATCCCGGCGCCGGCGTTTCCTATCGTTCAGGGGTCAGCGGGGACCTCCATGTGCAAAACCTTAAAAGCCGACACCACGTTTTTTGCCGCTGCCATTGTCGCGGCGGCAACCGTTCTCGGTGCCAATGTCAGCCTGGCCGAAATAATGAGCACGCTGAGCGGCGCGAACTGACGCCGGTCTGCCGTTGGCGAAATTAGGGAAATCGCCTCTTTACATTCTCCCGGACGCAAGGATTTATCCTCTTCTTTACGCTCAAAGGAGACGAGCATGTCCTTCGAAAACTGGGCCGCCTTCGCTGCCGCATCGACGATCCTTCTCATCATTCCGGGTCCCACCATCCTTCTGGTCGTGTCCTATGCGTTGGGCCAGGGCTGGCGCACCGCACTGCCGATGGCCGTCGGCGTGGCGCTGGGCGACTTCACCGCGATGACCTTGTCGATGCTGGGCATCGGCGCGCTGCTGGCCGTTTCGGCGACCGTCTTCACCATCCTGAAGCTGATCGGCGCCGGCTATCTTATTTATCTCGGCGTGAAACTGTTCCGTGCCGGCGGCGCGCTGAAAGCCGAACCGCGCACCGATGCGGTGTCGTCGGCCAAGATGATGGCACATGCCTGGCTGGTCACCGCGCTCAACCCGAAGAGCATCACCTTCTTCGTCGCCTTCCTGCCGCAGTTCCTCGACCGGCATGCCGATTTCTGGACCCAGATGCTGATCTTCGAGGCGACATTCCTGGCGCTCGCCTTCGCCAACGCCTTCGGCTATGCGCTGATCGCGGCACGCGCACGCAACGTCGTGCGCAATCCCAAGGCAATCCGCATCTTCAACCGCACCGGCGGCACCTTGCTGGTCGGCGCCGGCATCGCCACGGTGGCCATGCGTTCCAGCAATTGAGGTAGGGTTGGATTCGCCCATCACGCAGCGTTTGCGCTGCCCTTCGCCTGCCTGCCCCGCGGCTAGACCGGCGCAGCGAGCGGTTGGCGTGCCCGTGGCCCATGCGTTAGGATCGCCCTGGGCCGAAGCATCGAACGGCCAGTCAATGGTCGATCGAAGGACATTGCATGGCAATCAGGGACGCATTGGGCCTGACATTTTCGGGTGCCACGCAGGCGGGGTTCGCGCCCTACTGCCAGGCAGTGCGTGAACTGCAGTGCTTCATCGGCGATCCCGTGGCCTCCATCGACCGCGCCATCACAGAAGCTCCCGGCTTCATCATGGCGCATGTCTTCAAGGGCTACCTTTTCGGCCTCGCCACCGAGCGAGAGGCGACGGACGTAGCCAAGGCTTGCCATCAGGCCGCATTGCCACTTGCCGCGACCACGCGCGAGCAGGCGCATGTCGCTGCCCTTGGCCATCTCGCCAACGGACGCTGGCATCAAGCCAGCCGCATTCTTGAGGATGTCACCATCGAGACCCCTCGCGACGGGCTGGCGCTGCAGGTCGGCCACCAGATCGATTTCTTCACCGGCAATGCCCACATGTTGCGTGATCGCATCGCCCGTGCCCTGCCATCATGGCAAAGCGGCATGCCTGGCTACCACGCCATGCTCGGCATGCAGGCGTTCGGACTTGAGGAGATGGCTGACTATATCAGGGCCGAGCAGCTTGGCCGCGCGGCAGTCGACATGGAGCCGCGCGACGGGTGGGCGCAGCATGCCGTCGCTCATGTCATGGAAATGCAAAGCCGGCAAAGGGATGGTATTGCCTGGATGCGCGCCGATCCCGAGGCGTGGACAAGGGAAAGCTTTCTGCAGGTGCACAATTGGTGGCACCTGGCGCTGTTCCACTATGATCTCGGCGAGACAGACGAGGTGCTGGCGCTCTATGACGGACCCATCTATGGCGGGCAGTCGACCATGGCGCTCAACATGGTCGACGCGTCGGCAATCCTGTGGCGGCTTTACCTTGGCGGCATCGATGTCGGCGACCGCTGGGCGGGGCTCGCCGCCAACTGGCGCAAGGCCGGGGCCGGCAATTATGCCTTCAACGACGCCCACGCGATGATGGCGTTCGTCGGCGCCGGGCTCGACGCCCCGGCCCAGACCTTGCTCGAGGCTCAACGCGAGGCGATGGGCGGCAGCGACGACAATGCGGCTTTCACCAGGGATGTCGGCCATCCCCTGACGCTCGCCATCAAGGCCTTTGGCGAGGGCAACTATGCCGAGACCGTGCGCCTGATCCGGCCGATACGGGCGATCGCCCACCGTTTCGGCGGCAGCCACGCCCAACGCGACGTCATCGACCTGACGCTGATCGAGGCGGTCCTGCGCGCCGGTGACGGTGCGCTTGGCAGGGCGCTCACGGCCGAACGGGGAATGGCGCGGCCCGGCAGTCCACTGTCGGCGCTG
This sequence comes from Mesorhizobium sp. M0047, assembly GCF_040323315.1. Lineage (NCBI taxonomy): Bacteria > Pseudomonadati > Pseudomonadota > Alphaproteobacteria > Hyphomicrobiales > Phyllobacteriaceae > Mesorhizobium > Mesorhizobium sp. M0047. Next base: position 79,666 of record NZ_JAMYUW010000012.1, on the reverse strand, counting down.
CTTTCTCGGCGCGCGGCCAATTTATCAGAGACCAATTTGTCAGAGAATTGACCCGCGATCGATCTTGTCTTAAAAACTGACAAGCCAGATTTTTTCGGGACTCGAAAAAATTATCGGCAAGGGAGGAACACATGTATCTCGGCCTCGATCTCGGGACGTCGGGCGTCAAGGCGCTGCTGATCGATGCCGGGCAAACCGTCATCGGTTCCGGCCATGCGTCGATCGACGTCTCGCGGCCACATCCGGGCTGGTCGGAACAGAACCCCGACGACTGGATCCGCGCTTGCGAAGAGGCGATTGCCGACCTCAAAGCCAAGCATCCCGCGGAGCTCGCCGCGGTCAAAGGCATCGGCCTGTCCGGCCACATGCACGGTGCGACGCTGCTCGATGCCGCCGACAAGGTGCTGCGTCCCTGCATCCTGTGGAACGATACGCGCAGTCATGCCGAGGCGGCCTTGCTCGACGCCGATCCGCGCTTCCGCGCGCTGACCGGCAACATCGTGTTTCCCGGTTTCACCGCGCCGAAGCTTGCCTGGGTGAAGAACAACGAGCCAGCTGTCTTCGCCAAGGTCGCAAAAGTGCTGTTGCCCAAGGATTTCCTGCGGCTCTGGCTGAGCGGCGAACACATTTCGGAAATGTCGGATTCTGCCGGCACGTCCTGGCTCGATGTCGGCAAGCGGCGCTGGAGTACCGAGCTGCTCGCCGCGACATCGCTCGATGAAAAGCAAATGCCGGCGCTCGTCGAGGGCACTGAGAGGGCAGGCGCGCTGCGTGCCGAACTGGCCTCAAAATGGGGCGTTCCGGCCGGCATTCCCATCGCCGGCGGTGCCGGCGACAATGCGGCCTCGGCCTGCGGCATGGGCACGGTCGGCGCCGGCCACGCCTTCGTTTCGCTCGGCACATCGGGCGTGTTGTTTGCCGCCAACGCCGCCTACCTGCCCAACCCGGCTAGTGCCGTGCATACCTTCTGCCACGCACTTCCGAACACCTGGCACCAGATGGGCGTCATCCTATCGGCAACCGATTCGCTCAACTGGCTGTCCGAAATCACCGGGAAGAGCGCCGGCGAGCTGACCGCCGAACTCGGCGACACGCTGAGGGCGCCCAGCGGCGTGTCCTTCCTGCCTTATCTCTCGGGTGAGCGCACACCCTACAATGATTCCGCCATTCGCGGCGCGTTCACCGGGCTGGCGCATGAATCGAGCCGTGCCGTGCTGACGCAGGCCGTGCTGGAGGGCGTCGCCTTTGCCTTCCGCGACAGCCTGGAGGCCCTGGCCAAGGCCGGTACGACCTTGACGCGGGTGACGGCGATCGGCGGCGGTTCGCGCTCGCGCTATTGGCTGAAGGCGATTGCCACCGCGCTTCAACTGCCTGTCGACATTCCCGCCGACGGCGACTTCGGCGCCGCCTTTGGCGCCGCGCGGCTCGGCCTGATCGCGGCGACGGATGCCGACCCGCTTGAAATCTGCACGGCACCGAGGACCGATGCCACGATCGAACCGGACGCCGCACTTGGCGGCGTCTATGCAGATGCCTATCAGCGCTACCGGGCGCTGTACCCGGCAATCAAGGTCGCCACGGCGTGAGCGGGAGTCTACCCCCCTCTGCCCTGCCGGGCATCTCCCCCTCAAGGGGGGAGATTGGAAGCTTCACTGCCGGCGCCTACAGACATACGTTTGTGATTGGCGAAAGCCCCGAGGCCAGCCGATCTCCCCCCTTGAGGGGGAGATGGCCGGTAGGCCAGAGGGGGGCGCTTCACGCCCGCCTCCCCCAGAAGTCCTCACTGCGCCGGCACCTTGTCGAGAAAACCGGTGACGCTCTTCAGGCGGCCGTTCTCGATGATGCCGATGTCAGTGCCTTCGATCACCGAGGCCGTGCCCTCCGGACCGAGATTCCACGAGAAGCGGATCTTGTCGGCAAAACCGTCCGGCGTGCCCTTCAGCGAGAACCGGAAGCCGGCAAATCGCTGCTGCACGCCGTCGATGAGTGCCGCGACACCCGCATGGCCATCGCCCTGCATGAGCGGGTCGCGATAGCTGACGTCTTCGGTGAAGGTTGCCTTGAGCAAGTCGGCCCGACGGCCGGCATCACTTTCGTTCCAGGCGGTGATGTAGCTTTGGGCGATCTTGTTGAGGTCGGTCATGGCGTGTCTCCTTTGTCTGACTGTTTTGACACGAGCCTTTTCGACCAGCGGACGAACGAAACCAATTACGCCTGAGGTAATCACGGCGAATTACCTGAGGTAATCAGGGCCTGAGGTAGGGCCAACTATTCGAGAGGAAAAAACATGAGCAGCGGATTTTTTGGCGACATCAAGAAGATCAAATATGAGGGGCCGGATTCGACCAATCCGCTGGCCTACCGGTTCTACAATCCCGACGAGGTGGTGGCCGGCAAGCGGCTGGAAGACCATCTGCGCTTTGCCGTCGCCTACTGGCATTCCTTCGCCTGGCCGGGCGGCGATCCTTTCGGCGGCCAGACCTTCGACCGGCCGTGGTTCCCCAAGGCCGGCGGTGTCGACACGATGGAACTGGCGAAACTGAAAGCAGACGTCGCCTTCGAGATGTTCTCGCTGCTTGGTGCGCCCTATTTCTGCTTCCACGACGCCGATGTGCGGCCGGAGGGCAAGGACTTTTCCGAGAGTGCGGCACGCCTCGACGAGATCGCTGACTACTTCGCGGGAAAGATGAAGCAGACCGGCGTCAAGCTCTTGTGGGGCACTGCCAACCTGTTCTCCAATCGCCGCTTCATGTCGGGCGCGGCCACCAATCCCGATCCGGATGTCTTTGCCTACGCGGCAGCGACGGTAAAAAGCTGTATCGATGTCACCAAGCGGCTGAAGGGCGAGAACTATGTGCTGTGGGGCGGGCGCGAGGGCTATGAGACGCTGCTCAACACCGACCTCGCCCGCGAGCAGGAGCAGGCCGGCCGCTTCCTCAGCCTCGTCGTCGACTACAAGCACAAGATCGGTTTCAAGGGCACGATCCTGATCGAGCCGAAGCCGCAGGAGCCGACCAAGCACCAGTATGATTACGATGTCGCGACCGTCTACGGCTTCCTCAAGCGCTTCGGACTGGAGAAGGAGGTCAAGCTCAACATCGAGCAAGGCCACGCCATCCTGGCCGGTCATTCCTTCGAGCACGAGCTGGCGCTGGCCAATGCGCTCGGCGTCTTCGGCTCGATCGACATGAACCGCAACGACTATCAGTCGGGCTGGGACACCGACCAGTTCCCCAACAACGTGCCTGAAATGGCATTGGCCTACTACCAGGTGCTGCAGGCCGGCGGCTTCAAGACCGGCGGCACCAATTTCGACGCCAAGCTGCGCCGCCAGTCGCTTGATCCGCAGGATCTGCTGATCGGCCATATCGGCGGCATGGACTCTTGCGCACGCGGCCTCAAGGCCGCAGCCCGCATGGTCGAGGACAAGGCGCTGTCGGCACCGCTGGCCGAACGCTATGCCGGCTGGAACACGGCCGAGGGCAAGGCGATGCTGTCGGGCAAGCGCACGCTGGAAGAGATCGCCGAGCGCGTCGTCAAGAAGAAGATCGAGCCGCAACCAAGGTCGGGTCGCCAGGAACTACTGGAAAACATCGTCAACCGGTACGTGTGAACCCCGATCTGGACCGACATCCGCCATCTCTGTCTGAAGCCGCGGCAATCGCCTTCCGCTGGAGCAATTCCAGGAAAAGTGTGACGCGGTTTTCCGTCCGGAATTGCGTCAAAACAAAGAGTTAGAGGGTTCGCCGTTTCCGTGAGACGGTGAAATGCTCCAGTCAGCCCATTCGCGACAGGCAGCCGAGGATCGCATAGATCCTCGGCTGCCTGCTGTTCGAAAGCAGCTGTAGATCTCTCCTTGGCCTGACCTGCCCAGACACGGGAACAAACTTTGCGCAAAGCCGGGTGCGACGACACGGTTTTTGCCCTTTGACGCCCTTCAATGACCTCGCTCTTGCCTTCAAACTGCCGTCACGTATCTCGTATAAGACTGCTCGTGGCGGGAGAGGAAGAAGGAGGCGACCCGATATGCAGAACGAACGTGAAATCGACGCCCTGCTCTCACCGGGCGAAGTCGAATCGATTATCGACCGGCTGATGGCAATGCCGCATCCGAAGGATGGCACGCGCCGCTCGAACGAATGGGACCGCGCCGTTGCCAGCCGTTTCGAGACCCATCTTGCCAGGCAAATGCGCTCGCAGATCGACGGCGGCAGCGACCACCAGAATGCTGCCTGAACTTTCTGTGCATGTCGTTGTCCTTTTGGGCGACATGCACGTCAGCCCCGGCGCAGCCTGACCGGCGCTTCGCCGAAAGCCCTTGAAAATGCCCTCGAAAACGCCGCGGCGGACGAAAATCCGGTCCGCCCAGCAATATCGGCCATCGCCACCCTGGTGTCGACCACCAGCCGGCGCGCCACACCCAGGCGCAGCCTGAGATAATAGGCGCCCGGCGTCTCGCCGATCGACTTGCGAAAGATGCTTTCCAAGGTTCGCGCCGTCACTCCGGCGCGTTTGGCCACCGCTTCTATGGTCAGCGGCTGATCGACATGCGATTCCATCAGCCGGATGGCCTGCGCCAGGCGCGGATCGTAGCCATCGAGCCGACCGAGCGAGACCAGCGGCTGCGCGTCGGTCGCGGCACGTGCCTGGTCGTAGATGAAGACGCTGGCGACATCGAGCGCCACGGCCATGCCCAGCCGCGTGCGAATGAGATGCAGCATCAGGTCGAAGGTCGGCGACGCGCCGCCAGACGTGAACACCGGCCCGTCGATGACGTAGCGGTCCGGGCGCACGTCGACGCCAGGGAAGGCCGACGAGAAATCCTCCATGTCCTCCCAGTGGGTGGTGGCGCTTCGCCCTTCCAGCAGGCCGGCGCGCGCCACCAGCCACGTGCCGGCCTCGACACCGCCGCACGCGCGGGCCGTACGCGCCGCCCGGCGCAGGCCTGACAACAGCGACGATGTCGCATAGTTCTGGGTGCCAAAGCCGGCGACGACGACAAGAACGTCGGTCGCCTCACCCGCATCGAAGCGGCCGCTAACCGCCACCGGCAGGCCGCAGGTGGTGACCGGAGCCTCGCCGGTCACCGAGACCAGCTTGAAATCGAACAAGGTCTCGCCGGAGATGCGGTTGGCGGCGCGCAAAGGATCGACCGCTGACGCGACACACATGATCGACGAGCCGGAAAACACCAGCAGCGTCACCTTGAGTGGAGAGCGTTCCGAACGAAAGATGGTCGGTTTTTCGCTTTTCATCATGGAAGCTTCGTAAAACGCAAAACAGTTTCCGGCAAGTCGGGCATTGTTGTGGCTTGTTTCTTTCGGAGGAGAGTTCCATGCCGCTTGCGATGAACCGTGAGGTTTTCATTACCTGTGCCGTGACCGGATCCGGCGGCTCGCAGGATCGCAGCCCGCATGTACCGCGCTCGCCCAAGCAGATCGCCGATTCGGCCATCGATGCGGCCAAAGCCGGCGCTGCCATCGTCCACTGCCATGTGCGGGACCCTGAAACCGGCAAGCCGAGGCGCGACGTGCATCTCTATCGCGAAGTGACCGAGCGCATTCGCGAGGCCAATGTCGATGTGGTGCTGAATCTGACGGCCGGCATGGGCGGCGACATGGTGTTCGGCTCGCCGGAAGCGCCGCTGCCGCTCAACGAGAAGGGCACCGACATGGGCGGCGCCACCAACCGCATGGAACATGTGCGCCAGTGCCTGCCGGAAATCTGCACGCTCGATTGCGGCACCATGAATTTCGCCGAGGCCGACTATGTCATGACGAATACGCCGGGCATGCTACGCGCCATGGGTGGCATGATGACGGCGCTCGGCGTCAAGCCGGAGATCGAAGCCTTCGACACCGGCCATCTGTGGTTCGCCAAGCAGCTGGTCGAGGAAAAGGTGCTCATTCCCGACGCGCTTGTGCAACTCTGCATGGGTGTGCCGTGGGGGGCGCCCGACGACCTCAACACCTTCATGGCAATGGTCAACAACGTGCCGTCGACCTGGAACTGGTCGGCCTTCGCCATCGGCCGCAACCAGATGGCCTATGCCGCCGCCGCCGTGCTGGCCGGCGGCAATGTCCGGGTCGGCCTGGAAGACAATCTGTGGCTCGACAAAGGCGTGCTGGCGACCAATGCGCAGTTGGTCGAACGAGCCGCCAGCATCGTCACCAATCTGGGCGCCAGGATCATCGGCCCGGAGGAAGTGCGCAAGAAGCTCAACCTCACCAAGCGGGCGCCGATAGCGGCATAAATTATTCGCCGGGAGGGTCGATATGACTACCGTAAAATTCACGGCGATGAAGGATGGCGACCGGGACGACTATGAGTTCCTGACCGCGCATGAAATCGACTATGCGGCCAGGACCGGCGAGCGGCTGCTCGACGCGCTGGTTCAGCTCGACGCGGGCCTGTCGGGCTACAAGATCACCCGGCTCGGCCATTCGCTGCAGGCGGCGACCCGCGCCTGGCGCGATGGCGCCGATACCGACTGGATCGCGTGCGCGCTGCTGCACGACATCGGCGACATCTACGCGCCCTACAATCACGATGAATATGCCGCTTCGATCCTGAAACCCTTCGTACGCGAACAATGCACCTGGGTGGTGGAAAAGCACGGCGATTTCCAGCGGCTCTACTATGCCCATCATCTGGGCGGCAACCGCCATGCGCGCGACCGCTTCGCCGGCCACGCCTATTTCGATGATTGCGATCAGTTCTGCGAGCGCTGGGACCAGTCGAGCTTCGACCCCGACTACGACACGCTGCCGATCGAATTCTTCCGGCCCTTCGTGCTCGAAGTGTTTGCCCGCAAGGCTTACGATCCCCCGGTGATCCGCGCCGGCGAGCGCGTGCCTCTCATCGATCCCGCAACAGCCAAGACAAGAACCGGAGCTTCCGCATGAGCATCATCAACAAGGCGGCCGCCATCGGTGGCGGCGTCATCGGCGCCGGCTGGGTGGCGCGCCTGTTGCTCAACGGCATCGACGTGTCGATCTTCGATCCCGATCCCGAAGCGTCGCGCAAGGTTGGCGAAGTGATGAAAGGCGCGCGCCGCGCCTACAAGCAGATGGTGCCTGGCGGCTTGCCGAAAGAGGGCAAACTGACCTTTGCCAAGACCATCGCCGAGGCGGTTGCCGATGCCGACTTCATCCAGGAAAGCGTGCCTGAGCGGCTCGATCTCAAGCACCGCGTGCTGGCCGAGATCGATACCCATGCGCCGGCAAACGCCATTGTCGGCTCCTCGACCTCGGGCATCAAGCCGACCGACATGCAGGTGGCGATGAAGAAGCACCCGGAGCGGCTGGTCGTCGGGCATCCGTTCAACCCCGTTTACCTCTTGCCGCTTGTCGAGATCGTCGGCGGCGAACAGACCTTCCCAGAGGCGATCGAGGTCGCCAAGGAAATGTATGCCTCGATCGGCATGAAGCCGGTGGTGATCCGCAAGGAGATCGAAGCCTTCGTCGGCGACCGCCTGCTCGAAGCGGCATGGCGCGAGGCGCTGTGGCTAATAAAGGACGGCATCTGCACCGTCGAGGAACTCGATGACATCATGCGCTTCGGCTTTGGCCTGCGCTGGGCGCAGATGGGCATGTTCCAGGTCTATCGCGTCGCAGGGGGCGAGGCCGGTATGCGCCACTTCATGGCCCAGTTCGGGCCGTGCTTGAAATGGCCATGGACCAAGCTGATGGACGTGCCGGAGTTCAACGATGAACTGGTCGACCTGATCGCCACGCAGTCGGACGACCAGGCGCATGGGCTGTCGATCCGCGAGCTGGAAAAGATCCGCGACGACAATCTGGTTGCGATCATGGACGCGCTGTCGAAGCAGAACAAAGGCAAGGGCTGGGGTGCCGGTGCCTTGCACAAGGACTATACCAGGCAACTGGCCAAGCTAGCGGCCAAAAAGCCTGTGGCCTCCAAGGCGGCCGAGAAGGCCAAGACGTTGAAGCCGGTGAAGAAAGCCGAAAAGCCGAAGAAAAAGACCGGCAAGAAGAAGGGCTGAGATCATGGATTTCGGGTTGTCGGAGGAACAGAAGCTCATCGTCGAGGCGACGAAGGCGTTCGTCGAGAACGAGCTATACCCGCATGAGCGCGAGGTCGAGCGCACCGGCGTGCTGCGCCGCGAGTTGATCGAGCAAATCAAGGCCAAGGCGATCGAGGCCGGGCTCTATGCCGCCAACATGCCGGCCGATGTCGGCGGCGCGGGCCTGGATACGGTGACCTGGCTGCTCTACGAGAAAGAGCTCGGCCGTGCCAATTATGCGTTGCACTGGACCTGCGTGGCGCGGCCCTCCAACATCCTCTTGGCCGGCACACCCGAGCAGCGCGAGAAATATTTGTTCCCCTGCATCCGCGGCGAGAAATGGGACTGCCTGGCGATGACCGAGCCGGGCGCCGGCTCCGACCTGCGCGGTATGAAGGCGACGGCCGTGCAGGATGGCGACGACTGGGTGCTCAACGGCACCAAGCATTTTATCTCCCACGCCGACCTCGCCGACTTCGCCATCGTGTTCATGGCTTCCGGCGAAGAGGATTCGCCGCGCGGCAAGCGCAAGAAGATCACCGCCTTTTTTGTCGACAAAGGGACCAAAGGCTTCACCGTCCGCGACGGCTACCGCAACGTCTCGCATCGCGGCTACACCAATGCCATCCTCGAATTCGACGATTGCCGCTTGCCGGCCTCCCAGGTTCTGGGCGAGGTGCACAAGGGCTTCGATGTCGCCAATTCCTGGCTCGGCGCCACTCGGCTGCAGGTCGGCGCCACCTGTCTCGGCCGCGCCGAGCGGGCGCTTGGCCATGCGGTGGAATATGCCGCGCAGCGCCAGCAGTTCGGCCAGCAGATCGGCAAGTTCCAGGGCGTGTCGTTCAAGCTTGCCGACATGGCGACCGAACTGAAGGCCGCCGACCTGATGGTGTTCGAAGCCGGCTGGAAGTACGATCAGGGCACCGTCACCGACCAGGACATGGCCATGGCCAAGCTGAAGGCCACCGAAATGCTCGCCTTTGTTGCCGATGAAGCGATCCAGATCCATGGCGGCATGGGGCTGATGGACGATTTGCCGCTGGAGCGCATCTGGCGCGACGCCCGGGTCGAGCGAATTTGGGAAGGCACTTCGGAGATTCAGCGACATATTATTTCGCGGGCGCTGCTGCGTCCGTTCGGGGCTTAGAGCATGATCCCCCAAGGTCGGAGCTAGGCTTGGGAGAAGATGATGCTCAAACGAAAAGATGACCATGCATAAACTCGAACGTCTTTTGCGCCCCAAATCGATTGCCGTCTTCGGCGGCGCGCAGGCCGCAGTCGTCGTGGCGCAATCGATCAAGATGGGTTTTGCCGGCGAGATCTGGCCGGTGCATCCGAGCAAGGAAGAGGTTGCCGGCCGAAAGGCCTATCGCTCCGTCGCCGATCTTCCCGGCGCGCCGGACGCCGCCTTCGTCGGCGTCAACCGGCACTTGACCATCGAGGTGGTCAAGGCGCTGGCCGAGCGCGGCGCCGGCGGTGCAGTCTGCTTTGCCGCCGGCTTCCTCGAGACCGAGGCCTATGACGACGACGGCGAGCGGCTGCAGGCCGAGCTGGTCGCGGCGGCGGGCCAGATGCCGATCATCGGCCCGAATTGCTACGGCCTGATCAACTATGCCGACGGCGCACTTCTGTGGCCCGACCAGCATGGCGGCATCCGACTGGCCGACGGCGGCAAAGGTGTCGCTATCATCACCCAGTCGTCGAACATCGCCATCAACATGACGATGCAGAAGCGCGGCCTCCCGATCGCCTTCCTGATGACCGCCGGCAACCAGGCGCAGACCGGCCTGTCCGAAATGGCACTCGGCCTGATCGAGGACGAGCGGGTCACCTCGCTTGGCCTGCACATCGAAGCCTTCGATTCCGTAGCCGGCTTCGAACGGCTGGCGGCCAGGGCCCGCGAGTTGAAGAAGCCGATCATCGCCATGAAGGTCGGCCGTTCCGAACAGGCGCGGCAAGCGACCGTCTCGCACACCGCCTCGCTGGCAGGGTCGGACGCCGCATCGGGCGCCTTCCTGAGGCGGCTGGGCATAGCGCGCGTCGATTCCATCCCCGCCTTCATCGAGGCGCTGAAGCTGCTGCATATCACCGGACCGTTGCCCGGCTATAGGCTGTCATCGATGAGCTGCTCGGGCGGCGAGGCTTCGGTCATGGCCGACAGCGCCGAAGGCCGCTGGGTCAATTTCCCGGTGCTCAGCGACACCCACCGTGCCCATGTCAAATCGACGCTCGGGCCGCTGGTCGCGGTGGCCAATCCGTTGGACTATCACACCTTCATCTGGAACAATGAGCCGGCGATGACCGCCACCTTCACCGCCATGGTGTCGGGCGGGTTCGACCTCAACATGCTGGTGCTCGACTTCCCGCGCCCCGACCGCTGCTCGGACACCGACTGGTGGGCGACGCTGCGTGCCTTCGAATCTGCGCTTAAGACCAACAAGGCGCAGGGTGCCATCGTCTCCTCGCTGCCGGAGAACCTGCCGGAGGAATACACTGCCGGCCTTATGGCGCGCGGCATGGTGCCGTTGTTCGGCATTTCAGAAGCCATGGACGCCGCCGGGGCGGCAGCCTTCATCGGCTGGGCGTGGCACGAACCGCAGGCGCAGCCGATCGACACCTCCGCCTCCGGCGCGCCTGTCGGCGAACACGTCACGCCCGACGAGGCCGAGGCGAAATCCTGCCTCATCAAGGCCGGCCTGCCGGTGCCGAAAGGCGAGCGCGCCGCCAATGCGGTCGAGGCGGTGATCTCGTCGATGGCGCTCGGCTTCCCGGTGGCGCTGAAGGCGCTGGGCGTCACCCACAAATCCGACGTCGGCGCGGTGCAGCTCAACCTCAAAGACGCCGAGTCCGTCAGCACCGCGGCGCATGATCTCTTGCCGCTCGGCACCGGGCTCTATGTCGAGCGCATGGTGCGCGACGGCGTCGCCGAACTGATCGTCGGCTTCACCCGCGACCCGATGTTCGGCGCGGTGATGACCCTGGGCACCGGCGGCGTGCTGGTCGAGCTGCTGCGCGACAGTGTCACGCTGATGCTGCCGGCGACCCGCGATGACATCGAGGCAGCGTTGCGCGGCCTGAAGCTGTACCCGCTGCTCGAGGGCTATCGCGGCCGGCCGAAGGCCGATGTTCAGGCTGCCATCGACGCCATTTTGGGCATTGCCGCCTTCGTGCAGGAGAATGCCGGCGAGATCGAGGAACTCGACATCAACCCGCTGATCGTCTGCGCGGAGGGAAAGGGCGCCTGGATCGCCGATGCGCTGCTGGTGCTGGGAGACAAGAAGAATGTCTGACGTCGTTTCGACCCGCCGCGAGGGCACGATCCTGGAGGTCACGCTCGACCGACCCAAGGCCAACGCCATCGACCTGAAGACCTCGCGGCTGATGGGCGAAACCTTCAAGGCATTCCGCGACGATCCGAACTTGCGTGTCGCCATCGTCAAGACCGCCGGCGACAAGTTCTTCTGCGCCGGCTGGGACCTCAAGGCGGCTGCCGGCGGCGACGCGGTCGACGGCGACTATGGCGTCGGCGGCTTTGCCGGCCTGCAGGAACTGCGCGACATGAACAAGCCGGTCATCGCCTGCGTCAACGGCATGGCAGTCGGCGGTGGCTTCGAGCTGGCGCTGTCCTGCGACCTCATCTACGCCTCCGATCATTCTTCCTTCGCGCTGCCCGAAATCCGCGCCGGCACGCTGGCCGACGCGGCAACGATCAAGCTGCCGAAGCGCATTCCCTATCATGTCGCCATGGACCTTCTGCTCACCGGCCGCTGGATGGATGTCGCGGAGGCGCATCGCTGGGGCCTAGTCAACGAAGTGCTGCCCAAGGAGAGGCTCGAGGAGCGTGTCTGGGAGATAGCGCGGCTGCTCGCCGGCGGCCCGCCGCTGGTGTTTGCCGCGATCAAAGAGACCGCGCGGGTGGCCGAGGCGCTCACCTTCCAGGACGCGATGAACAGAGTGACGCGCCGGCAGCTGCCGACGGTCGACGCGCTCTACGGCTCCGAGGACAATATGGAAGGCTTTCGTGCTTTTGCGGAAAAGCGTGAGCCGGTGTGGAAGGGGAAGTAATGGGAACGATGGCGTTCCGTCACACCCCCCTCTGTCCTGCCGGACATCTCCCCCGCAAGGGGGGAGATCGGATGCCATTTCTGCTTTCGCCAACTGTCAACGTTGCAAGGAGAGCACCGCGATCAACGCTGCCAATCTCCCCCCTTGCGGGGGAGATGGCCGGCAGGCCAGAGTGGGGTGCCCGGGCTCAACCTTGGCAGCCCTTCCAGCGCCTATGACCGACTACAAAACGCTCATCGACGCCGAGACCTGGGCTTTCATCGAGCGGACCAATTCCTACTATCCGCCCGACACGATCGATTACACGATCGCGCAGCAGCGCGACATCTACGACCGCATGTGCCGCGAATTCTTTGCCGGCTACCCGCAAGGCGTCGCGGTCGAAACCTCCGCCATTGCAACGCGAACGCACGAGATCCCGATCCGCATTTACCGAAGCGCACGCCAAGCAGCCGTGACGGTGCTGTATTTCCATGGCGGCGGCTTCATTCTCGGCGGCCTGAACAGCCATGACGATGTCTGTGCCGAACTCTGCGACCGCACCGGCTACGAGGTGATCTCGGTCGATTACCGGCTGGCGCCGGAGCACTTGCATCCATCGGCCTTCGACGACGTGATGAGCGCCTTCGAATGGGCTGGCATCGCCCGCAGCCACCCAATTCTTCTATGCGGCGACAGCGCCGGCGGCAATCTTGCCGCCGCGGTCAGCCACGCGACACGCGGCCATGCGAAACGGCCGATCGGCCAGGTGCTGATCTATCCCGGTCTTGGCGGCGACCGGTCGAAGGGATCCTATCTCAGGCATGCCGAAGCGCCGATGCTGACCATGCGCGACATCGAATTCTACAAGAACATCCGCACCGGCGGGCGAGACGGTACCGGCGACATCACGCAGTCGCCGCTTGCCGACGCCGATTTCGCCAACCTGCCGCCGACCGTGCTGATCACCGCGCAATGCGACCCGCTGTCGTCCGACGGCGAAGCCTATCGCGACCGCATCGTCGCTGCCGGCGGACGGGCATACTGGTTCGAGGAACCGGGCCTGGTGCATGGCTATCTCAGAGCCCGGCACACGGTCGGCCGCGCCCGCGCGAGCTTCACCCGGATCGTCGATGCAGTGGCCGCGCTTGGACAGGGCGCCTGGCTCTGGTGAGTGGTTTTGTCGTCTCGCGGTTTGGGCCTTATTGCACGGCCTCGGCCGCCGCCCGGCCGGCGCTGCGGCCGGAAAAAATGCAACCGCCGAGGAAGGTGCCCTCAAGCGCCGCATAGCCATGCACGCCGCCGCCGCCGAACCCAGCGGCTTCGCCGACGGCGTAGAGTCCCGCGACCGGCTGGCCATCGGCACCCAGAACGCGGCTGTCGAGATCGGTCTGCAGGCCGCCCAGCGTCTTGCGGGTCAGGATGTTGAGCCGCACGGCGATCAGCGGGCCATTTGCCGGGTCGAGCATCTTGTGTGGCTTGGCCGTGCGGATCACCCGGTCGCCGAGATAGGCGCGGGCGCCGCGCAAAGCGGTGATCTGCATGTCCTTGGAGAACGGATTGTCGAGCTGCCGATCGCGGGCGCGGATTTCGCGCTCGACCTGAGCGACGTCAAGCAGCGGCTCGCCGCCGGCCAGCGCATTCATGCGTGCAACCAGCGTCGGCAGATCCGCCTCGACGATGAAGTCCTCGCCCTTCTCCATGAAGGCTTTGACAGGACCCGGAATGCCCGAGGTGGCGCGGCCGAGCACCTGGCGCCAGCTCTTGCCGGTCAAATCGGGGTTCTGCTCCGAGCCCGACAGCGCGAACTCCTTCTGGATGATCTTCTTCGTCAGGATGAACCAGGAATAATCGAAGCCGGTGCTCATGATGTGGGACAGCGTGCCCAGCGTGTCGAAGCCAGGATAGAGCGGCACGGGCAGGCGCTTGCCCCGTGCATCAAGCCACAGCGAAGACGGGCCGGGCAGGATGCGGATCGCATGGTCGGTCCAGATCGGCGACCAGTTCTTGATGCCCTCGACATAGTGCCACATGCGGTCGCGGTTGATGATCGAGCCGCCGGCCTGCTCCGTGATCGCCAGCATGCGGCCATCGACATGGTCGGGCACGCCGGCGATCATGCGCTTTGGCGCCGCGCCGAGCCGCTGCGGCCAGTTTTCGCGGACAAGCTGATGGTTGGCGCCAATGCCGCCGGAGGCGACGATCACTGCCTGCGCTCGGAATGCGAAATCGCCCGCGATGTCGCGTGAACTCTTGTGGCCGCGCTCGACAGTGCTCGGCTGCAGTATATCGCCGCGCACACCATCAACGGTAGCACCCGTGCGGGTCAATTCGTTGACGCGGTGGCGGAATTTGAAGCGGATCAGCCCTTGCTTCTGAGCCTCGCGCACACGCTGGACGAAGGGTTCGAGCACGCCCGGGCCAGTGCCCCAGGTGATGTGGAAACGCGGCACCGAATTGCCGTGGCCGATGGCGTTGCCGCCGCCGCGCTCGGCCCAGCCCACCACGGGAAAAAACTTCAGGCCGCGCTGCAGGAGCCAGGAGCGTTTCTCGCCGGCGGCGAAGCCGACATAGGCTTCCGCCCATTGGCGCGGCCAGAAATCCTCGGGCCGATCGAAAGCCGCTGTGCCCAGCCAATCCTCCAGAGCCAGATCGTGCGAATCGCGGATGCGCATGCGCCGCTGCTCCGGCGAATCGACAAGGAAAAGGCCGCCGAACGACCAGAATGCCTGGCCGCCAAGCGATTGCTCCGGCTCCTGGTCGACGATGATGATCCGCTTGCCGGCCTCGGCAAGTTCGGCGGCGGCAACCAGCCCGGCAAGGCCGGCGCCGACAATGATCACGTCCGCGTCGTCAGACATTTTCCCCTCCCAATCAGCCGGCTAAGCTCAGACTGTCTCCCAGCTGTCCTTGCCGCCGGCGCGGAAGATGGTGTCGATGACTTTCTGGTTGAGCACGGATTCCTCCAGCGTGAAGACGCGCTCCTTGCCGCCCTGTGCCGCACGCGCGAAGGTCTCGACCTCCAGCCGGTATTGCTGCGTACCGGGAAAGCGGAACACTTGCGCCTCGGTGTGGTTCTGGTTGTGCAGTTCGACCCGGTGATGGTCATACAGCCCGGCGTTGAAGGGCGAGAACACTTCAATGAAACCCTTCTCGCCGTGGAACACCATGAACTGGCGCGCCGCCATCTGCGTCGAGAGGTAAAAGGACAATTCGAAATCACCGAAATCGGCGCGGATCGAGGAATAGATGTCGGTGCCGAATTTCTCGTCGCGTTCGATTGTCGCCTGCAAGCGCAGCGGCTCCTTGCCAGTCGAAAAGCGCGTCGACACAGTCGGATAGACGCCGATGTCGGGCAGCGCGCCGCCGCCGAGATTGAGCTTGTTGCGCATATTGTTGGGGTCGACATTGTAGTAGGAGAACGCGCCCTGCACATGGCGCAGCCGGCCGATGGCGCCGCTGGCGATGAGATCGCGCACCTTGATCCATTGCGGGTGGTAGATGACCATGAACGCTTCGCAGACGAGCACTTTTTTGGCGTCGCGCAGCTTGATCAGCGGGAGAATGTCCTTGGCGTCGAGCGCCAGCGGCTTTTCGACCAGCACATGCTTGCCGGCTTCGATGGCCTTGGCTGTCCATTCGACATGTTGCGAGGTCGGCAACGGGATGTAGACGCCGTCGATTTCGTTGGAGGCGAGCAGGTCCTCATAGGAGCCGAAGGCATGGCGGGCGCCAAAGCGCTCGGCCAGTGCCTTGGCCTTCGACAGGTCGCGACTGGCGATCGCCGACAGCACACCATTCTCCGCCTCGACCATTGCCGGCAACAAATGCTCGCGGCCGATCTTGGCTGTGGACAACACACCCCATCGAAACATCAGGCTTCTCCATCACGATTTACAGGCCACGAGGTTTGCCCGATATCGGAAGAAAAGCCAATGTGCAGTGCTGGCTCATCGCCCACCATGGCCACAAGGGCAGGGTAAAGCGCCGCCTACCCGCTCACCTTGAAGAAATCGACGAAGGCGCGCAGCGCCGGGCGCATCTGGCGGCGACTGGGGTAGTAGACGAAGAACCCGTCGAAGGGCGGGCACCAGTCCTCCAGCACGCGGATCAGCCGGCCGTCGGCAAGCGGTGCCCGCACATAGTCCTCGAAGACGAAGGCAAGCCCGGCGCCATCGACCGCTGCTTGCGCGATGAGCCGATCCTCATCGAGGATCAGTGGCCCCTGCGTGGCGATCTCGATCACCTCGCCATTTCTCTCGAACTCCCAGCGGTAAAGGATACCGCTGGAGAAGCGGAAGCGGAGGCAGCGATGGTCGGCAAGGTCGCGCGGGTGGCGCGGTCTGGGCATGACCTCGAAATAGGATGGGGCGCCCACCACCGCGCCGCGAATGTCCGGCCCGATCCGCACCGCGATCATGTCACGTTGCAGACTCTCGCCCAGCCGAACGCCGGCATCGAAACCGCCTTCGACGACATCGGTGAAGCGGTCCTCGATGGCGATCTCGAGCACGATGTCGGGATAGGCCGCGGCAAAAGCGCCAAGCCGTGGCGTCAGCACCAGATGCGCTGCCGTGCGGGGTACGCTGAGCCGCAGATTGCCGGCAGGCCGATCGCGCGCTTCGATCGCCGTCTCCAGCGCCAGGTCGATCTCCGAAAGAGCTGGGCGCAATCGCTCCAGCAGCTGCGCGCCTTCTTCCGTCGGCGCGACGCTGCGCGTGCTGCGCGCCAACAGCCGTACGCCAAGCCGTGTTTCCAGGCTGGACACCGCGTGACTTACCGCCGACGGCGCGATTGCCATTTCCTTGGCCGCGCCGCGAAAGCTGCCGCATTGGGCAACGGTTGCCAGCACTGCCAGCTGTGAAAGATGTGCTCGGTTCATTGATCTACTTTTTAGAGCAACCCGTACAAACATGAGCGGATTATCGAACGCAAAGCAAGGCGCTATCTTCCAGGCATCACAACAAGGAGACGCGTGATGCAAACTCGCAAGCTAGGAACTGAATTGAATGTCTACCCGGTCGGCCTCGGCTGCATGGGCATGAGCTTCGCCTATGGCGGCCAGGCTGAAGCCGACGCGATTGCCACCCTGCACCGCGCCGTCGAGATCGGCGTCAACTTCTTCGACACGGCGGAAGTCTATGGCCCCTACGAGAACGAGATCCTGCTCGGCAAGGCGCTGAAGTCGGTGCGCAACAAGGTGACCATCGCGACAAAATTCGGCTTCAAGATTTTGGAAGAAGGCACCGGCATGGACCGCATGGCCGGTGTCGACAGCCGTCCCAAGCACGTCAAGGCCGTCGCCGAGGCCTCGCTGAAGCGGCTGGGCACTGACGTCATCGACCTGTACTACCAGCATCGTGTCGACCCCAACGTTCCGATCGAGGATACGGTCGGCGCCATGGCCGAATTGGTGAGCGAAGGCAAGGTGCGCGCGCTTGGCCTGTCGGAGGCGAGTGCCGCGACCATCCGGCGGGCCCATGCCGTGCATCCGATCGCTGCCGTGCAGAGCGAATATTCGCTGTGGAGCCGCGACCCGGAAGACGAGGTATTCGCCGTCTGCCGCGAACTCGGCATCGGCTTTGTCCCTTACAGCCCGCTCGGCCGCGGCCTGCTCACCGGTACCATCGCCAAGCCCGAGGCATTGAGCGACGACGACTGGCGCCGTGGCCTGCCGCGCTTCCAGGCCGATGCCATGGCGGCCAACGCCGCCGTCATCGCCACGCTGGAAAAGATGGCGGCTGAAAAGGGCGTGACCACGGCACAGCTGGCGCTGGCCTGGGTGCTGCACCAGGGCGACTTCATCGTGCCGATCCCCGGCGCGCGCAAGATCCGCCATCTTGAGCAGAACACGGCTGCGGCCGCGATCGAGCTGAGCGCTGCCGAGGTAGCGGCCATAGGCGATGCGCTGTCGCCGGACAAGGTCGTTGGCAAGCGCTACACCGAGGAGTTGCTGGCGCTGGTGAATGGGTGAGTCAGGTCACCGTTGGAGGGGCGCTTCGGCGCCCCTTTTTCATGCGAACGTGACAGCGAAGGTTGCGAGAAGTCAGCGCGAAACACCCCCCTCTGTCCTGCCGGACATCTCCCCCGCAAGGGGGGAGATCGGATGCCGTTGCTGCTTTCGCCAATCGCCAAGGTTGCAGGAGGAGCGACAAGGCCGAAGCTGCCAATCTCCCTCCTTGCGGGGGAGATGGCCGGCAGGCCAGAGGGGGGTGCCTCGCGCCGACATTTTCTTATTCCGGCACTTCTACCACGGCACCACTGAAATCTCCGGCCAGGTCTCCTTCGCACGCTTGCCCTTCACCTCATGCGTGCGCTGATTGTCCATCACCCGGTTCGGCACGATGCGGAACGAGAAGATGTCGTCGAGCCCGAACGGCGCAACCAGATCGAGCTGCCCGTCCGCGTCGTGTCGCACACCGACCGCGTGGGTCTTAGAGGCGAAATAGCTGACGGATTCGCTGGAGCTCGTGTAGCGCGGGCAGGATTGACCGAACTTCTGCGGATACCACAGATGCACCCGCGCCTGGTTGCGCACCTCGACCGGCAGAGGCAGTCCTTCGAAATGCGCCGCCGCGCGGCGGATCACCGCGTCCTCCGCCTCGTAGGACAGGTCGCTGTCATCGAAATAGAACAGGTCGACATCTTTGATGCCATAGCCCGGCGGCTTGCCGGTCAGATGGTTCCAGACAGAGTTGTAGAGCGCGCCGGAGACGACCAGCCAGTCGGCAAGACCAAGCGCGCGGGCATGCGTCAGCGCTTCGCGAACAAGCGGATCGGCCGAGACGATCTCAAGAAACGCCATGCGTTGCGTTTCGAAAGGAAGGCCGGAATAGCGCAGATGGTCCATCGCCCTTTGGACGGCGATTCGCCACCTGCCTGCAAGTCTTGGTTCCTGCGCAATTCCCAAGGGAAAGCGCTATGCGTTTTTACCGGGAAAATCGCTACGCACTTTTCCCAGAATTGCTCTAGCCGCGCAGAACGCCGCCGGTCTGCTTGCCGACATTATCGACGATGCGCTTGGCCAGCGCCTCGAAATCCTCGTCGGTCAACGTCTTCTCGACCGGCTGGATCGATACTTCGATGGCGATCGACTTCTTGCCCGCTCCGAGCGATGCCCCTTCGAAAATATCGAAGACCGAAACGCCTGATATCAGCTTCTTGTCGGCGGCGAGCGCTGCGCGCACCAGCGTGCCGGCCTCGAGGGCATTGTCGACGACGAAAGCGAAGTCGCGCTTGACCATCTGGAAGGCGGAGAGCTCGAGCTTCGGCTTGGTCTTCGTCGGCTTGGCCTTCGGCTCGGGCACGGCATCGACGAACACTTCGAAGCCGCAGAGTGGCCCGGAAGCGTCGAGGCCCTCAAGCGTCTTCGGGTGAAATTCACCGAAGGTGCCGAGCACGGTTTTCGGGCCGAGCTTGATCGTGCCGGAACGGCCGGGATGATACCAGGCCGGACCACCCGCCTCGATCTGCAGCCGCTCGACCGGCGCACCGCAGGCTTCGAGCGCGGCGATGGCGTCGGCCTTGGCGTCGAACACGCCGACCGGACCGGAATTGCCGGCCCAATTGCGGCCGGAGCCGTCGAGCTTGGCGGTACCGCGGCGCACCCCGGCGGCCACGCGCCGCTGCTGGTCCGCGCCATCGCCTTCATAGGTGCCCGAAACTTCGAACAGCGCCACGTCGCCGATGCCCCTGTCGGCGTTGCGCTGGGCAGCGGCGATCAGCCCCGGCAAAAGCGAGGGCCGCATGTCGGACATGTCGGCGGCGATTGGGTTGGCGAGTTTCAATGCCGTCTGGCCACCGCCGAACAGTTCGGCGTGCCTGGCCGGTATGAACGACAAGGTGACGGCTTCCATCATGCCGCGTACGGCAAGCGCGCGCTTGGCCGTGCGGGTGCGGACCTGCAGCGTGGTGAGTATCCTTGCGTTGACCGCGTCATGCGCGCCGAGCGGCTGCGGGGCGATGTTGTCGACGCCGTGGATACGCATCACCTCCTCGACCAGGTCGGCCTTGCCGTCGACATCGGGACGCCAGGACGGCACCGCCACATCGATGACGTCGCCCGAGCCCTCAGGCCTGAAGCCAAGGCGCGACAGGATATGGCGACTCTCCGATGTTGGCACTTCGATGCCGGTCAGCCGCTTCACTTCCGAGAGCGGGAAGGAGACGATCCTGGGCGTGTGGCCGGCATAGCCTGCCACTTCGATCTCCGTCGGCGTGCCACCGCAGAAATCGAGCACCAATCTGGTCGCCAGCTCGACGCCGGGCACCATGAATTCAGGGTCGACGCCGCGCTCGAAGCGATAGCGCGCATCGGTGATGATGCCGAGCGTGCGGCCGGTGCGCGCGGTGGTAATCGGGTCCCAAAGGGCCGATTCGATCAATACGTCCGTGGTGTTCTCGTCGCAGCCCGAATGCTCGCCGCCCATGATGCCGGCAATCGACTCGACGCCGTCTTCATCTGATATGACGCACATCTCCGGCGTCAGCGTGTATTCACGGCCGTCGAGCGCCTGTACCTTTTCGCCATCGCGCGCACGGCGCACGGTGAGATTGCCTGAGACCTTGCTGGCATCGAAGACATGCAGCGGACGGCCGCGATCGAAGGTGACGTAGTTGGTGATGTCGACCAGCGCGCTGATGGGCCTCAGACCAATGGCGATCAGCCGCTGCTGCAGCCATTTCGGCGACGGGCCGTTCTTGACGCCCTTGACCAGCCGCAGTGCGAAGCCGGGGCAGAGCTCCGGCGCTAAGATCGTCACCTTGACCGGGCACATGCCGTTGCCGACATGGGGCATGATGGCGCCGCCGACGAGACGGCCAAGTCCGCTCGCCGCCAGATCCCTGGCGATGCCGTAGACGCTGGTGGCGTCCGGCCGGTTCGGCGTCAGGTTGATCTCGATGACCGGATCGTCGAGATGCGCATAGGCTGCGAAGCTGGTGCCGACAGGCGCATCCTGGGGCAGGTCGATGATGCCGTCGTGCTCGTCCGACAGTTCCAGCTCGCGCTCGGAACACATCATGCCATGGCTTTCGACGCCCCTGATCTTGCCGACCGTCAGCGTCACGTCGATGCCGGGGACATAGGTGCCGGGCGCGGCAAAGGCGCCGATCAGACCCGCGCGGGCGTTAGGCGCGCCGCACACCACTTGCACGGGTGGCCTGCCATCGCCCGTATCCACGGTCAGCACGCGCAGCCGGTCGGCATCGGGGTGCTGAACCGCCGTCAGCACCTTGGCGATGACGAAGGGTTTCAGGCTCGACTTGTCGTCGACATGCTCGACTTCGAGGCCGATCGAGGTCAGCCGCTCGACGATCTCGCCGAGCGTGGCGTCGGTCTCGAGATGATCCTTGAGCCAGGAGAGGGTGAATTTCATTGGACTGTTCCGTCTGGTCTTTTGACGCTTGTTTTCAGATGTCTCGGCAGGTCGTCAGACATATGCAGGAAGGCAAGCTGCTCGCTGACATAGGCATGCAGCGTCGGCTCGAAATAGGCTGGTGCGTCCATGGCGCCGAGCATGAAATAGATGTCGTCCTCCAGCCGCTCGTCGACATAGGCGATGGGCGAGCCGCAAATGCCGCAGAACGAGCGCGTCACCGGGCCGTTCTCGAACATCTTCAGCGCCTTGCCTGTGAACGCGACCTGACCGGCCAGGAACCCGACAAAGGCCGATACCGGCGCGCCGCTCGCCCGCCGGCAATCGCCGCAGTGGCAATAGCTGACGTGATGCGGTTCGGCCGTGGCCTCGAACCGCACAGCGCCGCAGCGGCAGCCGCCGGCGTGCGGCGCTGTCATGCGCTTAGGCCCCCGAACAAGGTCGGCATGTCGAGCGGCCTGAAACCGTAATGCGACAGCCAGCGGACATCGGCGTCGAAGAAGGCGCGCAGGTCCGGCATGCCGTATTTCAGCATGGCGATGCGGTCGATGCCCATGCCCCAGGCAAAGCCCTGATATTCGTCCGGATCGAGCCCGCCATGGCGCAGCACGTTGGGATGCACCATGCCGCAGCCGAGGATCTCCATCCAATCGGAGCCTTCGCCGAAGCGTACTTCGCCGGGCCGCGAGCGGTCGCACTGGATGTCGACCTCGAGGCTCGGCTCGGTGAACGGGAAGAAGGACGGCCGGAAGCGCATCTTGACCTGCGGCACCTCGAAGAAGGCCTTGCAGAACTCCTCCAGCACCCACTTCATGTTGGCGACATTCGCCGTCTTGTCGATGACCAGCCCCTCGACCTGATGGAACATCGGCGAGTGGGTGGCGTCGGAATCCTGGCGGTAGGTTTTTCCAGGAATGACGATGCGGATCGGCGGCTTCTTCGTCTCCATGGTGCGGATCTGCACCGGAGAGGTGTGGGTGCGCAAAAGCTTGCGCTCGCCCTTCTCGTCCGGCTGGAAGAAGAAGGTGTCGTGCATCTCGCGCGCCGGATGGCCTTCCGGGAAGTTCAGCGCGGTGAAATTGTAATAGTCGCTCTCGATATCGGGACCTTCGGCTATGGAGAAACCAAGATCGCCGAAGATCGCCGCGATCTCGTCGATGACCTGGCTGATCGGATGGATGCGGCCGCGCTCGGCCGGCGACTGCCGCATCTGCAGCGTCACGTCGACCCTTTCGGCGGCGAGACGCGCGGTGATCGCCGCATCCCTGAGCTCGGCCTTGCGGGCCGTCAGCGCATCGGTGACGCGATTCTTGAGGCCGTTGATGGCAGGGCCTTTCACCTGGCGCTCCTCGGCGGTCATGGCGCCGAGCGTCTTCAGCATTTCGGAGATGGAACCCTTCTTGCCAAGAGCCGCGACGCGCACGGCCTCGATCGAGGCCTCGTCGGAGGCCGCTGCGATGTCGGCAAGCAGCGAGGCCTCCAGCGCTTCAAGATTTCCAGCTGTGTCGTTCACGGCGAAACTCTCTCGATCGGGCGACCGACACCATTTTGGTTCGTCGTCACCATTTTGGTTACATCAGGGTCAAAAAAGAACCCGCGCCAGCCGTGCCAGCGCGGGTTCCCCAAATCAGAATTGCGAATGCTTGGGAAGCGCTGGTCTTAGGCGACAGCGCTTTCAAAAGCGTTCGGCGTGGTGTTCTTCAGATATTCAAGCGCCACCTTGGCCTTGGCGACCAGGGCTGCGAAAGCCTGCGGCTCATGGATGGCCATGTCCGACAGGATCTTGCGATCGATCTCGATGCCGGCCTTGTTGAGGCCGTCGATGAA
Source organism: Mesorhizobium sp. M0047 (assembly GCF_040323315.1). NCBI lineage: Bacteria > Pseudomonadati > Pseudomonadota > Alphaproteobacteria > Hyphomicrobiales > Phyllobacteriaceae > Mesorhizobium > Mesorhizobium sp. M0047. Next base: position 56,392 of record NZ_JAMYUW010000012.1, on the reverse strand, counting down.
GCGGCCGTAGGTCAGGCCATGCTCGTGGGTCGCTGCGTTGATGCGCTGGATCCACAGCGCGCGGAACGAGCGCTTGCGGTTCTTGCGGTCGCGGTAAGCGTACTGCAGCGACTTTTCCACCGCCTGCTTGGCGATGCGGATGGTGTTCTTGCGGCGGCCGTAGAAGCCCTTGGCGGCTTTCAGGACCTTCTTGTGCTTGGCGTGCGAGGTGACGCCTCTCTTTACGCGTGCCATGTCATGATCTCCTTAAAAGCAATTCCAGGAAAAGTGCCTTGCGGTTTTCCGTTCGGAATTGCGTAAAACAAATGCGTGTCCGGACCGAATGCCTTAGAGGCCGTTCGGAAGAAAATTCTTGATGACCTTCTTGCCATCCGGTTCAGCCAGAACCATCGTGCCGCGGGCATTTCGAATGAACTTGTTGGAACGCTTGATCATGCCGTGACGCTTGCCGGCCGCAGCCGACAAAACTTTACCCGTACCTGTGATCTTGAACCGCTTTTTGGCGGCGGACTTGGTCTTCATCTTGGGCATTTTGCTACTCCGTTTCTATGAGGTCCCTGTCGTGCCTCCGGCACTCCACGCCTCTTGTCTTGTTCGCTTCGGGCCGACCAAAGCCCGAAAAGCAAATGAAACCGCCACGGCATGCCCTGCCGGGCGGTTTTCTTGAACGGCGGTCCTATACGTCAAAGCCGGCGGCTGTGCAACACCTGTAGAGATGCGGCTCTGCCCTTTGAGTCAGGGCAGCCGGAACAATACCGGCAGCATGCCCGACTGCTGGGCGCCGTCGATCAGTTCGAAGGCCGGCAGCGCGACGAGGAACACCAGGCCATCGAGCAGCGTGGTCAACAACAGGCGCGGCTTGAAGCTGCCGGTATCACCCTCCTGGTAAAGGGAAAGCTTCGGGAAGAAGCGCGGCACTCTCGCCAGATACGCCTGATATGTGGCGGGAAGCGCTTCCTTGAGGAATTTCTCCTCGCGCAGGATGACGATATGGAAGGCGCCCGCGCACAGAAGCGCGAAGAGAGCGATGCCGGAGAACGAGCCGATCTGTGCCCCGACGCCGGCCGCGGCTACGGTCGAGAAGACATAGAGTGGGTTGCGGGTGATCGAGTAAGGCCCGCCGGTCACCACCTCGGAAGATTTGCGCCCGCCTATGTAGAGCGTCGACCAAAGGCGCCCGACGATGCCGAGGAAAATCAGCAGCACGCCGAACATTTCGATCGACTCATGCACCGGCGTGTCGGGCGGAAAGGTCGATTGGCCGAACAGCAGCGCTGCGAACAGCACCGCCACGAGCCCGGCAAGCACCATCCGACGCGTACGCTGGTAATTGCCCAGCCCGTATTTGAGTTCTTTATCCAACCTTGGAATCCGATCATCGTAGAGCGTGATGCATGTCGCCCGAAGGCGCGGTCTTGTGACATGCATAAAAAAACCGGCGATCGCAGCCTCGGCCAAAGAAAACAGGCGTCCCGCCGATCGCCGGGACGCCTTGGGATGTGATTCAGGCGGATTTAAGCGCGTTAGCGCGTCATCGTGACTGAGGTGTGTTGATAGTTCAGCACACCTTAGCGCGGCGACAGCACCATCATCATCTGCCGGCCTTCGAGCTTCGGTTCCGCTTCGACCTTGGCAATCGTCGCCACTTCCTCGCGGACCTTGTTCAAAAGCTGCATACCGAGTTCCATATGCGCCATCTCACGGCCACGGAACCGCAGCGTCAGCTTGACCTTGTCGCCTTCCTCGAAGAAGCGGCGAACCGCCTTCATCTTGGTCTCGTAGTCATGGCTGTCGATGTTCGGGCGCATCTTGATCTCCTTGATCTCGATGACCTTCTGGTTCTTGCGCGCCTCGGCCGCCTTCTTCTGGTTGGCGTATTTCAACTTGCCGAGATCGAGAATCTTGACGACGGGGGGCACCGCATTGGGCGATATCTCGACGAGATCAAGCCCAGCCTCTTCGGCGAGCAGCAATGCGTCGTTGATGGAAACATCGCCGCGGTTCTGGCCTTCGGCGTCGATAAGCTGGACCCGGGGAACCCGGATATCACGGTTGGAGCGCGGGCCATCCTTGGTCGGCGCCGCTGCTTTGAAAGGTCTGCGAATGGTCGTGGTCTCCTTGGCCGTTTCGTTCAGGGTTTGTCAGTGTTGATGCGTGGACGCGTCAATGTGGTGAGCGCGCGGGCGGAGTCAATAGCACAGCATTGATAGAAAATCACCCTGATCGCTGCCCTGCACCAAACAAAGAAACATCGCGAGCACTTTCCGCCTCGCCGCTGGCTGTGCCACAAGACCGACGTTGAGGAAAAAGCCATGAACGCCACGCCCCCCGTCTTTATCGATGTCCCAATCTTTCCCGGTGTTGGGGGATCGCGCATCGCGGTGCGCCATAGTGCCGGCTCCGCGCCCGGCATCGTCTGGCTTGGCGGCTACAAGTCGGACATGCTGGGCACGAAGGCGCAGACGCTGTCGGATTGGGCGGCAAGGGAAGGCCGCGCGTTCCTGCGCCATGATTATTCCGGCCATGGCGAATCCGGCGGCGCCTTTGCCGACGGCACGATTTCGACATGGCTCGCGCAGAGCCTTGCCGTGTTCCGGCATTTCACCCAGGGCCGGCAGATCCTGGTCGGCTCCTCGATGGGCGCCTGGATAGCGCTGCGCATGGTGCAGGAATTGCACAAAGCGGGCGGCAGCAACGTCGCCGGCCTGGTGCTGCTGGCGCCGGCGCCTGATTTTACCACCGAACTGGTCGAACCGGTGCTGACCAAGGCGCAGAAGCGCGATCTCGTCAAAAAAGGTTTCTTCGAGGAGCCGTCGGACTATTCCGCCGAGCCTTACATCTATACGCGCGCTCTGATCGAGGACGGGCGCGAAAACAGGGTGATGACGGGCCCAATCGACACGCATTGTCCGGTGCACATCCTGCAGGGACTGGCCGATGCTGACGTGCCGGCAAGCCACGCGCTGAAGCTGGTCAGCCTGCTGCCGGCCGACGACGTGACCTTGTCGCTGATCCCCGATGGCGACCACCGCCTGTCGCGGCCGCAGGATCTCGACATGTTGGTGCGGGCCGTCGATGCGATGGCACAGAGGGGAAACTGAACTGATGCGCCTTTCCATTCCGATATCCGCCTTCGTCGCGGCGATCGTCGGTTTCGGCGGCACGCTGGCCATCGTCATTGCCGCCGCCAAGGCGGTCGGTGCGACGCAGATCGAGACGGCGAGCGGCGTGACCGCCATCTGTCTTGCCATGGCCATCGAGTGCCTGTGGCTATCGTGGCGCACGAGGATGCCTGTCATCACCGCATGGTCGACACCGGGCCTGGCTCTGATCGCCGCCTCGAGCGGCTTTTCGATCAGCGAGGCGGTAGGCGCCTTCATGGTAACCGGCATCCTGTTGATGGTCACCGGCCTGTTCGGGCCCCTGACGCGGCTGATCGCCAGGATACCGGCGTCGGTTGCCTCGGGCATGCTGGCCGGCATTCTCGTCAGTTTCGCCATCAACGCGGTCAAGGCCATTCCCGCCGATCCATGGCTGATCCTGCCGTTGATAGCGACCTTTTTCGTCATCAGGCTGTTCAATCCGGCAGTGTCGGTGCTGGTGGTGCTGATCGGCGGCGGCCTCGCGGCATTTCTCACCGGCCGCGTCGGCGGCCTGCCGACACCGGAACTGTCGACGCTGACGCTGATCGCGCCGCAGTTCAGCGCCGCCGCGATCATCGGCCTCGCGCTGCCGCTCTATCTCGTCACCATGGCTTCACAGAACCTGTCGGGTCTCGCCGTGCTGCGCGCCGCCGGCTATCACCCGGAGCCGGGCCCGCTGATCGGCGTCACCGGCCTGTTTTCGCTGCTGTCGGCGCCCTTTGGCGGCTCGACCACCAATCTGGCGGCGATTTCGGCGGCGATCTGCACCGGACCTGACGTCCATCCGGACCCCGCTGAGCGCTGGAAGACCGGCCCGTTCTATGCGCTCGCCTATCTCATCTTCGCCATTTTCGGCGCTTCGCTGGTGGCGATCTTCGCCGTCCTGCCGCAGAGCCTGATCGTGCTGGTGGCCGGTCTGGCGCTGATGTCGCCGCTTGCCAATGCTTTGTCGATCGCCTTGAAGGACGAAGGCGAACGCATGCCCGCCACCGTCACCTTCGCCGTCACCGCGTCGGGACTGACGCTGTTCGGCGTCGGCGCCGCGTTTTGGGGACTTGTTGCCGGGTTGGCCGTTCTTTTCCTCGAAGCGCTCAAAAAGCAACAATCATTTCAGCCTCTTGTCCGGTTTTGGCGGATATTGTCTTGAATCGCCGTTTTCTTCTTCCCATTTCGATTCCACGCAGCCGGTCTAGGCTGTCTCCAACCGAAGGAATGGGAGAAAATGAACACATCTGCATTGATCCGCCCGGCCTGGACGCCGGCAACCATCGCGTTGATGGTGATCGGTTTCATGGTGTTCTGGCCACTCGGCTTCGCCATGCTCGCCTACATCATCTGGGGCGACCGCCTCGACGGCTTGAAGCGTGACGTCAACCGGGCCACCGACGGCATCTTCGCCGGCTGCCGCCGTGGCTCCGACAAGGCGGCGCGCTGGGGTCACGGCTCCGCCCGCACCGGCAACGTCGCCTTTGACGACTGGCGCGAAAAGGAACTTGAGCGCCTCGCTGAGGAACGCCGCAAGCTCGACGAGATGCTGACCGAGTTCGACGACTACGCCCGCGAATTGCGCCGCGCCAAGGACCAGGACGAGTTCGACCGCTTCATGGCCAACCGCAACAAGTCGACGGCGCCGACGAAGGCCAATCCGAGCACCGGGACGACCACCAAGCGCGGCAAGGGTTCGAACCTGCTTGACGACTGACATCCAGCGACTGGTCAGATCGTGAAAAAACGGCGTCGCACGAGCGGCGCCGTTTCTTTTTTGTTCTATTCTTTGTTCTATTCGTTTTCCTCGAATCGCGTATCGTCCGGCCATGTCCTTCGGCTTCTTCCGCAATTTGACAAAGCCCAAGCCCGCGCCTGTCGAAGAGCGCGAGCATGTCGTTGCCGGCCGCTCGCTGCCGCTCAAGATCGTCGAAAACGACCGCGCCCGGCGGCTGACGCTGCGCATCGATTCCGGCGGCCGTGGCCTGCGCATTACGGTGCCGCCGGGCTTGCGCCGGGGCGAGGTGGAAAAATTCCTCGACCGCCATCAAGACTGGCTGGAACAGCGGCTGGCCAAGGTCCCGGCTCGGCCGCAGGTGCGGCCCGGCATCAAGATCCCGGTGCGTGGCGTGGCGCACCGCATCGTCCACGAGCCGTCAAAACGCGGGACCGTGACGGTGTCGAGCGATGAGCGCGGCCCGCTGCTGATCGTGCACGGTGATCGCATACACCTGCCGCGCCGCATCGCTGACTTTCTCAAGCGCGAGGCCAAGAAGGACATCGAGAAACTGGTGCTCAAGCACACCCAGGCGTTGGGCAAGCGCGCCAAGGCCGTCCGCTTCAAGGACACGTCGAGCCGCTGGGGCTCCTGCACCTCCGACGGCAATCTGTCCTTCTCCTGGCGGATCATGATGGCGCCGTCGCCGGTGATCAATTACCTCGTCGCGCATGAAGTCGCGCATCTCAAGGAGATGAACCACGGTCCGAAATTCTGGAAGCTGTGCGAGCAGCTTTGCCCGGACACCGAGCGCTGCAAGGTCTGGCTGAAGCGCAATGGTGGTGCGCTTCAGGCGATCATGTTCGAATAACCGTCAATCGTCATTCGTCGCGTTGAGTTCCTCCGGACGCAGCCCCTCTTCGCCGTGATGCGGCCAGGGCAAAAAATTGCGGTCGAAGGCATCGCTGCCGAAATAGTCGAGCGCGCGGTGCGCCTCGGCGCCGTTGAAGGCGGCCTTGTCCATCAGGTGCGCAATGACGTCGCGCGCCTGCGTGATCTTCTGCCTGAGTTCGGCAACGGTTCTCTCGGTCATGATCGTACTCCCGCCTTGTCCATCCATAGGTAGCGCCTTTGGCGTTGCCGGCAAACAGTATGCTTTTTCTCGACTCTTTTCGCTTTTCATGCCAATTCCCGCGCATGGCACTCGACATCAAGATCTGCGGCTTGAAGACCGACGGGGCAATGGCCGCGGCGCTGGCCTGTGGCGCCAGCCATGTCGGCTTTATTTTCTTTGCCAAAAGCCCACGCTATGTCGAACCTGCCGAGGCTGGCCGTCTGCGCGAAGTCGCACGCGGCAAGGCCAAAGCGGTTGCCGTCACCGTTGACGCCAGCGACGCCTTCCTGGACGAAATCGTAGCCAAGATGCAGCCCGACATGCTGCAGCTGCATGGCGCGGAAACGCCGGAGCGGGTGGCCGAGATGAAAGCCCGCTATGGCCTGCCGGTGATGAAGGCGCTGCCGCTCAGCGAGGCCGCGGATCTCGAACGGATAAAGCCGTTCGTCGGCATCGCCGACAGGTTCCTGTTCGACGCCAAGCCGCCGAAAGGCTCCGAACTGCCGGGGGGCAATGGTGTTGTCTACGACTGGCGCATCCTCGCCGGCCTTGACGCCGGCGTCGATTACATGCTTTCCGGTGGGCTCAACGCCGGCAATATCGGCGATGCCCTTCGGCTTGCCAATCCGCCCGGAATAGACATTTCCTCAGGCGTGGAAAGTGCGCCGGGCGTCAAGGATCCGGCGCTGATCGAGCAGTTTTTCCGGGCCGTCAGGGCAGCGCGCGACAACCGCGCCGCCTGACCGGTTCAATCCAGAGCATGCGGGGAACCGGTTTTCCGACAAGCATGCTCAAGAAATCAAGATGCCAGGAGATCGGCGATGAACAAGCCGGCGATACCCAATTCCTTCCGCACCGGGCCCGACGAACAGGGCATGTTCGGCATTTTCGGCGGTCGTTTCGTTGCCGAAACGCTGATGCCGCTGATCCTCGACCTGGAGCGGCACTGGAACGAGGTCAAGAACGATGCGGATTTCAGGGCTGAACTGACTGACCTCTCGACCCATTATGCCGGGCGACCTTCGAAGCTTTATTTCGCTGAAGGCCTGACACGCCATCTCGGCGGCGCGAAAGTCTATTTCAAGCGCGAGGATCTGAACCATACCGGCTCGCACAAGATCAACAATTGTCTCGGCCAGATCCTGCTGGCCAAGCGCATGGGCAAGAAGCGCATCATCGCCGAGACCGGTGCCGGCCAGCACGGCGTGGCGTCGGCCACGGTCGCGGCCCGCTTCGGCTTTCCCTGCGTCGTCTATATGGGCGCCACCGATGTCGCCCGGCAAAGCCCCAACGTCTTCCGCATGAAGCTGCTCGGCGCCGAAGTGCGGCCGGTGACCGCCGGTCACGGCACGCTGAAAGACGCCATGAACGAGGCGCTGCGCGACTGGGTCACCAATGTCGAGGATACTTACTACCTGATCGGCACCGCCGCCGGCCCACATCCCTATCCGGAACTGGTGCGCGACTTCCAGTCGGTGATCGGCACAGAGGCGCGGGCGCAGATCCTCGAGCAGGAAGGCCGGCTGCCGGACACCATCATCGCCGCTGTCGGCGGCGGTTCGAACGCCATCGGCCTGTTCCATCCCTTCCTGGACGACAAGGAGGTGCGCATTATTGGCATCGAAGCCGGCGGGCGCGGCCTCGACGGCATCGAGCATTGCGCCTCGATGAATGCCGGCGCACCGGGCGTGCTGCACGGCAACCGCACCTATCTCCTGCAGAATGCCGACGGCCAGATCATGGACGGGCATTCGATCTCGGCCGGTCTCGACTATCCCGGCGTCGGGCCGGAGCACTCCTGGCTGCGTGATTCAGGCCGCGTCGAATATGTGCCGATCCTCGACGACGAGGCGCTGGAGGCCTTCAAGCTGACGACGCGGGTCGAAGGCATCATCCCGGCGCTGGAGTCGGCGCATGCCATCGCGCATGCGGTGAAGATCGTGCCTACAATGGACAAGGACCAGATCGTGATCGTCAACCTGTCCGGCCGGGGCGACAAGGACGTACATACGGTGGCCTCGATGCTGGGCATGGAGATCTGATCATGGTGACCCGCATCGATCGCCGCATGGCGAAGCTGAAGACCGAAGGCCGCCCGGCGCTCGTCACCTATTTCATGGGCGGCGACCCGGACTACGATACCTCGCTGTCGATCATGAAGGCACTGCCGGGAGCAGGCGCCGACATCATCGAGCTCGGCATGCCGTTTTCCGATCCGATGGCTGACGGTCCGGCGATCCAGGCCGCGGGCCTCAGGGCGCTGAAAGGCGGCCAGACGCTGGTCAAGACACTCAAGATGGCGGCGGAGTTCCGGACCGGCGACAACGAGACGCCGATCGTGCTGATGGGTTATTACAACCCGATCTACATCTATGGCGTCGACCGCTTCCTCACGGACGCTATTGCCAGCGGCATCGATGGGCTGATCGTCGTCGACCTGCCGCCGGAGATGGATGAGGAACTGTGCATTCCGGCGCTGAAAGCCGGTATCAATTTCATTCGGCTGGCGACGCCGACCACCGATGACAAGCGCCTGCCCAAGGTGCTGCAAAACACGTCGGGCTTCGTGTATTATGTGTCCATGACCGGCATCACCGGCTCGGCGCTGGCCGACACCGGCAAGGTGGCGGCGGCGGTCAAGCGTATCAAGGGCCATACCGGCCTGCCGGTCTGCGTCGGCTTCGGCGTCAAGACCGCCGAGCAGGCCCGCGTGATCGGCGCCAATGCCGACGGCGTCGTCGTCGGCACCGCGATCGTCAATGCGGTGGCCAATGTGCTGGGGCCGAAAGGCGAAAAGACCGCCGACCCTGCCGAAGCCGTGGCCACGCTGGTCAGCGGCCTTGCGCAAGGTGTGCGCTCGGCCCGCCTTGCTGCCGCCGAATAGTTTCCCTACCTCTTTACCCAACTCTTCGTCAGGACAGGAGCCGAAGCGATGAACTGGATCACCAATTACGTTCGCCCGAAGATCAATTCGATGCTCGGCCGGCGCACCGACATGCCCGAGAATCTCTGGATCAAGGATCCGGAGACCGGCGAGATGGTGTTCCACAAGGATCTGGAATCCAACCAGTTCGTCATCCCTTCGTCAGGTCATCACATGAAGATCTCGGCCAAGGAGCGGCTGAAATTCTTCTTCGACGACGGAAAATACGAGACCCTGGACAACCCCAAGGTCATGCAGGACCCGCTGAAATTCCGCGACGAGAAGCGCTATGTCGACCGGCTGAAGGACGCCAAGGCCAAGACCGGCCTGGAAGACGCGATCATCAACGCGCTGGGGACCGTCGAGGGCCTGCCGGTTGTGGTCACGGTGCAGGACTTCGCCTTCATGGGCGGCTCGCTCGGTATGGCCGCCGGCGACGCCATCGTGCATGGCTTTGAAGTCGCCCTGCAGCGCAAGCGGCCGCTGATCCTGTTTGCGGCCTCCGGCGGTGCCCGTATGCAGGAAGGTATTTTGTCCCTCATGCAATTGCCGAGGACCACGGTCGGCGTCGACAGGCTGAAGGAAGCCGGTCTTCCCTACATCGTCGTTTTGACCAACCCGACCACCGGCGGCGTCACTGCCTCCTACGCCATGCTGGGCGACGTGCACATCGCCGAGCCCGGCGCGCTGATCGGCTTTGCCGGACCGCGCGTCATCGAACAGACCATCCGCGAAAAGCTGCCAGATGGCTTCCAGCGCTCCGAATATCTGATGGAGCACGGCATGGTCGACATGGTGGTGTCGCGGCTGGAACTGCGCGAAACCATCGCGCGCCTTCTCAGGATGCTGCTCAAGCTACCGGAGGAGCAAAAGCCGATCGAGCCGGAAATCCTGCCGCCGGCCACCATTCCGACGGAAGCCCGACCGCACGCCTGACGCGACATCGTGCGCCGCGAACCGCGATTGCGCGTGCTTTGCGGCCCGCATAGGATTCTTCCATGATGACGCTTGCCGCCGACCGCGAAATCGAAGCCCTGATGGCGCTTCACCCGAAAGGCTTCGACCTTTCGCTCGACCGCATTTCGCGGCTGCTGGAGCGGCTTGACAACCCGCAGGACCGGCTGCCGCCGGTCATCCACATCGCCGGCACCAATGGCAAGGGTTCGTGCGCCGCGTTTTCGCGCGCCCTGCTCGAGGCGGCGGACTACCGCGTCCATGTCCACACCTCGCCGCATCTGGTCAATTGGCATGAGCGCTACCGGCTGGCCGCCGATGGCGGCGGCAGGCTGGTCGAGGACAGGGTGTTCGCCGATGCCATAGCGCGCGTCGCCAGGGCCAACGAAGGCGAGACAATCACCGTCTTCGAGATCCTCACCGCTGTCACCTTCCTCCTGTTTTCCGAACACCAGGCCGATGCCGCCATCATCGAGGTCGGGCTCGGCGGCCGTTTCGACGCCACCAATGTCGTCAAGGAGCCGGCCGTATCGGTGATCATGCCGGTGTCGCTCGACCACGAGGCCTATCTCGGCGACCGTGTCGAACTGATCGCCGCCGAAAAGGCCGGGATCATCAAGCCTGGCTGCCCGGTGGTCATCGGCGCACAGGAAAGCGAGACGGCACTGCAGGTGCTGATCGAAACCGCCGATCGGCTTGAGTGCCCGACCTTCGTCTACGGCCAGGATTTCCTCGCCTATGAGGAAAACGGCCGCATGGTCTACCAGGACGAGGACGGGTTGATGGACCTGCCGCCGCCACGGCTGCCGGGGCGCCACCAGTTCGCCAATGCGGCGGCGGCGATCGCCGCGGTCAAGGCGGCCGGTTTCGAGATCAGCCATCGCGCCGTCGAAAAGGCGATGATCAATGTCGCATGGCCAGGCCGCATGCAGAAGCTGGCGCAGGGCCGGCTGGCGGAACTGGCACCGAAGGGTGCCGACATCTGGCTGGACGGCGGTCACAATCCGGGCGCCGGCATGGTGATTGCCGAAGCGCTTGCCGAGCAGGAAGAGAAGAACCCGCGTCCGCTCTTCCTCATTTCCGGCATGATCAACACCAAGGATCAGAGCGGCTATTTCCGGGCCTTCAAGGGCCTCGCCCGGCATGTCTACACGGTGCCGGTGAGCCTCAGCGAGGCCGGCGTGCCGAACGACGAACTGGCGATCCGCGCGACCGAAGCGGGACTGACGGCCGAGCCGGTGAGTTCGGTTGCCAATGCGCTGATGCTGCTGCGCGACACCTGGGACGGCCCGCCGCCGCGCATCCTGATCGGCGGTTCATTGTACCTGGCCGGCGCGGTGCTGGCCGAGAACGGCACGCCGCCGACCTGAGGCCAGACCTTCGAGAGGAGCCAGTCATGATCAAGGTCAGGCAGCTCACCCATGTCTGCATCTTCGCGCATGACCTGGAAGCGACACGAAGCTTCTATCGCGACGTGCTCGGCCTCGACACCCAGTTCAATTTCCTGCGCGACGGCAAGATTTTCGGGTTCTACCTCAATTGCGGCGGGCGCAGCCATGTCGAGGTGTTCCAGAAGGACGGCACTGCATATAGCGAGCAGAACCAGATCAACCACTTTTGCCTTGAGGTTGAAAACATCGACGCGGCGATCGCCCATATCAGATCGAAAGGCGTCGATGTCCCGGATAAGAAGCACGCCTGCGACGACACGTTTCAGGCCTGGATACGCGATCCCAACGGTGTGAAGATCGAGCTGTTCGAATACACCGCCAAAAGTGCGCAATTCGTCGGCGGCGATCGCATCGCCGACTGGTAGAACATTCCGCCTGTTCCGTGAACGGTGAGACGCCCTAGAAATCCCAAGGTGAGATCAGCTCAAGGTTGGCCGGGCCGAAGTCGTTCAGGTTACGCGTTGCCAGCCGACCGCCATTCACGCGCACTGTCGCTGCAATCATGCCATCGGATGCCGACATGCCCCGGCCCTGGCGCGTCGCCGTTCCCATAATCTCGCCATAAGCCAGAGCCGCCTCCTCCGTCAGCCCAAAAATGCGACCGGCAAAGCGATGGCGCCATTGGGAGAGACCTTGCTCCAGGCGATCGGCACGCTCGTCAGGTCGTATCTTTTGGATGCCGAAAGCGATTTCGGCAATCGCCACCGTGGGAAGCGCCAGTTCGGCATCGTTGCGGACCAGCCAAGCCATGACAGCCGCGTCAGGCGCCTTTCTAAGGCTCTCTGAAATCACATTGGTGTCGACGAAAATCAAAGCTCCGGCCCTGTATGGACCTTGCGGTTTTCCCGGATGATTTCTTCCAGATCGATGTCGACGCCAACGCTTGCCGTCAGGCGAGAGTAGAAGGCGGATGCCGGTTCTCGCCCGGCCTCCCGAATCTCATAGGATTCAAGCGCGCGTTCGACGATATCAGCTATTGAGCGGTTTTCGCGACGAGCGAGTCGATGCGCAAGATCACGTGCTTTTGCGCTGCGGACGGAAAGCTGGGGTTCGGCCATTTCAAACTCCCTTTTGAGAAAGATAGCCTTTTCTACTCCTGCCATCAAGATGGCAGATGATGGCATGCCATCACTTCAGCTCGATCTCGATGAAGGCATACTCGCCGTCATTGGCGTTGATGACGTCATGCTCGACGCCTTCCCTGCGGAAATAGGGCGCGCCCTTCTTCATCTCGGCGAAGGATTCGCCGTCCTTGGTCAACAGCTTTACCTTGCCGTCCATCAGCGGCACGACGACATAGTCGTGGCCGTGGCGGTGCCAGCCGGTGTTCTCGCCCGGCGCGAAGCGGTATTCGGTGACGATGACGCGTTCATTGTCGATGAAGACGGTGGCCTTGGCGGATCCGGTCATGTCGTTTCTCCCTGCTTGCGCTGCCAACAGAAGACATCCTGCATCGACAACAGAAGACATGGAGTGCCCGGATGTGAGGGCCAGAGCCGCCCAGCGCATGACCCAGAAACTCGGTCTCGATTTTCCGAAAGGATCATGCGCCAATCCAATTGCTACGCGTGCGGCCATAGACGCGCGGCCCTGTAGTGACGCCAACAAAAAGCCCGGCGCGAGGCCGGGCTTGATATCAGGAATTTCAGATGGATTAGGCGAGGCTGCCATTGATCCAGTGCGACAGCGCGGTCTTGGGCGCCGCGCCGACCTTCATGTCGGCCACTTCGCCGCCCTTGAAGATCATCAGCGTCGGGATCGAGCGCACGCCGAACTGCGCGGCAAGCTCGGGATTCTCGTCGATGTTCAGCTTGGCAATCTTAATCTTGGCGCCAAGTTCGCTGGCGATATCCTCAAGCGCCGGCGCGATCATCTTGCAGGGACCGCACCATTCCGCCCAGAAATCGACGACGACCGGTACGCTGGCGTTAAGCACATCGGCCTGGAAATTGCTCTTGTCGACCTTGACGGTGGTCATGCGGAAATCCTTTCGAAATTTTTCGTCGCACCAAATGTGGTGGTGATCGCGCCCTTCTTCAAGCAGGTGTTGTGTCACGCTCCCGTGAGTCGAGCAAGGGCGTCATCCATGGCGCTCGCCGGCAGCTCGATCAGCCGCGGCGCCTCGGTGAACAGCAAGGCTGCCTGGACCGCGCGACCGGGATAAAGCGGCTGCAGCAGGGCACGATAAAGCGCCAGCTGCAGGACATAGGCCGGCGGCACCTCGGCCAGAGAGGCGGGTGCCGGCCGATTGGTCTTGTAGTCGACGATCGACACATTGTCGGATGTCACCGCCAGCCGGTCGATCTTGCCGGAAATCGAGCGCTTTTTGCCCTTGACCTCCAGGCTGCCCATGATCGCGACTTCGGCACGCGACGACGGCGCAAACAGCTGACTGAAGCGGGGATCCGCAAGGATCGAAGTGACCGAAGCCAAGGCTTTCTCCCGCTCTGACGGAGGCCAGCCGGCGCCGGTTCGTGCGAGGTAGCGTTCCGCTGCTCCCGCGCGTTCGGGCTCGGCAATACCGGGCAGCATCTGCAGCAGCTTGTGCAGGGCAAGCCCACGCAGCACGGCAAAACCTGGCTCCGCATCGGCATCGATAACCGGCGACGCCTTGTCGATCACGGCTTCCTTGCCTTCGTCGATCAGCGCCGCGGCGCCGGATGGCGACAGGGGACGCGGCAAGTCCTCGAACGGCGGCAAGGGCCGGAACAGGCCCGACGGCAAAGGCTCGAAAGCGTCGGCCTGCCGTGCCTGCTCGCTGGATACCAGTGCGACCGGCGGCAGCTTCGTGACATGGAAACGATGCGCCGGCTCGCCGCCGGCGGGATGCGGATGCTGCTGGCTCTCCGGAGCGCCGACCAGTGCGCGGCTGACGATCGAGTGCCAGGTGCCGCCGTTCGGCGCCCGCTTGCCGTGATAGCCGCAGACGATCAGCCGATCCTCGGCACGGGTCATGCCGACATAGAGCAGCCGGCGGTATTCGTCGTCGGCAAGTTCTCGTGCCCGCGCTGCCGCTGCCTTCGAAAAGCCGTTGGCGACGTCGCTGGCCGAGCGCCAGAGATAGCCCTTGCCATCCCAGTTGGTGCCGGAGCCATCGAAGGGCATCAGGCGCGGCAGATGCTGGTCGCTGAACGGGGCCGAACCGCCATCGACCAGGAACACGACCGGCGCTTCCAGGCCCTTGGCGGCGTGCACGGTCATGACCCGGACCTCGTCGCGGGTCTGGTCCATCTCGCGCTTGATCTCAGGACCGGCGTTTTCCAGAGTCGACAGGAAGGCTTCCAGCCCCGGCAGGCCGGTTCGTTCCTCGGCAAGGCAGAAACTCAGGAACTCGTCGAGAATGTCACCGGCCTCAGGCCCGAGCCGCGCGATCATCTTGCGGCGCACGCCATCGCGCGCCAGCAGCCCGGCATAGAACTCGAAGACCGGCTTGAACGCGGCCTCGCTCGCCCAGGTATCGAGCCGGGCGATGACCGCCGCCAGCCGCTCGCTGTCGCCAGCCTGGGTGCGCAGCGATGCGAGCAACGACAGCCCAGATGGCCTCTCCGCGGCGAGCGTAAACAGCGTCTCTTCAGGCAGATCGAAGATCGGACTGCGCAGCACGGCGGCGAGCGACAGATCGTCCTGCGGCTGGATCAGGAGATGGCCAAGCGCGATCAGGTCCTTGACGGCGATATGGCCGGGCAGGCTCAGCCGGTCGGCGCCGGCGACCGGGATGTCGCGGCGTTTGAGCGCCCGGGTCAGCGCATGGACGAAGCGGTCGCGCTTGCGCACGAGCACCAGCACGTCGCCTGGCCGCAGCCGCTTGCCGCGGCCTTCGATAATCTCACTGGTGCCGATCCAGCCGGCAATGGTGGCGGCGACGTTCTCGGCAACGCGCACCGCCGGCGCATGCGCATGGTCGATGGCTTGCGTCCAATCGTCGGGCTCGTCGACGACGTCGGCGCCTACCGACGGCCAGACCTCGACATAGCCCGGCGCATCGGTGCGGATCGCCTTGTGGCTCAGCGGATCGGGATCATGACTGATGCCGCGCCGCACGAGGGGATCGGCGAAGACGCGGTCGACGGCGGCCAGAACGTCGTCGGTCGAGCGGAACGACCAGGTCAGCTTGAGGTCGGCGAAGGACGCTTCGGCGTCGCGCACCCTGCCAGCAAACAACAGCCGGCTGTCGGCGAAGGAATCCGGCGCCGCACCCTGGAACGAATAGATGGACTGCTTCTCGTCACCGACGGCGAAGACCGTGCGATGGACCCTGTCGCGGGCGCCGAAGCCGGCAAAGAACTCTTCCGCCAGCCGCTTCACAACCTCCCATTGATCCGGGCTGGTGTCCTGTGCCTCGTCGAGCAGGATGTGGTCGATGCCCTGGTCGAGCTTGTATTGCACCCAGGGGCCGGCATCGGGCCGCGCCAGAAGGTTGACGGTGCGGGTGATCAGGTCGTTGAAGTCGAGAAAGCCGCGGCTGCGCTTCAGCACTTCGTAGCGGGCGATCAGCCAGTCGGCGATGGTCAGCGCGGCAACCGTGCCTTCCAGCATCCGGAACAGGGCCAGCCGATCGACGGTTTCAACGATCGTACTGGCTGCTGAGAGATAGCGCTCCGCCAGATCCGGCAGTCGGTCGACCAGCGCCTTCTTGAAGGCTTTTGCCGGGTCGTAGGCGTCGCCATCGGTCTTGAGGAAGGCTCTTGCGAGCAATTGCAGGCGGCGAATGGGATCGTTCTCGGCGAAGGCCTGGCGCGCATAGGGGAGGATGTTGTTCAGCACCGTCCTGGCATCGGCGGCATCGGCGGCCTGGGCAAAGCCGGCAAAATAATCGGGCAGGAAGCCCGGCAACGGCCAGACCGATGCCGCTATTCCTTCGGCGGTCTGACCGCGGCGGAAATGGAATTCGTCGAACAATGCCTGGAAGCGCGTGCCGTCGCGTCCGACCGCGTCGATGAAATTGCGCAAGCCGTCGCGCTTGCGCACGATTTCGCCCAGCAAGGCATCGAGCCCGGCTTCGCCGCCACGGTCGAGGATGGTGGCAAAGGCCTCGGCCAGATCCCGGTCGCCGGCGGCAGTTCCGGAGATCATGTCGCGGCGCGCCGCGGCAAACAGCGAGGCCTCCATCTGGCCGTCGAGCATTTCGAAATGGGCCGGGATGTTGGCCTCCAGAGGGAACTGGTGCAGCACCGATTCGCAGAAGGCGTGAATGGTCTGGATCTTCAGCCCACCGGGCGTTTCCAGCGCCTCGGCGAAAAGGCGTCGCGCCCTGCGCATGGTCTCCAGATCCGGCCGGCGGCCTTCCAGGGCCTCGACCTTTGCCGCCAGGTCCGCGTCACCGAGTGTGGTCCATTCCGACAGTGTCGAGAACACCCGGTTCGACATGTTGGCGGCGGCGGCGCGCGTGTAGGTCAGGCACAGTATCTTCGACGGATCGGTGCCGCGCAGCAGCAGCCGGATGACGCGCTGGG
This sequence comes from Mesorhizobium sp. M0047, assembly GCF_040323315.1. Classification (NCBI taxonomy): domain Bacteria; kingdom Pseudomonadati; phylum Pseudomonadota; class Alphaproteobacteria; order Hyphomicrobiales; family Phyllobacteriaceae; genus Mesorhizobium; species Mesorhizobium sp. M0047. The sequence continues at coordinate 39,652 of NZ_JAMYUW010000012.1, read as the reverse complement.
CCAACACATGGGTCTTGCCGGAGCCGGCGTTCGCCGACACCCAGGCGGAATTCTGAGGGTCGGCGGCGCGGGCCTGGCTGGTCGCGGTGTCGCTCGGGATGGGATAGGCCTTTTTCATGCCTCCCCTCCCTCGTCACCGGCGTCGCCGCCGGCCGACCATTCCAGCACGCGGGCAAGATGGTCGTAATCGCCATCGGTCTCGCCCTCGCGAAACGGCAGCGCGCGCGACAGGTAACCGGTCGCCGGGTCGGCATAGTGGATCAACAGCTTTTCCAGCCGCGCCCAGGCCTCTTCGGCAAGATCGGCTGCGGTGCGCGGTTGGCGGTTGTGTTCGAGGATCGATTCCTCGAACACCTCGCCATTCGGCTTCAACCTGATGAAGGCCAGTTGCGACGGTTCACGCGCGCCCAAATCCTTGAAGGCGCCGCGCCTGAGCAGAGCGCCCTCCAGCGCCAGTTGCGGCGCCAGCAGCGTGTGCGCCTGCGCCTTGGACGGCGAGGAGCCGGTCTTGTAGTCCAATATGTCGGCCATGCCGCCAGCCAGCAGGTCGACACGGTCGGCATAGCCGGACAGCGTCACGCCGGACTGGCCAACGACGGTCTTTCCGGCGCGCTCCTCGGCATGCCGCCGGATCACCGCGCCGGCGCGCGTGCGCTCCCACTCGATGATGTTGGCGGCAAGCTTTTCGAAACGCGGCCACCACACCGCTTCGACATCGACTGGAAGGGCCGCATCGGCAAAACAGGCACGGCCGGCTGATATGAGGCCAGCGAGCGCGTCGGGCACGCGTGGGTCGGCGACGCGCGCCGCGAACAGGTGCAGGATGGCATGGAACAGCGTGCCGCGCTCGGCCGCACCGGGGTCGCGGATGACCGGATCGAGCGGCATCAGGCCGAGGATTCGCCTTGCGTAGACGGCATAGGGATCACGACGCAGTGTCTCGATCTCGGTGACCGAGAAATGGCCAGGGCGCACTGACAAGGGCGGCTTCGGCTGCGGCCGCGGCGCGAAATCCTGTCTTGGACCGGAGTCGAGCGCGCGCGCCCAGGTGAGCAGTTCGTCACCACGGCGGCGCAGCGCTGCCGCCTGGTCGTTGCCGATGAACGTGAGCAGGCGCTGCAACCAGCGCGACGGCACCGCCGGTGCATCGCCGGCACGCGCCGAGCGGGCCAGCAGCACCTTCTTCGCGCCCATGGCCATCTGGAAATCATGCGCGGCAAGGCCGATGCGCCGTTCCGCCGGTTCGAGATCGATGCCAGCCTTCATCAGCCGCGACATGAAGCGGTCGCTCTCGGGCTTGCGCGGCCATACGCCCTCGTTCAGCCCGCCGATGACCAGCGTGTCGACAGTCTGCAAGCGTGCTTCCAGCGCACCCCAGATGGAGATATTCCTGTCGGTGCCTTGCGCCGGTTTTACCGTTTCAGGCGCGACCAGCGCCGCCATCACGTCGGGCCATTCGTTCGCCGCGAACGACAAGGGCGCGGAAGCCGCGATCAGCCCGCGCAGCAGTTCGGCAAGCTTTTCGCCGGCGTCACCGGCATAGAGTTCGCCAAGGCCGCCATCGGCGGTGCGGCCGAGATTTTCGAGTGCGACGACGCTGGCTGTGACCAGCGCGGCAAGGTCGGCGTCATCCTGGCCCCGGAAGGCCGCAAGTGGCGCCAGTGCTTGCGTGAGACGGTCCAGCAAATTCCGTGCGCTTTCGATGGTGCGCACGGTCAGCCGGGAAAACCAGAAAGGTGGCCGGCTGCCGCTGCCCAGGCCGGTGAGGCGAGCCTCGAACAATTCCGGAAGCGAAACGATGTCGGGGCGGCCGATACCGCCGCGCAGCGCCACCAGTTCTACCAGCTCCGCCGCACCGCGCACATCAGCCCGTTCGAGGCCAAGGCCAAGCAGCGGATGCTTGAGCAGTGACAGCAGGCCGACGGGATCGCCTGGCCGGAACACCGCCTCGAGCGCCAGCCTGAGCAAGCTGGCCGCCGGGGTGTTGGCGAGCGGCGTGCCGCCGGAATCGTCGGCGACGACTCCGAAGCGCTGGAGCTCGACCGAAACGCGTCGCGCCAGCGCACGGTCGCCGGTGACGAGAGCGGCCTTTTGGCCTGGGTTTTCGACCGCGCGCTTGAGCGCGACGGCAATGGCCACGGCTTCATCGCGTTCGCTGGCGGCTTCGAGCAAGGTCACGCCGGCGAATGCCCCGGCGACGTCGGACGGCGAAAAGCCATTGCGTGTCTCGGACCACAATTCGGTGGTCTCGGCTGGCCGCAGCGCTTCGCCGACAAGAGCGGCGCGAAGCGCAAGCCGTGGCTCGGCCGCGCCGATCTCCTCGACATCGCCGCGCAGCACCCCGATCTTGCCGATCAGCCTGGCCAGACCGTATTGCGGGTGGCCAAGCACGGCCGGGCGGGCGCCGGGCGCGGCGATTGCTTGGAAGGAGGCTTCGTCCAGCGACCGGTCGAGGCCGGGCAGCACGATGGCACCGCCGGGCAAGCGGGCGATTGCCGCAAGCAGCTCAGCGGTGGCGGGTATCGAGCCGGTCGACCCCGCGGCGATGACCGGTCCGGCCGGCGGATTGCGCTGCAGCCGCGCCGCCTCGGCACGGATCAGCGCGCTGCGATGCGCGGCTGGATTGGAGCGATCGCTTTCCGCGAGGAATTTCGGCCAGGCATCGGTGACGATGCCGAGGAATTCGAGCGTCACCTGCCACCAGCCGGCAAGATTTCCGGTCACCAGATCCGTGAGCTTGGCCCAGTCCGTTCCTTCCGTCTCGATCTCGTCCATCAGCCTTGCGAGATCGCGTGCCAGCCAGATCGCGTCGGCGGTGGAGGCCGGGATGACGATCTCCTCGGCGAAGAGCGCGGCGACATGGGCCGGCAGCCGGCGTTTCCAGGCGCGCACCAGCGGCGTCAGCAGCAACAGGCGCTCGATCGCGGCGATCGGCGGCGCGAGATCGATGGCCGCCGCTGCCTCGGTCTCGAATACGGCCTCGTCCTCGTCGAACTCGCCGAGTGGCCGGATGACCGGCAGGATCGCCGAACCGCCGCCACCGCGTGCCGCCAGGCTGTCGACGAAGACACCCCGCAGCGCGCGCGCTGCCCGGCGCGTCGGCACATAGATGGTGACATCGGCCAGAGCGAGCGGGTCGCCGTCGAAGCGAAAGCCAGGAACAAGGCGGCCGGCAAGCAGCGCTTCGGCAAGCGTCGGTAGAAACGGCGCTCCGGGCGGGATCGAGAAAACGCGGCTTGAGCCGCTCATTGCGACTCGATTAGCGCGCCGGCGACCGCCGCTTCGGCAAGCGGAATGGCATCGGGCGTGCCGACGGTGATCCACTGGCCGTGCATCGGCATGCCGAACAGCCGCCCGGCGGCGATGCTCGAATCGAAATAGGCGTTGAGCGAGTGCGGCCCGGCCGCTGCTTGCCCGAACAGGCGCGGATGGACGATCGCCGCCCCAGCATAGATCAGGCCCGCCGGATCGCCTTTCGAGCGCCGCAAGGCACCATCCGGCGCCACCAGGAAATCGGTGCTGCCGCAGTGTCCGGTCGCCTGATGGAGATCCGCCAGCATCAGCAGAATATCCATTTTCGCCGCGTCCCATGCAAGGGCGAGGCGATCGAGATTGAGGGGACCGTCGTCGATCCAGAAGGTGTCGGCGTTGAGGATGTAGAAGGGCTGCTCACCCAATTCCGGCAACGCCTTGACGATGCCGCCGGCGGAATCGAGAAGTCTTTCGCTCTCATCGGAAATGACGACCTGTGGCGCGTGGCGCGTGGCGACATGGGCGACGATCTGTTCGGGAAAATAATGGACGTTGACCACGGCCTTGCCGACACCGGCGGCGGCCAGGCTGTCGAGGCTCCAGTCGAGCAGCGTCTTGCCGGCGATCCTGACCAGCGGCTTGGGAGTGGTGTCGGTGATCGGCCGCATGCGTTTGCCGAGCCCGGCGGCAAGTACGATGGCAGTGTCCGGTTTTGCTGTCACAGCGCTCGCTCCTCCAGCAAACCGTTGGCGTTGTAGAAATCGCGCATGCTTGCCAGCGCCGGATGAGACAAGGCCCGGCGCAGATAATCGCGAATGCGCGGCAGATGTTTTAGATAATAGGGCTTGCCGTCGCGCTTTTCGAGCCGGACGAAGATGCCGAGGATCTTGGAGTTCCGCTGCGCCGCCATGATGGCGTAGGATTCCAGGAAACTTGCTTCGTCGAAAGCGCCGGCTGCGTGGCGCGCCGCGATATAGGCATCGAGCGTCTCTCTCTCGATCTCGGGCGACATCGTGACGCGCGCGTCCATGGCGAGCGAGGCGACGTCATAGGCGGACGGGCCGATCAGCGCATCCTGGAAATCGACAATGCCCAGCCGGTCATGCCCGAAACGATCGCCGCGCCAGATGATGTTGGGCGAATGGAAGTCGCGCAGCATCAGCGTGACTTCGCGGCCGTGCAGACGGTCGAGAAGCGCATTCCACTCCCTGTGGTAGCCGGCGCGCAAGCTGTCGCTTGCCGGGCTGCCCGATAGCGCCGGCACGTACCAATCGACCAGCAGATCGACTTCGATGATCATGGCATCACGGTCGAAAGGCGGCACGTCGTGGAAACCGCCGTGCCCTGTTTCCAGGCGCTGCGGCCAGGTCCTGCCATGCATCATGGCCAGCAGCTCGGCCGCCGCCGTGCAGCGCTCGGCCACTGGCTGGCCATCGCCGCCGAGAAATCCTTCAGAACCAAGGTGTTCGAGCAGCAGGAATCCCTGCTCCTGGTCCTCGGCATGGATTTCCGGAACGCTGACGCCGCCGGCCTTCAAGGCGCGGTCGACGGCGACGAAGGCGGAGACCGACTGGGCGGTATGAGCGATCTCGGCATAGGCTCTGCCGTCGCGCACGGGTGGGCCGAGCACCAGCCGAGGCGAGTTCATCAGCACTCGCGGCTTCCGGTCCGGCAGCGAAACGATCTCGTAGGAGCGGGCCGAAGCATCGCCAACGAAATGGCGGCGCTGCGCTTGCCCCCAGCCGGCGTTCACGAGAAAGTCGCGCATGGCCAGCGATCGTGCCGCCCGATCGAAGGGAGCGCCCTGCCCCGACAATCTCGCCAACCGGCCGTCGCCATGCTGGACGAGCTCGATCAGGACCGTGGTTTTCGGCAGATAATCTTCGGCCCGTTCCGGCCATTCGACCAAAGCGGCGCCTTGGGTCAGGGCTTCGTCGAAGCCGAGCTCATCGATCTCGGCCGCCGAGGACAGGCGGTAGAGATCGAAATGATGGACCGGGATGCGCGTGTCGTAGCTCTGCACCAGCGTGAAGGTCGGGCTCGGAACATCGAGACTGGCATCGTCGGCCAAGGTCCTGATCAAGGCCCGCGCCAACGTCGACTTGCCGGCGCCGAGATCGCCCTTGAGGGCAAGCACATCACCCGGGCGCAGCGACAGGGCAAGATCTTCGCCCAGCCGTGCTGTCTGTGTCTCGTCGGCGAGCAAACGCTCCAGCACCAATCCCGTCATCGAGCGTGCTACTCGGCCGCGGCACGGATGCCCGGCATGTCGGGAAAGGTGCAGATGACGGTCGTGCCCTTGTCCTTGCCGGTTTCGATGCGAACGCTGCCGCCATGCAGCTCGACAAAGCTCTTGACGATCGACAGGCCGAGACCGGCACCACGCCGGCGGCCGCCATTGGCGCGCGGCTCGAAGCGGCGAAACACCGAATCGAGCAGGTCCGGCGGCATGCCGGGACCGTCGTCATGAACCGAGAATTCCACCCCGTCCGCCAGATTGCGGCAAGTGAGCCGGATGGTGCTGGCTTCCGGGGCGTAGTTGGCGGCGTTGCTGAGCAGATTATAGAGGATCTGGCGGACGCGGATTTCGTCGCCGTGGAACGTCTTCGGCGCAGCACTGGCGTCGACCTCAAGCCTGATCGAATGCTCTTCCAGCCGGTCGGCGACCAGTTCGGCCGCGGCCGCAATGGTGCGATCGACGTGCACCTCGGAAATGTCGAGCTCCATGATGCCGGCGTCCACCGTCGCCAAATCGAGGATGTCGTTGACGATGGTGAGCAGCACCGAGGACGACGAGCTGACATGCTCGACATATTCGCGCTGTTTCTGCGTCAGCGGACCGGTCGTGGGCTGCGACAGCAGTTCGGTGAAGCCGATGATGTTGGTCAACGGTGAGCGCAGTTCATAGGAGACGTGCTGGACGAATTCGTTCTTGAGCTGGTCGGATTTTTGCAGCGCCTCGTTCTTGTCCTTCAGCGCCCTTTCGACATGAACGCTGTCGGTAACGTCGACGAAGGTCATCATCACCTGCCCGTTGGGTAACGGGATCATGGCGTAGCTCAGCACATTGCCGTTGTTGAGTTCGGTCTGGCCGTGGCGGTCGCGGCGCTCGTCGTCGAAGCCGGTGATGGCGGCGACGAAGCCTGGCCAGGGACTGTCCGCCGCCTGCCGGTCGCAAAGGTCGCGGATCGTGGACACGTGGACATTTGGCTTGGCCGCTTCGCCGCTCAAACCCCAGAGTGTGGCAAAGGCGGGATTCGACAGCCGAAGCCTGCCGTCGGGGCCGAACACCGCGACGCCTTCGGCCAGATTGTCGAGCGTCTCGCCCTGGACCCGCACCGCTGTCTGGTAGCGGCTTTCGAGGTCCATCTTCTCGGTCAGGTTCTCGAACACCCAGGTCACGCCACCCTTGGGCTGCGGGTTGGCGACGACGCGGATGGTCTTGCCGTCCGGCAGATGCCACCAATGCTCCTGCGATTCCACGGCACGATAGGCGCCGAGCAAACCTTCCTTCCAGCGGCGCCATTCCGGTTGCTCGGCGATCTTGCCCTCGCTGCGCAGCCGGTCGAGCAGCAGCGCATTGTCGGGAGCGCTGTGCAGGAAACCACTGTCGAGGCCCCATAGCTTCTGAAAGGCCTGATTGAAGAACCGCAGCTTCTCGTCGGTGTCGAAAATGGCGACCGCCGTATTGAGCTGGTCGAGCGTGTCGGCGTGGCTCCTGACGGTCCGCTCGTATTCGCCGCGAACCGTCTCGATGGCGCTGGTGTCGCAAGCAAGGCCGGCCGAGCCTTCGCTGCCGGCGAAATCGGTGACCGCAAACACACGGCGATCACCTTCGATCACGGTGGAAAGCGACTGTTCGAAGACCGGATGCGTCTTGTGCTGGGCGGCAATCGCGTCGCGTGCCTGGCCACCGAGGAACTCTTTTGCCTCCCGAACCGCGGTTTCGGCATTTTCGGATTCGACCGCATCGGCATAGGCCCGGTTGACCCACTTCAGCCGCCCATCCGCGCTGCGAAGCCAGGCCGGCATGTTCAGCGCGTCGAGCAGGCCGATCATCGTATCATGGTCGGCGGCCAGCCGTTGGTTCTCGATCTTCAGCCTGGCCTGGCTGCGCTGCGTCTCCGAAAGCGAGATAAAACGCACGAGCACATGCGCCGCGCTCTTGCGACCATGCACTTCGAGCGGAGCGCCGGCCTGCGATTCGATGACGAGGTCGAAGGGTTTGGCCTTTTCGCGCAATCCCGCAACGGCATGTTCAAGTGCTGCCGCCGAACGCGGCATCAGCCACCGGCCGAAAGCAAGGAAAGCAGCCCGGTCCTCCGGAGCGCCGCTTTCGACGGGCAATGTGCCTATGAGTTCCGGCTTCTTGTTTTCCGCAGCCCAGACGACCACGCGCTGGTCGCGCAGATTGAGCAGCGCCTCCGAGCGGCGGAGCGCCGCGTTGATGTCGGCGAGGCGGCTCCTGAGTTCGACATTTTCCGCCGAGGTGCGGGCTCTTTCGCGGATGAGAACGATGGCGGAGAGAAGGGCAGCGCCCGTCACCCCGACAAACACGGCAAGCTGCATCACCTCGACGGCGCTCATCGACAATCCGGCGACGGCGGAACCAGCGGTCTCGGCATGCGCGACAGCACCTGCCAAAGGGCCGGCAAGCGCGGAGGTGGCAAGGAAGATCGACGCACGGGCGCGCCAGGACAGGCCCCCGCTTTGCAAGGCGGAGCCAGTGATCCTCGAATCGTCATGGCCGCCGGAAACGGCCCGTCCCGCTCTGTGCGGGTGTTGCCCCGGCATGTCTTGGTCCTCTCCGCCGCCTGAATGCAAGACCGCCCTGATGCACACCTCTCTTGAACCCCTCTCGGGCTGGAAGCGTCGCGAATCACCTGACAATAAACCCTCGCCGAATCGTCGTGAAGGCGATTGCGCGCAAAAATAAAGCCGGGCGAAAAGTCAATCGCCCGGCCTCAATATCTGGTAGCACTTTTAGATTTGGTTAATAGCGGTAGTGTTCCGGCTTGAACGGACCCTGCGGCGTGACGCCGATATAGGCCGCCTGCTCGCCAGACAATTCGGTGAGGCGGGCGCCAAGCTTGTCGAGATGCAGGCGCGCGACCTTTTCATCGAGATGCTTGGGCAGGACATAGACCTGGTTCTCGTACTGGCCGGGCTTGGTGTACAGCTCGATCTGGGCAAGCACCTGGTTGGTGAAGGACGCCGACATGACGAAGCTCGGGTGGCCGGTTGCGTTACCGAGATTGAGCAGGCGGCCTTCCGACAGAAGGATCATCCGCTTGCCGTCCGGGAAAGTGATCATGTCCACCTGCGGCTTGACGTTGGTCCATTTCAGGTTGCGCAGCGCGGCCACCTGGATCTCGTTGTCGAAGTGACCGATGTTGCCGACGATCACCATGTCCTTCATCGAGCGCATGTGGTCGAGAGTGACGACATCCTTGTTGCCGGTGGTGGTGATGACGATGTCGGCGGTGGGTGCCGCGTCTTCCAGCGTGACGACTTCAAAACCATCCATCGCCGCCTGCAGGGCGCAGATAGGATCGACCTCGGTAACCTTGACGCGGGCGCCGGCGCCCTTGAGCGAGGCCGACGAGCCCTTGCCGACGTCGCCGTAACCGCAGACGACGGCTACCTTGCCGGCCATCATCGTGTCGGTGCCGCGACGGATGCCGTCGACGAGCGATTCCTTGCAGCCGTATTTGTTGTCGAATTTCGACTTGGTGACCGAGTCGTTGACGTTGATGGCGGGGAAGGGCAGCAGGCCCTTCTTCTGCAGCTGGTAAAGCCGGTTGACGCCGGTCGTCGTCTCTTCGGTGACGCCACGGATCGCCGCCTTCTGCTTGGTGAAGAAGCCGGGCGAGGCCTTCAGGCGCTTCTTCACCTGCGCGTAGAAGTACTCTTCCTCCTCGCTCTGCGGGTTGGACAGGACGTCCTCCCCGGCCTCGGCGCGGGCGCCGATCAGGATGTACATGGTGGCGTCGCCGCCATCATCGAGGATCATGTTGGAGAGGCCGCCGTCGGCCCACTGGAAAATCTTGTCGGTATAATCCCAGTACTGCTCGAGCGACTCGCCCTTAACGGCGAACACCGGGATACCGGCCTCGGCGATGGCCGCGGCCGCGTGATCCTGGGTCGAGAAGATATTGCAGGAGGCCCAGCGGAGATCGGCGCCGAGCGCCTTCAGCGTCTCGATCAGGACCGCGGTCTGGATGGTCATGTGCAGCGAGCCGGTGATGCGCGCGCCCTTGAGCGGCTGCTTGTCGCCGAATTCCTCGCGGCTGGCCATCAGGCCCGGCATTTCGGTCTCGGCGATCTCGATTTCCTTGCGGCCCCAGCCGGCAAGCGAGATGTCGGCGACCACATAGTCCTTGCTACCCGTCATGGCAGTGCTCCGAAGTTTTGTGCTGCGAATTGGTTGCGGATGCGCCCACGCCGGCAGGCGCGTCGAAGGGCGCGAATTGCCGGGTTGACTAGCAGATCGGCACCGGGACGACAATGGGATATAAAGAAATCTTTATCCGTGCATGTCTCTCGGACACGCGTTCGCGGTGTGACGGATCAGCTTTCCTCGCCGAAGCGGGACGCCACCAGTTGCTCCAGCGCGTCGATGACCTGCCGCGCCTGCGGCCCGCTGGCGGTGACTCGGATCGAGTAGCCGGGGCTTGCCGCCAGCATCATCAGGCCCATGATCGAGGTGCCACCGACCTTGACGCCGTCCTTCTCGACATGCACCGAGGCGTCGAAGCCGCTGGCCAGCTGGACGAATTTCGCCGAGGCGCGGGCGTGCAGGCCGCGCTGGTTGATGATGGGGAAGTCCCTCGTGATGGTATCTTTGGCGATCTGATCTTTTTCCGGGGACAGCGCGTTCATTTGCTGCTCAGAAGCTGACTGGCGACATTGATGTATTTGCGGCCGGCCGCCTGAGCCTCGTCGAGCGCGGCGGCCATATTGTCGCCCTTGCGGATCGAGGAGAGCTTGATCAGCATCGGCAGGTTCATGCCGGCGATCACTTCGGTGCGGCCGGACTCCATCACCGAGATGGCAAGGTTGGAGGGCGTGCCGCCGAACATGTCGGTCAGCACGATGACCCCCGCCCCGGTGTCGACACGGGCAACAGCGTCGACGATATCGCGGCGACGCTGCTCCATATCGTCATCGGCGCCGATCGCCACGGTTTCGAAATTGTCTTGTGGCCCGACGACATGTTCCACGGCATGTCGAAACTCGGCGGCCAGTTGACCGTGCGTTACAAGCACGAGTCCGATCATTCTTTGGTGGCTCCCGTCATCGCCGCTTCACAGGCGCATTTTATGCTCGCCAGCCATTCCAGGCGGCGGGAGCGCTATCTTGTCGACGCACGGCCCGTTGACAAGCCCAAAATTGCGCAGGTCCATGCCATTTTGACGCATTGCAGCAAAAAAGCCGGGGCGGATCATAGAAAAGGCGCGATCGACAGCCGCGCCATCACGGCGGGCAGTGCCGTGGCGGCGTTACGCTCGGCAAGGTCGATACGCGGCACCGGGCAGCCTGCGACAGGCTCGCTGATTTCCTCCTCCTGGAAACGGGCCATCTCTGCCTTTGGCACCAGCCTCACATGCAGGTCGATCACTCCGCCCGGCTCGAACGGCAGCGGTCGCGGCAAGAACCCAGGCACTTCGGCGAGACCGGCGATGGTCGCAGGCACGCGACAGACCAGCCGCCCGGCGCGGGCCGCGGCAAGCAGCCTGTCGTCGCCGATCAGCCGCGAGAACAGTCCGCGCGCGCGGCAATGGTCCAGGAGTGTCAGCGCCAACGTCGTCTTACCGGCGCCGGACGGCCCGGTGATAAGGACGCCGCGCTCGCCGATCAGGATCGCGGTTCCGTGAATGTTTTCTGGCTGCGCAACTGGATCAGGCACGATCTTGCACGATCATGCTTTTGGATGAAGCATGATGATCTTGTCCGAAAACCGGTTTCCACTTTTCGGGATCATGCCGGTTGGATGAAGCATGATCTCTGGACGAACGGAACCGTTCGTCCGAGAAAACCGGTTTCCACTTTTCGGGATCATGCTTCGGCCGGCAGCGTCACGACAAAGCGCGCGCCCTTGATCTCGCCGGGTTTGGTGCCGGGGATGTTCTCGGCGGTCAAGGTGCCGCCATGGGCCTCGACGATCTGCCTGGATATCGACAGGCCAAGGCCTGAATTCTGGCCGAACGCCTCGCCGGCCGGCCGGTCGGTGTAGAACCGTTCGAAGATGCGGTCGATGTTGTCGGCGCGGATGCCGGGACCATTGTCGTCGACGGTGATGATGTTGAACTTGCCGGCGCGCGCCAGCGACAGGCCGATGTGGCCATGGTCCTCGGGAACGAAGGAGCGGGCGTTCTCGATCAGGTTGGTGATGACCTGGCCGATGCGCAGATCATGGCCGACGACGAAATAGCCTTTGACGCCCTGCGGCAGTTTGGCGACCTTGAACTCGATCTCGACCGCCTTCTTGTTGCGCGTGGCTTCACGCGAAACGACGACGAGATCGGTGATAAATTTCTTCAAGTCGACGGTCCCGGCATCTTCGCGCGCGAGCTCCGCATCAAGACGGGAGGCATCGGAAATATCGGTGATGAGCCGGTCCAGCCGCCTGACATCGTGCTGGATGACGTCCATCAGCCTGCCGCGCGAATCGTCGTTCTTGGCCAGCGGCAAGGTTTCCACCGCGCTGCGCAGCGACGTCAGCGGGTTCTTCAATTCATGCGACACGTCGGCCGCAAAGCTTTCGATCGCCTCGATGCGGGCGTAGAGAGCGTTGGTCATGTCGCGTATCGCGATCGAGAGATTGCCGATCTCGTCCTGGCGGTCGGAAAAGTCGGGGATTTCCTCACGGCTCTTGACGCCGCGCCGCACCCGCACCGCCGCCGCCGACAGCCGGCGCAGCGGATTGGCTATGGTGGAGGCGAGCAGCATCGACAGGATGGCGGTGACCAAGGCCGCGATGCCGAAGACGCGCAGGATCGCCTTGCGCTCTGCGGCGACGATCTTGTCGATATCGCCGCCTTCGGTCGACAGCATCAGAACGCCGAGAACGGCGCGGAAGCGCTGGATGGGCACCGCCACGGAAACGATCTGCTCACCCTGCTCCGAGATGCGCACGATGGTCGACGGGCTGCCGGTGAGCGCCTTGACCACTTCCGGGAAGGCGGCGCCATTGCCGCCCGGCTGCTCGTGATAGACTGGCAGCTCGGTGTTGCGGAAGAAGTCGAAGACGAATTTCTGGATGCGCTCGAGCAGATCGGGCTGTTCCTCTTCGACCGGCGGCAGGTCGTAGCGCAGGATTTGGCCGCGCGAATAGAGATGGCGTGAATCGAGCAGCAGGTTGGCGTCGCGATCATAGATGCGGGCGCGGGTCCGGGTCGGCGAGATCAGCCTTCTCAGCACCGGCGCGACACGTTCCGGGTTGATCGGGAAGTCGAGATTGTCGAGCTGGTCGGAGCCCGGTCCAAGGCTTTCGCCGGCCTGCAGCTCAAGCAGCTTTTCCGGGTCGATGCTGATCGAATCCGTCTCGACCGTCGCCGACGCCGCGATCGCGCCGGCGATGATCTCGCCCTGCGTCATCAGGCTTTCGACGCGGGCGTCGATCAGCCCGTCGCGGAAGGTGTTGAGATAGAGGATGCCGGTCACCAGGACAGCAAGGCCGGCAAGATTGAGGAAAAGGATACGCCGCGTCAGGCTGGAAAAGATATGATGGCCGAGGAAGCGGCGCATCGGGACCGTGATCTTCGACACGAAGGACGGCATGATCCGCGACGGCCGCCTCGAGGCGCCCGCCGGTCTGCTTCGCTGTGCCTCGACTGCCATCGAATAGCAGCTCCCGCCTAGTCTCTAGTTAGATGCATGTCGTCATCCCAAACCGGGACCACTTTTGGGCGACATGAAATACCTTGCTCTGGTGCATGTCGTCACCCCAAAAACCGGGACCACTTTTGGGCGACATGCACTCACGCCTCGCGGAACCGGTATCCGACTCCGTAAAGGGTTTCGATCATCTCGAAGTCGTCGTCGACGGCCTTGAACTTCTTGCGCAGCCGCTTGATGTGGCTGTCGATGGTGCGGTCGTCGACATAGACCTGTTCATCATAGGCCGAATCCATCAGCGCATCACGGCTTTTTACGACACCGGGACGCTGCGCCAGCGAATGCAGGATCAGGAACTCGGTGACGGTGAGCGTCACCGGCTCGCCCTTCCAGGTGCAGGTGTGGCGCTCCTGGTCCATCACGAGCTGACCGCGTTCGAGCGAGCGGGCCTGCTGGCTGGGTGTCTTGGCGGCGGCCTCGCGGGCACTGGCACGGCGCAGCACGGCGCGCACCCGCTCGACCAGCAGACGCTGCGAGAACGGTTTGCGGATGAAATCGTCGGCGCCCATCTTGAGGCCGAACAATTCATCGATTTCGTCGTCCTTGGAAGTCAGGAAGATCACCGGGAGGTCGGACTTCTGGCGCATCCGGCGCAGCAGTTCCATGCCGTCCATGCGCGGCATCTTGATGTCGAGGATGGCAAGGTTAGGCGGGCGTGCCGCCAATCCCTCCAGCGCTGACGCACCATCCGTGTAAGTCTCGACGCGATACCCCTCGGATTCGAGGGCGATCGACACCGATGTCAGAATGTTGCGGTCGTCATCGACAAGCGCGATTGTTGCCATTTCAAGCGGCTCCCTCATGAGCTGTCCCTTCTTTCGTAGAGAAGGGGCTTTTGCAGGACAAATTAGGTACAAAATGTGGCATAGGCCTTGTCCGCTGTCACGCGCGGCTTGCCGGCGGCCACAATCCTACCTCGATATGGATTGGACGAACGAACATCGCCAATCCTTTGGGCAACCGCGAAACTTTTTGCACATATAAACGATTTAAACAACTTTCAAAATATTTAAATCGATTAATGATTTGATATCATTCGGCTTTTCTGTTTCTGAGCATTTCAGTCCGCGGTGCGGGCTTGTCGGAAACACGCCGGCAAAGATGCGGCAAATCCAAGAAGGGACACCCATGTCGGAAGTCGGCAAACGCAATCCTGCCTGCGCGATCGATCATATCGGCCTGAAAACCACCGGCGTGGTGCGCTATAATTTCGGTGCGGCAGCCCTTTATGAGGAATCGATCCGACGCGGCGAAGCCAGGCTGACCGCGCACGGCGCGCTGCTCGCCGAGACCGGCCAGCACACCGGCCGCTCGCCCAAGGACAAATTCGTCGTCCGCGACGGCGCCACCGAGCCGCATATCTGGTGGGACAACAACAAGGCGATCTCGCCGGCCCAGTTCGACGCGTTGCTTGCCGATTTCCAGGCGCATGCCGCCGACAAGGATATTTACGTCCAGGATCTGGTTGGCGGTGCCGATGAGGAGCTGAAGCTGCCGACCAGGGTCGTCACCGAGTTTGCCTGGCACTCGCTGTTCATCCGCAATCTGCTCATCCGTCCGAATGCCGCCGAACTCGAGCATTTCGTACCGGATATGACCATCATCGACCTGCCGTCCTTCCGTGCCGATCCAGCCCGCCACGGCAGCCGTACCGAAACGGTGATCGCCGTCGACCTCACGCGCAAGATCGTGCTGATCGGCGGCACCTCCTATGCCGGCGAGATGAAGAAGTCGGTGTTCACCATGCTCAACTATCTGCTGCCGGCGAAAGGTGTGATGCCGATGCATTGCTCGGCCAATGAGGGCGCGGCCGGCGATGCAGCCATCTTCTTCGGCCTGTCGGGCACCGGCAAGACGACGCTTTCGGCCGATCCCTCGCGCACGCTGATCGGCGACGACGAGCATGGCTGGGGGCCGCATGGCATCTTCAATTTCGAAGGCGGCTGCTACGCCAAGACGATCAAGCTGTCGGCGGAAGCCGAGCCGGAAATATTTGCCACCACGCAGCGCTTCGGCACCGTGCTGGAAAATGTCGTGCTCGATGTCGACGGCGTGCCGGATTTCAACGATGGGAGGCTCACCGAAAACACGCGCTGCGCCTATCCGCTGGACTTCATCCCCAACGCCAGCAAGACGGGACGCGCCAACCACCCCAACAACATCATCATGCTGACCGCCGACGCCTTCGGCGTGATGCCGCCGATCGCGCGGCTGAGCCCGGCGCAGGCGATGTATCATTTCCTCTCCGGTTACACCGCCAAGGTGGCCGGAACCGAAAAGGGCGTGACCGAGCCCGAAGCGACGTTTTCCACCTGTTTCGGCGCGCCGTTCATGCCGCGCCATCCATCGGAATACGGCAACCTGCTGCGCGAGCTGATCGCCCGCCATGGCGCCGATTGCTGGCTGGTCAACACCGGCTGGACCGGCGGCGCCTACGGTACCGGCAAGCGCATGCCGATCAAGGCGACGCGGGCCTTGCTTGCCGCCGCACTCGACGGCTCGCTGAAGACGGCCGAGTTCCGCACCGACCCTCATTTCGGTTTCGAGGTGCCGGTGGCGGTTCGCGGCGTCGACAGCGCCATTCTCGACCCGCGCTCGACCTGGTCTGACAAGGCCGGCTATGACCTGCAGGCGGCAAGACTGGTCGGCATGTTCGCCGTCAACTTCGAGAAATTCGAACGTCATGTCGACGCCGTGGTGCTGGGCGCCGCGCCGCGCATGCAGGAAGCGGCGGAGTAATCACGCCATCGGACTCAGCCGTCGTTGAAAGGCCCGGTTTCGATCGGGCCTTTTCTTTTTTGATCCGCCGCGCCATGACTGCGGCATGGCGAGCGACGACAACATCATCATTGCCGACGATGCGGTGATCTACCCGGGCGACCTGCACGAGGACTTCATCCGTTCGTCCGGTCCGGGCGGCCAGAACGTCAACAAGGTGGCGACGGCGGTGCAACTGCGCTTCGACGCGGCCAACGCAACGGGCCTGTCGGAGCGCGTGCGCGAGCGCACGATCAAGCTTGCCGGCCAGCGTGCCACCAAGGACGGCGTCATCGTCATCGAGGCAGGCCGCTTCCGCACCCAGGAACAGAACCGGGCGGACGCACGGGCACGGCTCACGGCGCTGGTCGCCAAGGCCGCCGAACCGCCGCCGCCGCCGCGCAAGAAGACGCGGCCATCGAAGGGTGCAGTGGAGCGGCGGCTGAAGAGCAAGGCCGGACGCGGCACGATCAAGAAACTGCGCAGCCGGGTGGAGAACGATTAAGCACTACACAGCCAATGGCGAGCGCACAAAACAACTTCCAATTTCGAACCGCTGTTGGCATGAGCGGCGACTTTCGGGTCGCCGTTTTCATTTGGCGATGGCATGCTTGACTTTTGACGAACGGATCTAGCGACCAAGCCTATGCTCGTCCTGCCCAAAGGCGTCCGCCACATGCCGGCTTACCTGTCACGCAGCGTGCAGGAAGCGCTGGTCGATGAGGTGAGAAGCGTCGTGCAGCAGGCGCCGCTGTTCGTGCCGGCGATGCCGCGCACCGGCAAGGAGATGAGTGTGCGCATGACCAATTGCGGCCCGCTCGGCTGGGTCACGGACAAGGAGCAAGGCTACCGCTACCAGCCGACGCATCCAGTGACCGGGGCGCCATGGCCGCCAATCCCGAATAGCCTGCTCGAGCTGTGGCGGCAGGTCTCGGGCTATCCGCATCCGCCGGAAGCGTGCCTGGTCAATTTCTACACGCCAGAGGCAAAGATGGGCCTGCACCAGGACCGCGACGAGGCCGATTTTTCGGCGCCGGTGGTTTCCGTCTCGCTCGGCGACGATTGCCTGTTCAGGGTTGGCCAAGTGACGCGCGAGGGGGCGACGCGCGAGGGCGGCACAAAGTCGTTTCGACTGAAAAGCGGCGATGTCGTGGTGCTCGGCGGCGAAGGCCGCCTGTGCTTCCACGGCGTCGACCGGATCTATCCCTCGACTTCGGCGCTGCTGAAAAATGGCGGCCGCATCAATCTGACGCTGCGACGGGTGACGAAGCCGGCCGTCACAGCTTCCTGAGCGCCACTTCCTCGACCCGGTGATCGGCGCCCTTGCGCAGGATGAGGTCGGCGCGGGCTCGCGTCGGCAGGATGTTCTCGCGCAGGTTCTTCAGGTTGATGTTGGTCCACAGACCTTCGGCGATGGCGCGCGCCGAACCCTCCGAGAGCTGCGAATAGCGGTGAAAGAAGGACTCCGGGTTGCGGAAAGCGGTCTCACGCAGCCGCATGAAGCGGGAGATGTACCAATTGTGGATCAGCTTCTCGTCGGCATCGATATAGATGGCGAAGTCGAAGAAATCCGACAGGAAGGGCACGATCTTGCCGTCCTGGGGCAGCTTGCCGGGCTGCAGGACATTGATGCCTTCGAAGATCAGGATGTCGGGCCGGTCGATGGTGACGAACTCGCCGGGAATGACGTCATAGGTCAGGTGCGAATAGACCGGCGCGCGGACATCGGGCAGCGCGGACTTAATGCCCGAGAGGAAGCGCAGCAGAGCGCCGACATCGTAGCTGTCTGGAAAACCCTTGCGTTCCATCAGGTTCTCGCGGCGCAGGACCTCGTTGGGCAGCAGGAAGCCGTCGGTGGTGATGAGGTCGACCTTGGGGCTCGACGGCCAACGCGCCAACAGCTCCTTCAACACGCGCGCGGTGGTCGATTTGCCGACCGCGACGGAACCGGCAATGCCGATGATGAAAGGCGTCTTGACGATGTCCACCGCGTTGAAAAAGGCCTGGCGTTGCCTGAACAGCAGCTGGCTCGCCTCGACATGCGCGGACAAAAGCCGCGACAGCGACAGATAGATGCGCTTGACCTCTTCGAGGTCGATCGGGTCGTTGAGCGAGCGCAGGCGGCGGAATTCGTCCGCGCTTAGCGTCAATGGCGTGTCGGCGCGGAATTGCGACCATTGCTCGGCCGAGAAGAAACGAAAGGGTGAATATTTCTCGGTTGGCGCGAGCTGATCCATCGAGATGCCTGCCCTCCTCGCGGTCAGCCCTTGGGCCGTGACGCCTTCTCGGCGATGCCCGAATGCCCGGTGCGGCGTTCGAGTTCCCTAAGCACGTCGCTCAGCGAAACCCCGGAGAGGCCGAGAACGACGAGCCAATGATATACAAGATCGGCGCTTTCCGAAATGAGGGCCTGTTTATCGCCCTTGACGGCGGCAATGACGGTCTCGACCGCTTCTTCACCAAGCTTCTGCGCCGCCTTGTCGATGCCGCGCGCAAACAGGTTTGCAGTCCAGGAGTCCGGATCACCGGAATGGGCGCGTTCCCCGACGATTTTTTCCAGGTCGGATAGCGAAAACTCGGTCATGACCGTTCATCTATCTGCTTGTTTCAGCATGATCTTTTTGCCGAAAACCGGTTCCCACTTTTCGGGATCATGCTTTAGGACCGATTGCCAAGCGAGTCCAGCCGCATCGGCAGCCCCGCAGCGGCCATATGCGCCTTGGCCTGCGCTATCGTGTAGGTGCCGAAATGGAAGATGGAGGCCGCCAGCACCGCGCCGGCATGCCCATCGCGAATGCCTTCGACCATGTGATCGAGCGTGCCGACACCGCCGGAAGCGATGACCGGCGCCCGCACCGCGTCGGCAATGGCGCGGGTCAGCGCGATGTCGTAGCCGGCCTTGGTGCCGTCCCGATCCATCGAGGTCAGCAGGATCTCGCCGGCGCCGCGATCGACCATTTTTCGCGCGAACTCGACCGCATCGATGCCGGTCTTCTCTCGCCCGCCATGGGTGAAGATCTCCCAGCGATCGGCCTCGCCGGCGCCCGACACTTTCTTGGCATCGATGGCGACGACGATGCACTGGTTGCCGAACTTGTCGGCCGCCTCGGCGACGAAATCCGGGTTCTTCACCGCCGCCGTGTTGATCGACACCTTGTCGGCGCCGGCCAGCAGCAGCTTCCTGATATCGGCGACCTGGCGCACGCCGCCGCCGACGGTCAGCGGCATGAAGCATTGTTCGGCGGTGCGTGCGATGACGTCGAAGATGGTCTCGCGATTATCCGACGAAGCGGTGATGTCGAGGAAGCAGAGCTCGTCGGCGCCGGCCGCATCATAGGCCTTGGCAGCCTCGACCGGGTCGCCGGCGTCGATCAGATCGACGAAGTTGACGCCCTTGACGACGCGACCGTTCTTGACATCGAGGCAGGGGATGACACGGGCTTTCAGCATCAGCGGCCCTCTATCGTGGCGATGAGATCGTTGAGCAACTGACCGACCAGCGGCGGGACATCGCCCTGCGCGTCGAAGGCCGGATCATAGGCGGAAACAGTGATGCCGACGACCGGCACCGCAAGTGCGACGGCACAAGCCGCGTCGCGCAACTGTTCCGGGCTCGGCCCGCCGGAACTGACGTAGCGGTTGGCCTGCAGCTGCTGGGGGTCATGCACGTCGAGGTCGAGATGCATGTGCACGCGTCTGGCGCCGGCGACCTTCAGTCTTTCGGTCGCCTGGGCCACTCCCGGACATTCCGTCCGGATGATCGGCAATGTCTCGAGGAGCTGCTTTTCCGCGACATCGAGATCGCGTGCGTTGATGAGCACGCAACATGACGGATCGATCGGCTTGAAGCCGGGAATGGCCGCCGCCATCGGGCGCCAGCACAGGCCCAGAACAGTGGCCAGCGCCATGCCGTCGAGAAAGCCATATATGGATGTCTCGGGCGTGTTGAGGTCACCATGCTGGTCGGCCCAGATGATCGCATCGGCGTCCTCTCCGGCGACCGCGCCAGCGCTGGTCAGGCAGTTTCCGGCAAGAACGATGGGAAACCGACCGGCGTCACGGGCAAGGCGAACCTCGGCGGCAACCGCATTGCAGACGGCAAAGCCGGTGGCGATCTCGCGCTCCTGAATGTCTCCGACCTTGCCGATGTCTTCCACGGCAACATCGTGGCCAGCTATGGTCAGCGCGTCCACGAGACCGCCCGATATCAGCGAATCCGGACCTTGGCCCATGCCGCCATGGTAGTGGCCGCTGTCATAAGAGGCCAGAATGATGGAGATTTTCACGACCGCGTCTCCGCCGCAGGCCGGCCTTTCAGGATCGCCAGCGCCTCGGTCGGATCGATGCGGCCATCATAGAGCGCGCGGCCGGAGATCGCGCCCTCGAGCTTTTTCGCGTCGGGCATGGTCATGCGCACGATGTCCGCGATCGAGGCGAGGCCGCCGGAAGCGATGACCGGGATCGACACGGCGTCGGCGAGGTCGATGGTGGCATCCCAGTTGATGCCGGTCAGAACGCCGTCGCGGTCGATGTCGGTGTAGACGATGGCGGCGACGCCGGCGCCCTCGAACTTCTTCGCCAGTTCGATGACGCCGAGGCTCGACGCCTCGGCCCAGCCTTCAACGGCAACCTTGCCGCCCTTGGCGTCGATGCCGACGGCCACCTGGCCCGGGAATGCCTTGCAAGCCTGCTTGACCAGATCGGGATCGCGCACCGCCACCGTACCGAGGATGACGCGGGCCAGCCCGCGATCGAGCCAGTCCTCGATCTGCGCCAGCGTGCGGATGCCGCCGCCGAGCTGGACCGGATTCTTCGTCGCCTTGAGGATGGCGCCGACCGCCGCACTGTTGACGCTCTGGCCCTGGAAGGCACCATTGAGGTCGACGACATGCAGCCACTCGAAGCCCTGTTGTTCGAAGGCTTTGGCCTGGGCCGCCGGATCGTCATTGTAGATGGTCGCGGTGGCCATGTCGCCGTGCTTGAGGCGCACGCATTGGCCGTCCTTGAGGTCGATGGCTGGGAAAAGGATCATCCGTTCAGGCGCCTTCAACGATGACGAAATGGCCCGATGAGGCGGCAAGCCGAAACTTCGAGGCGTGCTGATATTCCGGCGAATGATAGCATTCGACCGCCTTGTCGTAGGACTCGAACTCGACCAGCACGTGACGGTTGCCGGTCGGTCCTTCGGGGCTCTCGTAACGACCGGCCCGCACCGGGAGTTTCGCGCCGTATTTCGCGAAGGCGACGGCATTCGCCTCGATGTACTGCTTGTACACATCGGGATCGCGGACATCGATCATCGCCATCCAGTAGCCCTTCTTACTCATGGTGTTTCAGGGCCTCCAGCGCAGGAAATTGGTGATCAGCGCCAGGCCCAGCGCCTGGCTCTTTTCAGGATGGAACTGCGTACCGACGAGATTGTCACGGGCGACCGTGGCCGTCACCGGGCCGCCATAGTCAGCGACCGCCAGGACCTCGTCCGCTTGGCGCGCATCAAGATGGTAGGAATGGACGAAATAGGCATGCAGCCCGTCCGGCCCGGTCGGAATGCCGGCAAACAGCGGATGCTGGCGTTTGAGGTCGATCGTGTTCCAGCCGATCTGCGGGATTTTCAGTGCCGGATCGGCCGGCCTGATCTCCTTGACGTCGCCTGATATCCAGCCGAAGCCATTGGTGACAATCTTTTCCAGGCCGCGCTGCGACATCAGTTGCATGCCGACGCAGATGCCCAGGAAAGGCCGGCCCTTGGCAATCGCGACCTCCTCGATCGCCTCCCACATGCCTTCGACGCCATGCAAGCCGGCCGCACAGTCGGCATAGGCGCCGACGCCGGGCAGGACGATGCGATCGGCCGTGCGCACCCTCTCCGCATCGGCGGTCAGGTCGATATCCGCGGATGTGCCGGCTTCCCGCGCGGCACGCTCGAAAGCCTTGGTGGCAGAGCGCAGATTGCCCGAGCCGTAATCGATGATGGCAACCCGCATCAGTGTCTTCCCGGAACATGGGTCAGCCCCAGCGCGATGCCCGGCTGCGATGGCCGCGCCAGGGCAGCGTCCGGGACCATGCGCGGTCCCGGTGCGGGCTGATCGGAACGTGCTTCCGTCTCGAGCGCATAGCGCGTATCGGCGTCATCGAGCCATCCGGCCTCGACCACGCCCCATTCGTGCCAGCCGCGCCGGCGAAGTGCCGATATGCGCAGCCCCTGCCCTTCCAGTCCGACATACAGCGAAACCAGCAACGAGAGCAGCGATGCGGCCGGGCCAAGGCCGAGCTTTTGGCCAAGCATAGAAAGCAGGCCCATGACGACGAAGGCAAGGGCTGCCTCGATCCACAGCCGATGCCAGGCGAACCAGAGCGGCGGCACCAGAAAACCCAGCCAGGTGAAACCGTCGCGGACAAAGGCGGTTGTATCGGCCCTCTCGCTGCGGCCGGGCGGTTCCATGACGACATAGGCGGTCATGACGCTATCCCTTCAAAGATCCCTTGGTGGAGGGTACCGCGTCAGGCTGGCGCGGGTCGCGTTCAAGTGCCATGCGCAGCGCACGCGCCACCGCCTTGAAGCAAGTCTCAGCGATATGGTGGTTGTTGGCGCCATAATGGTTGGTGACATGCAGCGTGATGCCCGCATTCTGCGCCAGCGCCTGGAAGAACTCGCGCACCAGTTCGGTGTCGAAGGTGCCGATCTTCGGCGACGAGAAGGAAACGTTCCAGACCAGGAACGGACGGCCGGACACGTCGATCGCGGCACGCGTCAGCGTCTCGTCCATGGCAAGGTCGATCGATGCATAGCGCATGATGCCGCGCCGTTCGCCGAGCGCCTTGGCCAGCGCCTGGCCGAGTGCGATGCCGGTGTCCTCGACCGTGTGGTGGTCGTCGATGTGCAGGTCGCCCTTGGCCTTGACCGTCATGTCGATCAGCGAGTGGCGGGAAAGCTGGTCCAGCATATGGTCGAAGAAGCCGACGCCCGTCGAAATGTCCGACTTGCCCGAGCCGTCGACATGGACCGATACCGCGATGTCGGTTTCCTTGGTCTTGCGGCTGGCTTCGGCGGAGCGGGGCGACATGACCTTGTCCTTGTCCCAGGGTTTTCACGTGTTCCAAGCCCTTCACCGCTTGAAAACGAGAGCCTTCTAGCAGCATGATCCGGCGATTGCCAGTTGCCATCCGGGTCGGTATCGAGCGGTTTGCAATCATCGGGCCCATGCATACATATGGCCGATCAAGTCACTCGTACCGCGCCAATCGCCTTTTGGGATAGCGCTGCTCGGAGCCGGAAAATGTCGAACGAACTGACCATGCACGCCACGACCATCGTGACGGTGCGCAAAGGCAACAAGGTGGTGATCGCCGGCGACGGCCAGGTCAGCCTTGGCCAGACTATCATGAAGGGCAACGCCAAAAAGGTGCGCCGCATCGGCAAGAGCGGCAATGTGATCGCCGGTTTTGCCGGCGCCACGGCGGACGCCTTCACCCTTCTGGAGCGGCTCGAAGCCAAGCTCGAACAATATCCCGACCAGCTGACGCGCGCCTGCGTCGAACTCGCCAAGGACTGGCGCACCGACCGCTATCTGCGCCGGCTGGAAGCGATGATGCTGGTTGCCGACAAGTCGGTCTCGCTGGCGCTGACCGGCACCGGCGACGTGCTCGAGCCCGAACATGGCGTCATGGCCATCGGTTCTGGCGGCAATTTCGCGCTGGCCGCGGCGCGCGCCCTGATGGACAGCGACAAGGACGCCGAGGAGATCGCCCGCAAGGCGATGCAGATCGCATCCGATATCTGCGTCTACACCAACAACAATTTCGTCATCGAAACGCTCGATGCCGGCTGACCCGGCCGCCGACCATGATCCCGAAAAGTGGAAACCGGTTTTCGGGAAAGATCATGGTTGAACAAGAAGATAGATATGATTTTCGGCCGGTGACCGAGAAAGACCTGCCGATGATCGCCTGCTGGCTCGCCGAGCCGCATGTGGCAGAGTGGTGGGACGATCCCGAAACGGAAATCGCCGAGATTCGCGATCATATCGACTCGATCTCCGTCGAGCCGCTGATTGTCGAACTCCACGGCAAGCCGATCGCCTATCTGCAGAGCTACGACCCGCATCTGGAAGACGACCACCCCTATGCCGACCAGCCATACGGAACGCTCGGCATCGACCTGTCGATCGGCCGGCCGGAGCTGGTCGGGCTCGGCCATGGCTCGGCAATCGTGCGCCAGTTCGTCGAACAGCTGTTAGAGGAAGGCGTGCCGCGCGTCATCATAGACCCGGGTCCCGCCAACGGGCGGGCTATCCGCGCTTATGAAAAGGCTGGCTTTGTTGCCTTTGACACCAGAATATCGGAATACGGGCCAGCATTGATGATGGCGCGCGACGCGCCACAGGAGCCCGATTGATCCGCGCGGAAACACTCGACAAGGCAATCGCCTCGGGTCTGATTTCGCAGACGCTGCGGGATCAACTTGAGGCCATGGAACGCTCGGTCGCGGCTGAGGCCCAGCACGTCAATGATGAGGGTGACGAGGAAAACCTGCGACTGGTCGGCGGCGGCAATGATCTCTTCATCACCGTGGGGACTGTTCTGCTCAACGCCGGTATCTTCTTCGTCCTCATCACCATGCTTCCTGGTCAGACGTTCTGGATTGCGGGCATTCTTGCGGTTTTCGCCTGGGCGCTCGCCGAAATTGTCACGCGTCAGCATCGGATGAAATTGTCTTCTTCCGTGCTTGCCCTGATCTTCACGGTCGCCATCCTGGTCGCGCTGGCACTGCGGGTTGAGGCCAGCTTTGACATCCGCATGCCGGAGACCATCTGGCAGCTATTGGCGTTGCGCCAGACGGCTTCCCGGGCCGGATACCTGTTTCTCGGCGGGGGAATAGCGGCGGCGGCGATCTATTTCTGGCGCTTTCGCGTCCCCGTCCTTGCCGGGGTCATCGCCATCGCCTTCACCCTACTTGCTTTCCTGCAAACGGCGATAGTCCTGTACGACGGCGTGACGACAGGCGCGGTTGGCCAAGCCTCGAGGATGTTCCCGAATTACTCCGCGCGGCACTCTACATGCCGCTGATCTGCGGCCTGATCGTATTCTCGACGGCCGTGGCTTTCGACATCCACGACCGGGATCGACGCAAGATCTGGTCCGATTGTGCGTTCTGGCTGCATGTCGTATCGGCGCCCATGCTGGTGCATCCGCTCTTTATCATGGCAACTGGCCAGAACGTCGCATTCGGACATATCGCGCCCGACGCCAATGCGACCATCATGCTGACGATCCTGATCCTTGGCTTCGTTTATGTTGCGCTCGCCATAGATCGCCGTTCGCTGTTGGTTCCCACATTGGCCTATTTCGGCTCGCTGGGCATCTACTATCTGGTCAACTCCGCCTCCCATTCGACTGGCATTCCACCTTTTGCCTTGATCTTGGTCGTTGTCGGCGCGTTGATCATCCTTTTCGGGGCGGGCTGGCAGCGTATCCGGCGAATTGTCGTCAAGCCCACTTTGCCGGCGGCCGTAATCCGCTGGCTGCCGCCGCTGAAGGCGTAGCGGGCTGTGATGACCGAAGAGCACGACGGGCATGAGGGGGAATGAGGGCATGAAAGCATCCGGCGAGGACAAAAACCTCTCGGCCTACGAAAACAGCTGGCGGATGGGGGTTCTCATCGTGCTCGGGCTGATCATCGTCCAGGCTGTCACGCTCTATTTGATGGGACGGACACCGATCTGCACCTGCGGCTACGTCAAGCTCTGGCATGGCGTCGTGCAGAGTTCGGAGAATTCCCAGCATATTTCCGACTGGTACACGCCATCGCATTTCATCCACGGCTTCCTGTTCTATGCCTTGGCGCGATTCCTGTTTCCGCGCTCACCGATCGGACTGAGGCTGGCATTCGCCGTCCTCATCGAAGGCGGCTGGGAGCTGGTCGAGAACAGCCCTTTCATCATCGACCGCTACCGCGCCGGCACCATCTCGCTCGACTATTACGGCGACAGCATCATCAATTCGGTGTCCGACACACTGGCCATGGTGCTGGGATTTGTGATGGCGCGAACCCTACCTATATGGGTGATCGTCAGTCTCGCCGTCGTTTTCGAATTGGGTACCGGTTATCTGATCCGGGACAATCTGACACTCAACGTGATCATGCTGCTGCATCCGTTAGAGGCCATCAAGCAGTGGCAAAGTGGAATTTAATGATATGACTACATTTTCTCCTCGCGAAATCGTTTCCGAACTCGACCGCTTCATCATCGGCCAGAAGGACGCCAAGCGCGCCGTGGCCATCGCCTTGCGCAACCGCTGGCGCCGCCAGCAGCTGGAAGGCCAGATGCGCGAGGAGGTGATGCCGAAGAACATCCTGATGATCGGGCCGACGGGCGTCGGCAAGACCGAGATTTCGCGCCGCCTGGCGCGGCTGGCCGGTGCGCCTTTCGTCAAGGTCGAGGCGACCAAATTCACCGAAGTCGGTTATGTCGGCCGCGACGTCGAGCAGATCATCCGCGACCTGGTCGAGATCGCCATCGGCCTGGTGCGCGAGAAGATGCGCGAGGACGTCAAGGCGCGCGCCCATATCAATGCCGAGGAACGCGTGCTGGAATCGCTAGTCGGCAAGACGGCGAGCCCGGCCACCCGCGATAGCTTCCGCAAGAAGCTGCGCGACGGTGAGCTCGATGACAAGGAGATCGAGATCGAAGTCGCCGACACCGGCACTGGCGGCATGCCCGGCTTCGAGATTCCCGGCATGCCGGGCGCCAATATCGGCGTGCTCAACATCAACGACATGCTGTCGAAGGCAATGGGCGGCAAGAAGACCAAGTCGCGCAAGACGACGGTCAAGGAATCCTACGAGCTGCTGGTCAACGATGAGTCCGACAAGCTGCTCGACCAGGACGAGGTGGTGCGCCGGGCGCTCGACGCTACGGAGAATGACGGCATCGTCTTCCTCGACGAGATCGACAAGATCGCGTCGCGTGAAGGCGGCATGGGCGCGGGCGTTTCTCGCGAAGGCGTGCAGCGGGACCTGCTGCCGCTGATCGAGGGCACGACGGTGGCGACCAAATACGGACCGTTGAAGACCGACCACATCCTGTTCATCGCCTCCGGTGCGTTCCACGTTTCCAAGCCGTCCGACCTTTTGCCGGAATTGCAGGGCCGACTGCCGATCCGCGTCGAGCTGCGCGCGCTGGAGAAGGACGATTTCGTCCGCATCCTGACCGAGACCGAGGCCAGCCTGATCAAGCAGTATATCGCGCTGATGAAGACCGAAGGCGTCGACCTGACCTTCACCGACGACGCCATCGATTCGCTGGCCGGCATCGCCGTCGACCTCAACGCCAGCGTCGAGAACATCGGCGCAAGGCGGCTGCAGACGGTGATGGAGCGGGTGCTGGATGAAATCTCCTATGACGCGCCGGACCGCAACGGCACCAGCGTCACAATCGACGCCGCCTATGTGGAAAAGCATGTCGGCGATCTGTCGCGAAACACAGATTTGTCGCGATTCATCCTTTAAACGACGGCGCCGGGGTCATTCCGGCGCCGGTCCGGACGACACGGTTCCGGCAAATAGTTTGGGGTGTGGCCAGATGGTACCATCTGGCCATCTTTCGTAGTGCTGGGCGAAGGGGTGCTCTCGACTCGATCAAGAGCTTTGCCTAGTTTGCGCGGCATTCTCGATCTCTTGGTTGACGCAATTCCGGGCGGAAAACCGTTTCACACTTTTCCTGGAATTGCTTGGGCGGCGGCGCATGAAAAAACTGATCCTGCTCATTCTCGGCTTGACGCTGGCGGCGACGCTGTTCGCCACTGAAGCGGCGACATTGGTGCCGGCGGGAAACCGTAATGCCGTACAGCCGGACATTCCCGGCGCTTCAAGCCGGCGCACGCAGGCGACCAACACCACCTTCCAGGCGAAGTACCGCAAGGTCTACGCCCTGCTGCAGAACGACGCCGACCTGCGCGGTAAGATCAAGAAGGCAGCAGCCACCTACGGCATTGATCCTATGCACATCGTCGGCGCCATCGTCGGCGAGCACACCTACAATGTCGACGCCTACGACCGGCTGCAGACTTATTACGTCAAGGCGATCTCTTACCTGTCGAGCAAGCTGTCCTTCGCTTATGACGGCGAGGACGTCACTGATTTCGTGCAGCGGCCGGAATTCAAGAAATGCGCCGGCGTCTCGGACAGCTATGATCTGTGGGAATGCCGTGAGCAGGTGTGGAACCATTCGTTTCGCGGCAAGAGCGTTGGCGGGACAAGCTTTCCAGACGACCGCTTCGGAGCAACCTTCTTCCAGCCCTATTATGCCGGCCAGACCTTCGGCCTCGGCCAGCTCAATCCGCTGACCGCCCTGCAGATGAGCGACCTGGTGCACAGGGTTTCCGGCCTGCCGGAGCTCGATGTCGCCGATCCCAACTCGGTCTACAAGACCATCATGGATCCAGACCTGACGCTGCCTTACGTCGCCGCGACGATCAGGAAATCGATCGATGCCTACAAGAGCATTGCCGGCTTCGATATTTCGGGCAATCCGGGGCTGACCGCCACGCTCTACAATGTCGGCAATCCGGAGCAGCGCGCGCATGCGCTGAAGGCGGAGAACGACAGGCGCCGTGCTGCTGGAGAGCCGGAGAAGCTGCCGGAGGAGAATTACTACGGCTGGCTGGTCAACGACAAGCTGCCGGAGCTGAAGGCGCTGTTCTAGAGAGCCTCAGCCCTCCATTCCTGACTGTCTTCGCCTTCGCAAGCTCACGCCGCCAGCAATGACTTCAGCTTGACGGATTGCGAACCAAGCGCTTGCGATGCCGGTTTCGCCTGCTTGCCGATCAGCATTTCGGCCAGCCTGATGTCGCGAGCGACCGCATTGCCGGGGCCGATGCCACTGGCCGCCACCAGCCTGTCATCTTCGGCCAAATGGAAGAGGATGAAGGCGCCATCGCCGACATCACGGCGCACCGTGCTGCGGCCCTCGTCGGAGAGGCCTGCGATCTGCAGGCTCAGGCCGTACTGATCCGACCAGAACCACGGCACCGCCGCATGCGCCTCGCCGGCACCCAGCATGTTCCTGGCCGCCAGCGCGCCTTGTTCCTGGGCGTTGCGCCAGGCTTCCAGCCGGACGCGGCGGCCGCCATAGACGGCAAGCGGAAACGAGCAGCAATCGCCGGCGGCAAAGATGTCGGGATCATTGCTGCGCAGCTCGGCATCGACAGCGATACCGTTGTCGATCGCCAAGCCGGCTTCGGCCGCAAGCCCGGTCACCGGCACGGCGCCGATGCCGATGACGGCGAGGTCGGCTGATATCTCCTGTCCATCGGCAACCGTGATGCGCACCTCGTTGCCATCGTCGGCGATGGACGCGATGCCGGTCCCGCACAGGATCTTCACGCCTTCGGCGACATGCGCCTCATGGATGATCTCGGCGATTTCGGCCGGCACGCCGCGCATCAGGATGCGCGGCTGCGCCTCGATGACGGTAACCGACGCTGCGAGCTTGCGCGCCGCGGCGGCGAGTTCGAGGCCGATGAAGCCGCCGCCGATGATGGCGATACGATTGCCGGCCTTGAGATGCGCGCGAATGGCGAGTGCATCGGCGAAGGTGCGGAGATAAACGCAGCGCGAACCCAATCCCGGCATCGGCAGCTTGCGCGGCGTCGAACCGGTTGCCAGCAGGAGCTTGTCATAGGGCAGGACTGAGCCGTCCGACAGGCGAACCGCATGCGCGGCGCGATCGATCGCGACTGCCTGGACGGAATGGATATGCCGGATCGACTTCTCGGCCAGAATTGCATCGCTGGCGATTGCCTTGATCTCGGGCGTATCGCTGACCATGGCGTCCTTGGACAGCGGCGGGCGTTCGTAGGGCAGATGCGGCTCGTCGCCGACCAGCGTCACAGGCCCCTCATAACCGAGATCGCGCAGTGCCAACGCTGCTCGCCCACCGCATTCGCCGGCGCCGATGATGACCATTCCCCGCGCCATATCGGTCATCCGACCTGGATCAGGACTTTGCCGGCATCGACCTTGACCGGATAGGTTTTCAGGTTGACGCAGACCGGCGCGCCGCGGGCGTCACCCGTCTTGTAATTGAAGCGGCCATTGTGCTTGGGGCATTCGATGATTTCGTCCATCACCAACCCGTCGGCCAGATGCACCTTTTCATGCGTGCAGAGGCCGTCAGTGGCGAAGAACTCATCATCTGGGCTGCGATAGATGGCGAAGGTGCGTCCGCCATGATCGAAGCGCATCACATCCTCCTCATCGATATCGCCGGTGTCACAGGCCTCGACCCAGTCGCTCATAGATTCCTCCTCAACAATCGGGGCTCGCCTGGAAATCCGGACGACCGAGCGATCATTCCGCAGCAGCCGCGACGGCATCGTTGTGGAATTCCTCGCGGTATGGCCTGGCGGTCGGCGGCAGCTCGCGCTTGAGGAAATAGTCCTCGTTGCGCAATTGGCGCAGGAAGACCGGGATCATCTCGCGGTAGCCGGCCAGGATCGACGGTGTCGGCGCCGGCAGATCGTGCTTGATCAGTTCGTGCAGCTTCGGCAGCGCATGATAGGGCACCATCGGGAACATGTGATGCTCGACATGGTAGTTCATGTTCCAGTAGATGAAGCGGCTGATCGGGTTCATGTAGACGGTGCGGCTGTTGAGCCGGTGGTCGGTGACATTGTCGGCCAGGCCGCCATGCTGCAGAAGGCCGACCATGACGTGATGCCAGGCCCCATAGAGCCTGGGCAGGCCGATCAGCATCAGCGGCAGAAACGAGCCGGTGTAGAGCGCCAACACAATGGTCGTGGCATAGATCGCCGTCCAGATACGGGCGACGCGGATCGCCCTTGACTGCTCCTGCTCGGGAATGAAGGTCTTTTCCGCGGCGCTGATGTTGCCGGCGGCGTTGCGCAGCATGTCGCTCATCGCATGCCAGGCGTCGAGCACACCGACGAACCCCAGGACGACGCGGACCAGGTCCGGCGGTCGCATGACCGAGATTTCCGGATCGCGGCCGACGATGATGGTGTCGGTATGATGGCGCGTGTGGCTCCATCGCCAGGTCACCGGATTGCGCATGATCATGAAGCAGGCGATCTGATAGACCGCATCATTCATCCACTGCGTCCGGAACGCGGTGCCATGGCCGCACTCGTGCCAGCGTGAATCCGTCGAGGAGCCGTAGAGAACGCCGTAGACGAAGAAGAACGGCACGCACCACCATGTGCCCCAGAACCAGGCACCGCCGGCGCCGCTGACGATCAGGGCAGCGAGCCAGATGATGGTATCGCGGATCGCCGGCCCGTCGGAGCGCTGCATCAGCTCCTTTATCTGCTTGCGCGGAATCTCGGTGTGATACCATTCGGCCGCCGACAGGCCTGTCTCGACGGCGAGCTTGGCGTCGCGGCCGATCAGGCTGTAGTCACGCCGGGACGGCGCAGCATGCATGGTTGCCTCCCTCGGCGAGGCACTCGTCGGAACGAATGCCCGAAATCCATTTGGCTTCGAGCCTGAAAAATAGTGCCAGATCATGATAGACTCAACATCATAAAGATAGTTTCTATCATTTCCCATCAGAATGGTGTAGGAAGCCTCAGGCGATCCAATGAGGCAAGCATGGCGAAACGGCCCACCATCACCGATCTGGCGCGCGTCTCGGGCGTCAGTGTCGCCACCGTCGACCGCGTGCTGAACAACCGGCTGCCGGTGCGCGAGGAGACCGCGCGCCGCGTCTACGAGGCCGCTACCGATATCGGCTATCACGCCGCCGGACTTATCAAGCAGCGCATGCGCCAGGAATTGCCGGAATACCGGCTGGGCTTCCTGCTGCTGCGGGGCAATGATGCCTTCTACGGTGACTTCGCGCGGGAACTCGAACTGGCCATCTCGCAATCGCAGCGCTTCCGTGGCGTTGCGACCATCGACTTCGCCAGTTCCCTGGCTCCCGACGAGATCGCATCCCAGATGCGCAGGCTGGCGGCAAAATCGCGGGCTATCGCCGTTGTCGGCCCGGACCATCCGACCCTGACAGCGGTCGTGGAAACCTTGAAGGCGAGAGGCCAGCCGGTCTTTTCGGTGCTGTCCGACTTTGCCGCCGGCATCCGGGAGGGCTATATCGGCCTCGACAACCGCAAGGTCGGGCGCACCGCCGCATGGATGATCTCCAAGGCAGCGAAGGAACCCGGCAAGGTCGCCCTCTTCGTCGGCAGCCACCGCTTCCACGGCCACGAGCTGCGCGAGATCGGCTTTCGCTCCTTCTTCCGCGAGCATGCGCCGGACTTCAGCGTGCTTGAAACGCTGGTCAATCTGGAAGCCAACCAGGTGACCCATGATGCGATGATCGATCTTCTGGCGTGTTATCCGGATCTTGTCGGCTGCTACGTCGCCGGCGGGGGCATGGAAGGTGCGGTGTCGGCGCTGCGCGCAGCAAAGCCCGCGAACATGCCGGTGGTCGTTTGCAACGAGATCAACGCCGAATCGCGCGCGGCCCTCGCCGACAACATCCTCACCATGGTGATCTCGACGCCGCTCGCCGCTCTATGTCGTGAGCTTGTCGACCTGATGGCGCATGCCATCGAAACCGGCGCCGCCAACGCTCCAGGCCAGACCTTCCTGCCCTTTGACATCTATCTGCCGGAAAACATCTAGCTGCCGCCGCGCGAGCCGCCGAGGCAAATGATAGAATCCATCAGGGCGATGCGCAAATAGGCCCGCAGGCCGCTGAATTGCCCTTGACGCCCCGATGTGAAATGGAATAAATATTTCATCAGCTACGTATTTTGGTCCTTTCGTTCCGGACATCTGTTTCAAAACTGGGAGCCTGGCGTTCCCCTAGGAAAACGCCATCCGGAACAGAAAAGGCCGTGGGAGAGATTCCCCGGGGAGATCGGGGATTCCGGATAAATCGGTGAAACCGGACACCAATATGTGGAGGAGAAACACAATGAAGAAACTGCTTTTGGGCGTCGCCTTCGCGGCGCTGATGAGTTCATCTGCCATGGCCGCCAAGGTCGGCGTGTCGATGGCCAAGTTCGACGACAACTTCCTGACCGTGCTGCGCAACGGCATGATCGCTCAGGCCAAGGGCATGAGCGGCGTCGAGCTGCAGGTCGAAGACGCGCAGAACGACGTTGCCAAGCAGCTCGACCAGATCAAGAACTTCGCCGCCTCGGGCGTCGACGCGATCATCGTCAATCCGGTCGACACCTCGGCCACGCAGGCGATGTCGGATGCCGCGGCGGCCGCCAAGATCCCGCTGGTCTACGTCAACCGTGAGCCGGTCAATGTCGACACGCTGCCCGACAACCAGGCCTTCGTCGCCTCGAACGAGGCCGATTCCGGCACTCTCGAGACCAAGGAAGTCTGCCGCTTGTTCAAGGAAGCCGGCAAGAAGGAAGCCAACGTCTACGTGATCATGGGCGAGCTCTCCAACCAGGCCGCCGTGCAGCGCACCAAGGATATCGAAGAGGTGATCGCGACGCCGGATTGCAACTTCATCAAGATCATCGACAAGCAGACGTCGAACTGGAACCGCGACGAGGCGCAGAACCTGATGACCAACTGGCTGTCGACCGGCAAGCCATTCGACGGCGTCATCGCCAACAATGACGAAAGCGCGA
Organism: Mesorhizobium sp. M0047; assembly: GCF_040323315.1. Lineage (NCBI taxonomy): Bacteria > Pseudomonadati > Pseudomonadota > Alphaproteobacteria > Hyphomicrobiales > Phyllobacteriaceae > Mesorhizobium > Mesorhizobium sp. M0047. Next base: position 6,130 of record NZ_JAMYUW010000012.1, on the reverse strand, counting down.
TCGGCGCCATCCAGGCGATGAAAGCCGCCAACATCGACATGAAGTCGGTTGTCGTCGGCGGCGTCGACGCCACCCAGGACGCGCTTGCCGCCATGCAGGCGGGCGACCTCGACGCAACCGTGTTCCAGGACGCGGCCGGCCAGGGCGCCGGTGCGCTGGATGCGGCGCTCAAGCTCTCCAAGGGCGAAAAGGTCGAACACAAGGTCTACGTCCCCTTCCAACTGGTGACGCCGGCGAACATCGACAAGTTCCTGAAGAAGAACTGAGCAGCGGACATGCGGAGCGGCGCTCTCACTGCGCCGCTCCTCTTCCCCTCAGCGCCGGCAAGGCAGCAAGGGGAGAACTGCGGCTGACGGAGGAAAGAACGATGGCACAGACATCTCATGGCGTCGGCGGCCTCACCTATGATGCGAAGAAGCGCGCATGGCCCGCCGAACTCAACGTCTTCCTGGCGCTCGTCATTCTTGTTGTCGTCTTCGAATTGATCGGCCGGCTCTTTCTTGGCGACAGCTTCCTGTTCAACACCCGCAGCGACGTCAGCGCGATCTTCAACGAAGCCCGGCTGCAGATCATCATCCTGCAGGTGTCGATCGTCGGCATCATCGCCATCGGCGTGACGCAGGTGATCATCACCGGCGGCATCGACCTGTCCTCGGGTTCGATCGTCGGCGCGACGGCGATGATTGCCATGAGTTTTGCCCAGGTGGCGACCGTCAACGGCAATCCCAACCCCAAGGCGATGTTCCTCGCGCAGGGCTGGACCGACCTGCCGGTGATCGTGCCGGTGCTGGTCGCGATCGGCTGCGGCCTGTTTGCCGGCCTGATCAACGGCGCCTTGATCGCCTACACGCGCATTCCGCCGTTCATCGCCACGCTCGGCATGATGGTGACCGCGCGCGGCATCGCCAAATGGTGGTCCAAGGGCCAGCCGATCTCGTTTCCCACCGAGAGTTTCGCGGCGATCGGCAAGGGCCTGATGCCTGTCATCATCTTCCTGTCTCTGGCGGTGCTGTTCCAGCTGATCATGACCTACACCAGGTACGGCAAGCATTGTTACGCGATCGGCTCCAATGAGGACGCCGCGCGCATGTCCGGCATCAAGATCGCCAACCACAAGATCCTGGTCTACGTCATCGCCGGCGTGCTCGCCGCGCTCGCCGCCGTGGTGCTGAGCTCCAAGAACCTCACCGCACAGTCCGGCATGGGAGTGATGTACGAACTCGACGCCATCGCCATGGCGGTCATCGGCGGCGTCTCTTTGTCGGGCGGCCGCGGCTCGATCATCGGCACGGTAATAGGCTCGCTGATCTTCGGCGTCATCATCTCCGGCTTTACCTTCCTGCGCCTCGACGCCTACTACCAGGAAATGGTCAAGGGCGTGATCATCGTCGGTGCTGTCGTTCTCGACCAGTGGCGCCAACGCCTGCGGGCAATGAGGGCTTGATCATGTCAGACATCGTCCTGAAGACCGAAAACCTGACCAAGCGCTACGGCGGCGTGCATGCGCTCGAAGGCGCTAACTTCGAACTACGCAAGGGCGAGCATGTCGCCATCATGGGTGATAACGGCGCCGGCAAGTCGACCTTCGTGCGCCAGATCACCGGTGTCGAGCAGCGCACCAGCGGCCAGATCTGGTTCGACGGCAAGGAAGTGAATTTCACCGGGCCGATCGAGGCGCGCGAGGCGGGCATCGAGACGGTGTTCCAGAACCTGGCGCTGGCCGACGACCTCGACGTGCCGTCGAACCTGTTCCTCGGCCGCGAAAAGGTGCTGTTCAATCTCGGCCCGTTCTCGATCCTCGACCGCAAATACATGCGCAAGGCGACCGAGGCCGCACTTGTCCGCACGGCGGTGAAGATCCCCAATTTGTCCAACACCATCCGCCATATGTCGGGCGGCCAGCGCCAGTGCGTGGCGATCGCCCGGACCGCGACCTTCGCTTCAAAACTGATCATCATGGACGAACCGACGGCCGCACTTGGCGTGCAGGAGACGGCGCAGGTCGAAAACATCGTCCGTACGCTGAAGGACAATGGCGAGCCGCTGATCCTGATCAGCCACAACATGCGCCAGGTGTTCGATCTTTGCGACCGCATCGTCGTATTCCGGCGCGGCCGCATCGTCGCCAATTTGCGCAAGGAGAACACCGACGGAAACGATATCGTCTCCTACATCACCGGCGCCAAGACCGGGGAGGCAGAGCTCGCGGCCTAAACAGGGTGATCACCCGGTTTAGGCACAATCTGGCGCGTTGAGCAATTCCGGGAAAAGTGTGACACGGTTTTCCGGTCGGAATTGCGCCAAAACAAAAAATACGCCTGCTACCCTTCCTGACAGGAAGGGTGGAGACACCACTCTCTCGAACCCATCCCCAGAGGAAATTTCCATGACTCTCCGCTTCGCCCTCCTCGGTGCCGGCCGCATCGGCAAGGTCCACGCCCGCGCCGTCGGCTCCAATCCGCAGGCCAAACTGGTTGCCGTGGCCGACGCGTTCGAGAAGGCGGCGACCGAGTTGGCGAGCGCCTATGGCGCCGAAGTGCGCACAATCGACGCCATCGAGAAATCCAAGGACATTGACGCCGTCGTCATCTGCACGCCGACCGATACCCATGCCGACCTGATCGAGCGTTTCGCCAAGGCCGGCAAGGCGATTTTCTGCGAGAAGCCGATCGATTTGAACGCCGAGCGGGTCGAGAAATGCCTGGCGGTGGTCGACAAGACAAAGGCGACGCTGATGGTCGGCTTCAACAGGCGCTTCGATCCGCATTTCGCCGCCGTGCGCAAGGCGATCGACGACGGCGCCATCGGCACCGTCGAGATGGTCACCATCACCTCGCGCGATCCGGGTGCGCCGCCGATCGATTACATCAAGCGCTCGGGTGGCATTTTTCGCGACATGACCATCCATGATTTCGACATGGCGCGCTTCCTGCTCGGCGAGGAGCCGGTGGCGGTCAGCGCGCATGCCTCGGTGCTGGTCGACAAGAAGATCGGTGAGGCCGGCGATTTCGACAGCGTCAGCGTCATCCTCGAAACCGCATCCGGCAAGCAGGCCGTCATCTCCAACTCGCGCCGCGCCACTTATGGCTACGACCAGCGCATCGAGGTGCACGGCTCGAAAGGCATGATCGCGGCCGAGAACCAGCGCCCGGTGTCGATCGAACTGGCCAACGAGAAGGGCTATACGCGCCCGCCGTTGCACGACTTCTTCATGACCCGCTATCTCGACGCCTATGCCAATGAGATCGCTGCCTTCATTGCGGCGGCGACGTCGGGCAAGAAGGCGGCGCCAAGCGGCGCGGATGGCCTCGTGGCACTGAAGCTGGCGGACGCAGCACTAAAGTCCGCGACATCGGGCAAGACCGTCCGCCTCGACAAGTAAGAACCGGATTTCGGACCCCAGACAAGGAGCATCGCGATGAGCGCATCAGCCGATCGCAATTCACAGACACGCGCCATCGTCACCGGTGGTGCGCAAGGCATAGGCTTTGCCGTTGCCGAGGCGCTGGCCGACGAGGGCTGCCGGGCGCTTGCGCTCATCGGCCGCTCGCAGGAGAAGGGCGACAAGGCCGTTGCCCATTTCAGGAAACTGGGTGTCGACGCCATCTTCATCAGCGCCGACGTCTCGAAGGTCGCCGACTGCAAGCGCGCGGTCGCCACCGCGATCTCGCATTTCGGCACCGTCAACGCCCTGGTCAACGCCGCCGCCACATCGGCGCGCGGTTCGCTGGTCGAGACTTCGGAGGAGCTTTTCGACCAGATCTTCGACACCAATGTGCGCGGCCCGTTTTTCCTGATGCAGGGCCTGGTGGCGCATCTGCTCGATCGCAAGGCGCCTGGCTCGATCGTCAATGTGCTGTCTATGTCGGCGCATTGCGGGCAGTCTTTCCTGACGCCCTATTCCACGAGCAAGGGCGCGCTGATGACGCTGACCAAGAATGTCGCCAACGCGTATCGACACAATCGCATCCGCAGCAACGCTGTGCTGCCCGGCTGGATGGACACCGAGGGTGAGGATATCGTCCAGAAGAAATGGCACGACGCGCCGGACGACTGGCTGGCAAAGGCCGAAGCCGCGCAGCCGATGGGGCAGTTGGTGAAGCCGGACCAGCTGGCGCGGCTGATCAGCTACATGGTGAGCCCGCAATCGGGCGTCATGACCGGATCGCTGGTCGACTATGACCAGGGCGTTGCAGGGTCGGCGCCGGAATAGCGCCGGCAAGTCCAGCGGAAACGCCCGTCACCCGCGCCCTGTTGCCGACGCATCGCCATTCCATGTAGTCAGGATGGTCACGGAGGTCGAGATGCAATCTGCACCCAAAGAGGGTACCAACTGGACGGTCGCCGGAGCAAAGGCCCGGCTCTCGGAGGTTATCGCGCGCGCAGTCTTCACCGCAGACGATCACCAGAAACGGCAAACCAAGCGTGGTTGTCGTCTCGGCCGAGGAATGGCATCGCAAGACCGCGCGCAAGGTCACGCTTGCTGAGTTCCTGCAGGGCTCGCCGCTGCGCGGCGCCGATCTTGACCTTGAGCGCCGGCGCGACGAACCCGCGTGATCTGCCGTTGTGAGGCTGCTGCTCGGTTGCCATCGGGGCACGTGACAAACACTTCCGCTTCGACTATATGAGCTTCATGATCAACCTGACCGCCACGTATTGGTACTTTAGGAGCTCGCTGGCGGCGGGAGGATTGCGCTCGATCTGAAGATTGCAGCAACAAGATCCAAACAGCCGCCCATACCTGGCGGCTTTTTTGTTTCAGCCGGCAGGTTCCCCAAACAGGAGCAGAAAGCCGTGTTGACCACCACAGATGATCTTCGGGTCAAGGAAATCCGAGAGCTGAGTACACCCGACCAGGTGATGCGGGAGATACCGCGCACGCTGACGGCGACGCGCACCGTCAGCGCTTCACGCAACGCCATCCACGCCATCTTGAACGGCACCGACGATCGGCTGCTCGTCATCGTCGGCCCGTGTTCGATCCACGATCCGGTCGCCGCCGTGGACTATGCCAGCCGTCTGGCAGCGCTGCGCGAAAGCCTGTCGGACCGGCTGGAGATCGTGATGCGGGTCTATTTCGAAAAGCCGCGAACGACGGTCGGCTGGAAAGGCCTGATCAACGATCCCGATCTCGACGGCAGCTTCAACATCGACAAAGGGCTGCGGATGGCGCGCAACGTGCTCTCCGCCGTCAACAATCTCGGCCTGCCGGCTGCGACCGAATTCCTCGACATGACCACACCGCAATACATCGCCGACCTCGTCGCCTGGGGTGCCATCGGCGCGCGCACCACCGAGAGCCAGATCCACCGCGAGCTGGCATCGGGCCTGTCCTGCCCGGTCGGCTTCAAGAACGGCACCGACGGCAATCTGCGGATCGCCGCCGAGGCGGTGAAATCCGCCGCCCAGCCGCATCATTTCATGGCGGTGACCAAGGGCGGCCGCAGCGGCATCGCGACGACCACCGGCAACGAGGACTGCCACGTCATTCTGCGCGGCGGCGTCCAGCCGAATTATGACGCGGCGAGCGTCGAAGCTGCCTCTGCGGAACTCGCCCGCATCGGTGTCGCGCCCCGTCTGATGATCGATGTCAGCCATGCCAACTCAGCCAAGAAGCCCGAGAACCAGCCCAAGGTGGCGGCTGATGTCGCCGGCCAGGTCGCTTCGGGCGACGAGCGCATTATCGGCGTCATGATCGAGAGCAACCTCGTCGCCGGCCGGCAGGACGTGGTGGCGGGCAAGCAGCTCGTCTACGGCCAGAGCATCACCGATGGCTGCATCGACTGGGCGACCACCGAGACGGTGCTGCACGGCCTTGCCGGCGCCGTCGAGTGGCGCCGCTCGGTGCGCCGCGCCATGATCGACAGCCGCCAGGGAGCCGCCTAAGCCACTATTGCCGGCCTTTGCCCGGCACGGACCTCCACCCCTAACCCCTCCCCACAAGGGGGAGGGAGACTCCAGTCGGCGCTGACAACGGCAAACTGCCAACGTTCAGGCGCCAAAAGGATCGAATTGGAGTGCGCGGCAGCGTTCCCTCCCCCTTGTGGGCAGGGGAATCGCACATGAGTACAAAGGGACTCTTGTGTGGTGTGCGGAAATCGATTCTGAAAGGACCTCTGGATGATCGGAG
>NZ_JAMYUW010000011.1:0-205764 GCF_040323315.1 Mesorhizobium sp. M0047 | reverse complement strand
CGCGGGCCGCGCCCGCCCCGCCCCCCGCCCCCCCCCCCCCCCCCCCCCCCCCCCCCCCCCCCCCCCCCCCCCGCCCCGCCGCCCCCCCCCCCCCCCCCGCCCCGGGCCCCCCCCCCCCCCCCCCGGGACCGCTGGCAAAGCCGGCAAGAGACAATCAAGCGAGGATCGCCATGGCCGAACGAATCATCGAACTGCGCGACATCAGCAAATCCTACGGTCAGGTCTATGCGCTGGGCGGGGTCAATCTCAGCGTCGACCGCGGCGAGGTGGTCGGCCTGATCGGCGACAATGGCGCCGGCAAGTCGACGCTGATCAAGATACTGTCGGGCGTGGTCAAACCGACCAGCGGCGAAATCCTGGTGCGCGGCAAGCCGGTGACCGGATGGAGTGCGGCACGCTCGCGCGATGCCGGTATCGAGACGGTGTTCCAGGACCGAGCGCTGGCCGTCCAGCAGACGATCGTGCGCAACATCTTCATGGGCCGCGAACTCACCGGTTTCATGGGCTTTCTCAGGGTCAACAAGGAGATCGAGGAGGCGAGCCGGCTGATGCGCGAGATCGGCTTCACCTCGAAAGTGTTCACGCCGCATTCGATCGTTGGCCAGCTGTCCGGCGGCGAGCGCCAGGGCGTGGCGATCGCGCGCGCCATCTACAAACAGGCGGAGCTGATCATCCTTGACGAGCCGACGACGGCGCTGTCGCTGACCGAGACCGCCAAGGTCTTCCATTTCGTGCGCCAGGTGCGGGCGAGCGGCCGCTCGATCCTGTTCATCGGCCATAACATCCACCATGTCTTCGACATTGCCGACCGCTTCGTGGTGATGGACCGCGGCAAGGTGGCGCTGACCGCCGATCGGAGCGAGGTCAAATCGGCCGAAGACCTCATCAACTTCATGGAAGACGTGGCACACCCGGGCGGATTGGCCGGACTGCACGATGCCGGCGACGCGGAGCAGAGAGCACGATGAGCAAGACCATGGAACCTGATCTGCACGAACCGGCGGCCGGCATTTCTCGCCCCAGTCCCCAGAAGGAGTGGAAGCACCCATCCGATCACTGGATGCGGGGGTTCATCCTCGACAACCGCGCTTCGCTTGGCACGCTCGGCGTGTTCATCATCATGATGGCGGTGTTCATGGTCGCCAACCCGACTGTCTTCACCACCTGGTATCTCTACCGTTCAGTGCTGACGACGCTGCCGGTGGCGCTGTTCGTGGTCGTGCCGCTGGTCTTCGTCGTCACTTGCGGCGAGATCGACCTGTCGTTTCCGGCGACGATGGGTTTTGCTTCCTGGGTCTTCGCGCTGGTCGTGCAGGCCGGCTACGATCCGTTCCTCGGTATCATTGCGGCGCTGATCACCGGCTTGCTGCTTGGTTTCCTCGTCGGTTCGCTGGTGGTCTATGGCGGGCTGTCGTCGCTGATCGCCACGCTTGGCATGAATTTCCTGCTGCGCGGCCTGATCCAGATCATCAACGAAGGCAAGTCGATGGCGCTGACCAGCCTTGCCGACAGCTGGGCCTACACGATCTTCTCCGGCGAGCTCATGGGCATTCCGGTGCAGATATTCTGGGCCATCGCCTTTGTCGTGCTGTCGGCGATGCTCTACAACCGCCATCGCTTTGGGGCGCAGGTGAGAGTGGTCGGCGACAACCCCGACAGCGCCCAGCAGATGGGCATCGACGTCAAGCGCGTGCGGGTGAAAGTGTTCGTCTTCGTCGGCATCGGAGCGGCGATCGCGGGAACCTTCTCAGTGATGATCAACTTCACCTGGTGGCCGACAGCCGGCGACGGCTATCTGCTGCCGGTGCTGGCATCGGTGTTCGTCGGCGGCACGCCGACCTGGGGCGGCATCGGCACCGTGGTTGGCGGCGCGATCGGCGCGGTCACCGTGTCGTTCATACAGACCGGCGTCGTCGCGGCGGGCCTGAGCGGCTTTTATGTCCAGTTCTTCAACGGGCTGATCATCATCCTGTCGCTGCTGGGGCATAAGTGGAACCAGGCGCGGTATAGGTGAGGGGCTGTTTCGTTGGCGGACAGCAAGCCTGACGATTGGCGCAGACGCGCATCATTTCGTCATCCTCGGGTCTCCGCGACGTCGCTTCGCTCCTGCTCCGCCCGTGGATGACGAAGATGGGGGCTTCCGCCAGAGAATGGTAGGACGATGGGGCAAGCGGACGCTCACACCGCCGCGACGAACCCGTCCAGCACGCGTTTCTGGCCGGCCTTGTCGAAGTCGATGGTCAGCTTGTTGCCTTCGATAGCGGAAATGTTGCCGTTGCCGAATTTCTGGTGGAAGACGCGGTCGCCGACACTGAAGGCGGACGGCTTGTCGGCGACGGACTTGGCTGCCAGCTCGCCGTCGATGGTGCGGCCCTTGACCGAGGTGCGGCCAGCGCCGTAGCCGGAGTCCGTTTCGCCATAGCCGATGCGTTCGACCTGATGGCCGGAGCGCGAGCCCCAGTTGCGATCGGTCGCCTCGGTGCGGTTGGCCTGCGCGCGCTGCCAGCCCGGCGTCGCATAGGTGTTGGAGAAGGCGCCGGATTTTTCGGTGTCGGCGCCGACATTGTCGAAGCGCGAGGCGCCATAGGGGTTTTGTCTTCCCGCGCCTTGGCCGCCGCGGCCGGAGGCAAAAGAACCGCCGCCATAGGAATTGCCATAGCCGCCATAGGAGTTGCCGCTTTCGGCGACCTCGACATGGGCTTCCGGCAGTTCGTCGAGGAAGCGCGATGGGATCGTCGATTGCCACAGGCCGTGGATACGGCGGTTGGAGACGAACCACAGATGCAGGTTCTTCTTGGCGCGGGTCAGGCCGACATAGGCAAGGCGGCGCTCTTCCTCCAGCCCCGAGCGGCCGCCTTCATCGAGCGCGCGCTGGTGCGGGAACAGGCCTTCCTCCCAGCCGGGCAGGAACACGGTCTCGAATTCGAGGCCCTTGGCCGAATGCAGCGTCATGATGTTGACGGCATCAAGCTCGGCATTCTGCTCGGCGTCCATGACCAGCGCGACATGCTCGAGGAAGGAGCGTAGCGATTCGTACTCCTCCATCGAGCGGATCAGTTCCTTCAGGTTCTCCAGCCGGCCGGGCGCTTCGACCGAGCGGTCGTTCTTCCACATATCGGTGTAGCCGCTCTCTTCGAGAATGGTCTCGGCGAGTTCGGTGTGCGGCGTGGTTTCCAGCGCCTTCTGCCAGCGCTCGAAATTGGCGGCCACTTCGCGCAATGCCGCGCGCGGCTTCGGCTTCAACTCGTCGCTTTCGGCGAGTTTTGCCGCGGCTTCCAGCATCGGGATGCGCAGCGCGCGAGCGGTGTCGTGGATCTGCCGGATAGTGGCTTCGCCCAGGCCGCGCTTCGGCACGTTGACGATGCGCTCGAAGGCGAGGTCGTCGGCGCCTTGCGCCACCACGCGGAAGAAGGCCAGCGCATCGCGGATTTCCATGCGCTCGTAGAAGCGCGGGCCGCCGATGACGCGGTAGTTGAGACCGAGCGTGACGAAGCGGTCCTCGAACTCGCGCATCTGGAATGAGGCGCGGACCAGGATCGCCATGTCGTTGAGATTGTGCTTTTGGCGCTGGTAGGCCTCGATGGTCTCGCCGACGGCGCGGGCTTCCTCCTCGGAATCCCAGGCGGCATGGACATGCACCTTGCCGTCCTCCGGCTCGTCGCGGTCGGTGAACAGCGTCTTGCCGAAGCGGCCCTCATTGTGGGCGATGAGGTGGGAGGCCGCGCCCAGTATGTGCGCGGTCGAGCGGTAGTTGCGCTCCAGCCGGATGATGGTGGCGCCGGGGAAATCCTTGTCGAAGCGCAGGATGTTGTCGACCTCGGCCCCGCGCCAGCCATAGATGGATTGGTCGTCGTCGCCGACGCAGCAGATGTTTACGGTGGCGCTGCGCTGATATCCCTCCCCCTTGAGGGGAGGGTGGCCGGGCGAAGCCCGGTCGGGTGGGGTCCTCGCGGCAGTGCTCGACGTTCTGGAGGTGCCTTCTGCGGCGACCCCCTCCGCCCGCTTCGCGGGCACCTCCCCCTCGAGGGGGGAGGACTGCGGCCGCTGCGCCAAAAGCCGCAGCCACATGTACTGGGCAGTGTTGGTGTCCTGATACTCGTCGACGAGGATGTATTTGAAGCGCTTGTGATATTCCTTCAGCACATCCGGATTGGCGCGGAAGATGCGGATCGGGTGGCACAGAAGGTCGCCGAAATCGCAGGCGTTCAGCGTCTGCAGCCGCGCCTGATAGGCCTTGTAGAGTTCGCGGCCCTTGCCGTTGGCGAAGGCGCGGGCGTCGCCCTCGGCGATGTCGGCCGGGCCTTGCCCCTTGTTCTTCCAGCCGTCGATCATCTGGGCGAATTGCTTGGCCGGCCAGCGCTTGTCATCGAGGCCCTCGGCCTGGATCAATTGCTTGATCAGCCGCACCACATCGTCGGTGTCGAGGATGGTGAAGTCGGATCTCAATCCGGCGAGTTCCGCATGGCGGCGCAGCAGCTTGACGCCAATCGAGTGGAAGGTGCCGAGCCAGGGCATGCCCTCGACATTGCCTTCGCCGATCAGGACGCCGATGCGGATCTTCATCTCGCGGGCGGCCTTGTTGGTGAAGGTCACCGCCAGGATCTGCGAGGGGAAGGCCTTGCCGGTGGCAAGGATGTGAGCGATGCGGGTGGTCAAGACGCGGGTCTTGCCGGTGCCGGCCCCGGCCAGCACCAGAACCGGACCTTCGGTGGTTTCCACAGCCAGCCGCTGTTCCGGGTTGAGCCCTTTCAGGTAGTCGGGCGCATTGTTGTGACCGCTGCGGGCAGCCATGGCGCGCGCGGCAATGCCCGACGGGGCCGAAGGCCGCGCATTGGGTTCGTCGAAAAAAGGCATGTCTTCGGAAAAGCCGGACATTGCCCCGAATGTAGTGATTCGGGAGCGAAAGACCAGAAGTGTCTACGTTTTGTTCCGGTAAAGTGCCTGATATCGCTGTTCAGGCCTCGCGGTAACCGAGAGCGACGAAAAATCGATGTCCGAACGAGCGCGCCTCGTCGGTTATCACGGTGCCGACACTGCTGGAAAACCCTGATGCAGGCAAGATGGATTTCTACCTCGGCGTGTGCTCCGCGCTTGACAGGCGCGGCGGGCAGGAGAAAGTGGGCCCAGGGCAGGAAGGTAACGCCGGTTGCCCAGGGCCGCGTGTGAGAGCGCGCAACAGTCGAAGGAGTATCATCTTGGCTGTCACCATCACCTCCCTCATTCTCCTGCTCATCGGCCTGGCGCTCGGCGGCGGCGGCATCTGGTTGGCGTCGATGGGCGGCAGCTGGTATTACATCATAGTCGGCCTCGCATTCCTGATCACAGCCTGGCTGCTTTACCGGCGCAGGTCCACCGCGCTGTGGCTTTACGCGGCGATCGTGCTCTGTACGCTTGCCTGGGCCGTCTGGGAGACCGGGTTCGATTGGTGGGAACTTGGGCCCCGCGGCGGCATCATCGTGCTGGTGGCGCTTTGGCTGCTGACGCCGCGGGCGAGACGGGGCCTTGCCGGTCCCGATGCGCGCGCGCCGCTCATTCTTGCCGTACTGGCATCGCTTGCCGTCGCCGGCTACTCGATGACGGCAGATCCGAAGGACATTGCCGGCGAACTCGGCACCGACAGGGTGATCGCCAACGCCAATCTCGGCAATGATGTGCCGGCCGGCGAGTGGCACTATTACGGACGCACGCAGTTCGGCCAGCGCTATTCGCCGCTCGACCAGATCACGCCGGACAATGTCGCCAAGCTGCAGCCCGCGTGGACCTACCGCACCGGCGACGTCAAGGGACCGGACGATGTCGGCGAGACCACCTATCAGGTGACGCCGCTGAAGATCGGCGACACGCTCTACATCTGCACGCCACACAATTTCGCCATCGCCATCGATGCCGCGAGCGGCAAAGAGAAATGGCGCTACGATCCCAAGATCAAGCTCGACAAGGACCGCCAGCACCAAACCTGCCGCGGCGTGTCCTATTATGCCGATGCGGCCATCGCCGCCGGCCAGCCATGTGCTGCCCGCGTCTACCTGCCGACCTCGGACGCCAGGCTGATAGCGCTCGATGCCGCCAACGGGCAGGTCTGCCCCGCCTTCGCCGAGGGCGGCACGCTGAATCTCTTGGCCAACATGCCCTATCCGAAGTCGGGCTATTATTACTCGACCTCGGCGCCGCTGATATCAGGCGGCAAGATCATCGTCGGCGGCGCGGTCAACGACAATTATTCGACGCAGGAGCCGTCCGGCGTCATCCGCGCCTACGATGCTGCCACCGGCAAGCTGCTGTGGAACTGGGATTCCGGCAATCCGGACCAGACGACGCCGCTGGCGCCCGGCCAGACCTACACTGCCAACTCGCCCAACATGTGGTCGACGCCGAGCGCCGACGAGAAGCTCGGCCTGCTCTATGTGCCGCTTGGCAACCAGACGCCGGACCAGCTCGGTGCCGGGCGCAGCGCCAATGTCGAGAAGTTTTCGTCGTCGATCACCGCGCTCGACCTCAACACCGGGCAGTTGCGCTGGGTGCGGCAGACCGTGCACCACGATCTCTGGGATATGGACGTGCCGGCGCAGCCGAGCCTGATCGACATCACAAAGGCAGACGGGACGGTGGTGCCGGCGCTGGTCGGGCCGACCAAGCAGGGCGACCTCTATGTGCTCGACCGGCGCACCGGCGAGCCGGTGATCGCGGTCAAGGAAGCGCCAGCACCCGGCGGCGCCATCGAGGGCGACCATACGTCGCCGACGCAGCCGGTATCGGATCTTACCTTCAATCCGAAGCCGCTCACCGGCGCCGACATGTGGGGCCTCACCATGTTTGACCAATTGGCCTGCCGGATCGAATTCCAGGGCCTGCGCTATGAGGGCCGCTACACGCCGCCTTCGGTCCAGGGCTCGCTGATCTATCCCGGCAATTTCGGCACTTTCAACTGGGGTGGCGTCGCTGTCGACCCGGTGCGGCAGGTGATGTTCGGCATGCCGACCTACCTGGCGTTCAAGTCGCAGCTTATCCCGCGCGACCAGGTGCCGCCGCCGGACGAGGGTCGCGGCAGCGAGCAGGGATTGAACCGCAACGAGGGCGCGCCCTATGCGGTGGTGATGGGGCCATTCCTGTCGCCGCTCGGCATTCCTTGCCAGGCGCCGCCCTGGGGCTATGTCGCCGGCGTCGATCTCAGGACCGGCGCCATCGCCTACAAGCACCGCAACGGCACCGTCTACGACATGACGCCGCTGCCGCTGCCGCTGAAGGTCGGCGTGCCTGGCATCGGCGGGCCGATGATCACCGCCGGCGGCGTCGCTTTCCTGGGCGCCGCGGTCGACGATTATCTGCGCGCCTATGACCTGACATCGGGCAAGCAGCTGTGGCAGGCGCGGCTGCCGGCCGGCGGGCAATCGACGCCGATGACCTACACGGTGGCCGACGGTCGCCAGTTCGTGGTCATCGTCGCCGGCGGCCACGGCTCGGTCGGCACCAAGCCGGGAGACTATGTGATGGCCTACGCGGTGCCGAAGTGAGGGTGGCGCAACCTGTGACCTAGCCGAGCCCCAGATGGCTTTTCAGGCTGGGCACCGAGCCGAGCACCTTGTTGGTGAGATCAGGGCCGGCAGCGGCTTCGGCCTGCTGGACCAGCGTTTCGCCGGCCTTCTGGATCTGAGCCAAATCGAGCCCGGATGCCTTGAGCGCGGCGAGACCGTTGACCAGCGCGCCGGCTTTCTCACCGAGAACACCGCCAAGCGCGCCTTGCAACGACGACAGGAACCCGCCACCACCGCCGGCCGGAGGGGCGGCCATGACATCATACTGGTGGGCGAGGTCGTCGGCGCCGGGGATCTTGGCGAAAAACGCCGAGGCGCTGGTGCCGTCCGCCTCATGTTCGAGTACCGAGAAGATGGTGCCGACGACCTTCTCCGTCGTCGCCTGGTCGAGGCCCGCTTTCTGCGAGACGGTGTTGACGATATCCTGGACGTTCATGGTCTCACCTCAACCTTGGGTTTTCGCGTTTGTAGAGCGGTTCCGGTCACGGCGGACGCAGACCAAAGATCGTCTGCCCGCATCCACAGCCGCCGAGAGTAGTGCCGGAGCCGTAGCGGCGGCAAGGACGATCGTGCTGGCGAGGATCAGGTGAGGCATGGTCATTGCTCGCTCCTTTCGGGTCGGGACGCGTGAAGGCATGCCGGTCAAGGTGCCATCGATAGCGGACAGCTTCTTTCACTATTGTGGCAGCGCCAGCAGGATTATCGCCGATGGCCAAGAAGTGATGACATGGACGCCCGCGGCGCCAGCCTTGCCGGCCTCACCTGCGCGACCGCGAGTATGCGCTCGACTGGATCATGCCGGCTCGGTCCCTATGTAGCTCAGGTATCGAAGCTCGAAGCCGAGGAGTGCACCATGACGAAATCAGCTGCCCCGACACCCGCCATCACCCAGGCGATGATCGATGCCTATGACGAGTACACGCATCTGACACTCGACCGCCGCCGCTTCATGGAGCAACTGACCCGGCTTGCCGGATCAGGCGCGGCGGCTGCGGCGATCGCGCCGCTTCTGGCGGCGAATTCCGCCCAGGCGGCAATCGTTGCCGACAACGATCCGCGGGTGAAGGGTGAGGACATCAGCTATCCCGGCAGCAGCGGCGAGATGAAGGGCTATCTGGTCAAGCCGGCGGATCAGGCGGGCAAGCTCGGCACGGTCATCGTCGTGCATGAGAACAGGGGACTCAACCCGCATATCCGCGACGTGGCGCGACGCGTGGCGCTGGAAGGGTTCGTGGCGCTGGCGCCGGATTTTCTGTCGCCGCTCGGCGGCACTCCGGCCGATGAGGACAAGGCGCGCGACATGTTCACCAAGCTAGATTCGGCGCAGACCATTGCCGATGGTGTGGCGACCGTCGCTTTCCTCAAGAGCGACAAGGACGGCAACGGCAAGGTCGGTGCCGTCGGCTTCTGCTGGGGTGGCGGCACGGTCAACATGCTCGCCGTCAACGCACCAGATCTCAATGCCGCCGTCGCCTATTACGGCTTGCAGCCGAACGCCGCCGATGTGTCGAAGATCAAGGCGGCCTTGCTGCTGCACTATGGCGGACTGGACGAGCGCATCAATGCCGGCATCGATGCCTTCAAGAAGGCGCTCGACGCCGCGCATGTAGAATACACGGTCTATGTCTATGAAGGCGCCAACCATGCCTTCAACAACGACACCTCGGCCGCCCGCTACGACAAGAAAGCGGCCGATCTCGCCTGGGGACGCACGATCGCCTTCCTGAAGGAGAAGCTGGCGTAGCTCTCAGCGAGCCGGTTTGTGGAAGGCGACGCCGGCGACCACCAGCGCAATGCCGAGGCAATCGGTGAGGCTTGGAATCTGGCGCAGCACGATGACGCCGATCAGCGTCGCGGTGACCGGCAGCAGCGACAGCATCAGCGCGAAGCTGGCGCGCGGCAGCCGCGACATGGCGAGTTGGTCGCAGATGTAAGGAATGACGGAGGAGCAGATGCCGACGCCGATGGCGGCGAGCAGCAGCGGCCGTGAGAAAAAGGCCGGCAGTGCATCTCTGAAGCCGATCGGCAGCACGATGATGAAAGCGATCGCCATGGCCGCACCAAGGCTGGCGATGCCGCCGCCCGCGCCTGAAGCGGCGATGCGGTGCCCGAGCACGATGTAGACGACAAACAGAGTACCGTTGAGGAAGGCCCAGAACAGTCCAAGGGGATCACTTGACCACTTGACGTCGATGAGCAGCAAGGTGCCGGTGACGGCAATGACAAGGGCGGCGAGATTGCGCGGGGTCCTGAGCCCGATCACCGCGACACCGATGGTGCCGACGAATTCGATCGCCGCCACCAGCGAGATCGGCAAGCGGTCGAGCGCCAGGTAGAACGAACAGTTCATCACCGCCAGACAGGCGCCGAAGGCCAGCAACAGCAGCCCGCTCGAGCGATCGGCGCGCGCGAAGGTTCGCCATGGACGGGTCAATGGCGCGAAGATTAGCGCGGCGGTTGCGATGCGCAGCCAGGCCATGCCAAGCACGCCGACATGCGGGAAAAGCAGCACGGCAAATGCCGGCCCGAGATAATGGAAGACGGCGCTGACGCCGAACCAGACATGCGGCGGCAGTGTTGTCGCCAGCCTGCCGAAGGGAAGGCCGGCAACAGCCGGGTCTGCCGCAGGAGCTTGCGTCTGATCATCCATCGGATCAGTATCGCAGGCGGTTTTGCCTGTTCATATGGGTGATGATTGGCTTTTCCGGCCGGTATCCTCACGGAAGCAAGGATTTTTCCATGAAACGCCTTCGGATTGAAAGCGCCGACCTCGATGCCGCGGATATGAAAATCCTGCGCTTGCTGGAAAAGGACGCGCGCATCAGCACGGCGGAGCTTGCGCGCTCGGTCGGCCTGTCGGCGCCGAGCGTGGCCGAGCGCATCAAGCGGTTGCAGGAGAGCGGGGTCATCGAGGCCTATTCGGTCAGGATCAACCCTGCGGCACTCGGCCTGCCGGTGTCGGCGTGGCTGCGCATCCGTCCGGTACCGGGGCAACTGGCTGTCGTGGCCGAGATCATCCGCGATCTGCCTGAGATCGCACAATGCGACCGGGTGACCGGCGAAGATTGTTTCATCGCGCTGGCGCATGTCGGCTCGGTGGCCGAACTCGAGCGTGTGATCGACCGCATCATCCCTTACGCGATGACCAATACGGCGATCATCCAGTCGTCGCCGGTGGTGGCGCGCTCACCGCTGGCAGCGGTGAAGCATACGGTTTGAGCGAGCAGGAACGTTTATGCGTGGCCGCGCTTCAGGCGGGCGCGCTTCAGGATGGTGCGCCAGCGGATCATGTCGAACGGGATCGGCTCGTTGTTGTTGGCAATATGGAAGATCTCGTTGTCGACATTCTTGAGCGAGCGCCAGAAATCATAGTCGGTGATGCGCGGATCGGCAGCCAGCTTGTCCACTTCGACCTTGATGTCGGTTTTCATGCACTTTCCTCGAACCGGCTTCGCCGCGCCGCCCGCATCGCAACCCAATGCGATCGTTTTCAACCGCTCCGCTGAGTCGTTCAACGGCGCAATTGGCTTGTTCCCGTTAAAACCTCGGTAAGGTTAACGCGGGCACCGAGCGGCTTCAAGCGGACTTGCGGCGAATCCCGATTGAACGGCCGGCGCGCTCCGGCATCGGCAGTGCCGAATGGGCGGCGCGCATGGCTTCGACCTTGGCAAGCACATCGGCTGGGAAGGGCGCGACCTTCGGCCCCGACATGTCGACATGCAGGGACAGCGTCTCGGAGGTTGCGGCGAGCCAGCCGTCGACGTGGCGGATTTCCTGGTAGGCCCGCAGCCGCTTGTCGTCATGGTCGAGGAGTTGGAAGGAGACCGTGACCTTGTGCTCGAGATGCAGCTCCTGCACGTAGCAGACATGGACTTCGGCTGTGTAGATGGTGAGCCGCCGCTGGCTCACGTAATCCAGCCCCATGCCGATCGCCTCGAAGGCGTTGTCCGAGCAGCGGTCGAACAGCACGTTGTAATAGGCCATGTTGAGATGGCCGTTGTAGTCGATCCAGTCCTTCTCGATGTCCATGGGTTTGGAGACGAAGGGGGCGGGGATGGGCATCGAAACTTCCTTGTTCTGGTGCTGGACAGAGCGTGGCCGGTGAGTGTCTTTCATTCTGACGCAATTCCTCAGGGAAAGCGCTACGCGGTTTCCCGGGAAAACCGCTTCGCACTTTTCCTGGAATTGCTTTAGGCATCCATAGACGCATAACAAGCATGGGCGCTGGTCCATTCGCGGAGGAATTCATGGCTTTGAGCGACCTCAACCCGGTCGAACGCAACGAGGAAGGCATCGCTGCCGTGCTCGGCATCCTCAAGCAGCGGCTCGGCGAACGGTTCCAGACCGGCGAGGCCATCCGCTCGCAACACGCGCATACCACCACCTACATTCCGACGCAGGCGCCGGACGGAGTCGCCTTTCCCGAGACGACGGCCGAGGTGCAGGAGATCGTGCGCGCCTGCGCCGCGCACCGCGTGCCGGTGATCGCCTTCGGCGTCGGTTCGTCGCTGGAGGGGCACACCAACGCACCGGGCGGCGGCATATCGGTCGACACATCGCGCATGAACCGCATTCTTGCGGTCAATCCGCAGGATCTCGACTGCACGGTCGAGCCCGGCGTTACCCGCGAGGATCTGAACCGGCATCTGCGCGACACTGGCCTGTTCTTTCCAATCGATCCGGGCGCCAATGCCTCACTTGGCGGCATGGCGGCGACACGCGCATCCGGCACCAATGCGGTGCGCTACGGCACGATGCGCGAGAATGTGCTTTCGCTGACGGCCGTCATGGCCGACGGCGAGACGGTGACGACCGGCAAGCGCGCGAAAAAGAGCTCGGCCGGCTATGATTTGACGCGGCTGCTGGTCGGCTCGGAAGGCACGCTCGGCATCATCACCTCGCTGACCTTGAAGCTGCAAGGCATCCCGCAAGCGATCTCCGGCGGTGTCTGTCCGTTTCCGAGCGTCGAGGCGGCCTGCAACGCGGTCATCGCGACGATCCAGATGGGCATTCCGGTGGCGCGCATCGAGCTGGTCAACGCCTTGCAGATGCGGGCGATGAAGAATTATTCGAAGCTCGACTATCCCGAGAGCCCGTGCCTGTTCGTCGAGTTCCACGGCAGCGATGCCGGCGTGGCCGAGCAGGCCGAGACTTTCGGCATGATCGCCGAGGAGAATGGCGGCGGACCGTTCCTGTGGACCAGCGTTGCCGAGGAGCGCACGAAACTGTGGAAGGCCAGGCACGACGCCTATTGGTCGTCGCTGACGCTGCGGCCAGGCGCCAAGGGCCTGTCGACCGATGTCTGCGTGCCGATCTCGCGCTTTGCCGAATGTGTCATGGAAACCGAAGCCGATATCGCCGAGATGGGCCTGATCGCGCCGATCGTCGGCCACGCCGGCGACGGTAATTTTCACGTGTTGGTGCTGATGGACGTGAACGATCCCAAGGAGATCGCGCAGTCCGAAAAATTCGTCGCGCGACTCAACATGCGAGCAATCGCCATGGATGGCACCTGCACCGGCGAGCACGGCATCGGCCAAGGCAAGATCGGCTTCCTGCGCCATGAACTCGGCCACGGCGTCGACATCATGCGCACCATCAAGCAGGCTCTCGATCCGCAAAACATCATGAATCCGGGCAAGATATTGCCGGGGATAGACTGAAGGGGATCCGATCCAGCGACGAACCGAGTGATTGCCTACTTCTCCTGTGCGCCCTGAACAAGGGTTTGCAGCATAGGGCGGGTTGGCGCGAAGAAAGTCGTGCCGGTGTGCGGCGTGGAGAAATCAAGCAGCCGGTCGTAGGCGCCCGGCGGCTCACCGACATACATACGCTGCAGCATCTTCTCGGTCACCCAGAGATACCTGGAATAGCCGATAAAGTAGGTGCCGAACTCCTGCTGTCCCGGCCGGCCGAAGGGCATGTTGTCACGCAGGATGTCGTATTCGTTGCCGTCGGCATCTTCGATGGTGGCGAGCGACTTGTGCGACTTGCGCGGGGCGTCGTCATCGTCGATTTCGATGTTATCGATCTTGGTGCGGCCGATGATCTCTTCCTGGAGCGGTGTCGGGGTTCGCGCCCACGCCTGGAGATCGTGCAGGTATTTCTGAACGACGACATAGCTGCCTCCGGCGAAGTCAGCATCCTCATCGCCGATGAGCGCTGAGGCCGGCAGATCCAGCCCGGTCGGGTTGGCCGTGCCGTCGACGAAGCCGAGCAGGTCGCGCGCATCGAAATAGCGAAAGCCCGAGACTTCGTCGACGACGTTCACGCCGTCACCGAGATTGTCGAGCAGAATGCGCTCGAACTCGAAGCACATGTCGGGACGTTCGGAGCGGATGTGGAAAAGAAGGTCGCCGGCGGTCGAAGGGGCCGAATGAACAGCGCCCTTGATCGGCGCGAACGGTTTCAGTTCCAGCGGCCGCCGATCTGGAGAAAGACGATCCCAGAGATCGCGGCCGATGCCGGCAATGCACGAAAGCCGTCCCGAAAGGTCACGGAATCCGACATTCTTCACCAGATCATCAAGTTCTCCGAGCACGGAGGCGACCTTGGCGAGCGCGCTCCGCTCGTTGGCGACATTGACGACAAGAAAGACCGCCGAAAGCGACAGCGGAGCGTCGATACTTTGCGCATCGATCGGCACGCGATCCCAGTTCTTGCCCGACATCTAGATTCTCCACTTCGCCGGGATTTGTTTCAGATCACCGGACATCACGCAACACCGTATGAATTGCCTCTTTATCGACACGCGGATGCGGGTAGAGTGCGGCAGAATTTCAATCAACCTGTTCGGAGCTGATGCTCGCTCGCCTGTTCGTGACCTTCGGTGGCCTTTTTGTGCTGGTGCTCTGTGCGGCGCTGGTGGTGCCGTATTTTGTCGACTGGACTAGCTACCGCGCCGATTTCGAACGCGAGGCAAGCGCCATTCTCGGCCGCAAGGTGACCGTGCGGGGCGACGCCACGGCCAGGCTGTTGCCGTTCCCGTCGGTGACCTTCGCAAATGTCGCCGTCGCCGGCGGCCCCAACGGCCAGCCGGCCATGACCGTCGAGACGTTTTCGATGGATGCGGAACTCGCACCCTTCCTGCGCGGTGAAGTGCTGATCTTCGACATGCGGCTGGTGCGGCCGAAAGCGACCATCGATATCGCCAATGATGGCACGGTCGACTGGGCGATGCGGCCGTCCTCGCCGTTCGATCTCAACCAGATCTCGATCGAAAAGCTGACGGTGACGGAAGGCCAGGTCGAGCTGCGCCATGCGGCCGGCGGGCGCAGCCATCTCATGTCCGAGATCAACTCGACCATTTCGGCCAAGTCGCTGGCCGGCCCGTGGCGCATGGACGGCACGCTTCGGCTGGACGGGTTGCGCACCGCGGTCGCGGCCTCCACCGGCAAGGCAGAAGGCACCGGACAGATGCGGCTTCGGCTGAAGGCCGATCCCGATGCCTATCCGCTGGTCATCGAGACCGACGGCAATGCCGGCATCGTCAATGGGGCGGCCGTCTATTCGGGCCAGTTCAAGATTTCAAATCAGGACAAGAATGGCGCCGACAAGAACAGCGCAGAGCTGCGTGGCACCGATGGCGAGACGGTGAAGGTCTCTGGCGGCAAGCCCGATCCGGGCTTTCGCCTGAACGGCAAGTTTTCGCTCGACCATCAGAAGTTGGGCGTCGACGAATTTCGCTTCGAGACCGGGCCGCTCGACAATCCCTACACCGCCGACGGCAAGGCCTCGGTCGATCTCGGGCTAAAGCCGAGCTTTGCCATCGAAGCCAGTGGCGCTCAGGTGCAGCTCGACGAGGCCGTGGGTGCGCAAGCTGGTGCCGGCCTGACATTGGATCAGCGCATTGCAGGGCTGGAGCAGGCTTTGCTCGATCTGCCGAAGCCGACCATTCCCGGTACCGTCGAGGTCAAGCTGCCAGCGGTGGTGGCCGGCGACACCACGGTGCGCGACGTTCATCTTTCCGCCGAGCCGGTCGATGGCGGCTGGTCGGTGAAATCGCTTGCAGCGACCTTGCCCGGTCGCACCAGGCTGGAAGCCGATGGCAAGGTCTTGCTCAATGTGGAGGGCCATTTCGGCTTCAACGGCTCGTTGCTGCTGGCCGTGGCTCAGCCTTCGGGTTTTGCAGCGTGGCTGTCGAAGGACGTCGACGAGGCGATCCGCCGTTTGCCCTCTGCCGGCTTCAAGGCCAAGGTCGACCTCTCCGAAAGGCGGCAAGCCTTCAGTGATCTCGAACTGATCCTGGGCAAGGCGAAGTTTTCCGGCCGCATCGATGCTAGCCAACCTGACGATGCCAAGCCGTCGGTGCTGATGCGGCTCGAAGGCGGCGAGCTCGACGTCGACGGGCTGGCGGCCTTTGCCTCGATCTTCGTCAGCGACAAGGGCGCCAATCGCTTTGCCGACCGCGACCTCGATTTCCAGATCAAGGCAGGGCCGGTCAGCGCCGGCGGGCTGACCGCCGACACAGTCGATACCGCGCTGAGGTTGCGCGACGGGCTACTCGAAATCGACCGGCTGTCGGTGGGCGGGCTGGCCGGCGCCTCGATCAGCGCCACCGGCAGGATCAAGGATTTCCCGGAACGCCCGACCGGCAAGCTCGACGCCTCGGTGGTTGCCGTCGACCTCAAGCCATTGATCGACGTCGCCGCCCAGCATTATCCCGACAGCGCCGTGCTCAAGGGACTGGCAAGCCGTGCCGCCGCCTATCCCGAGCTGTTCCAGGATGCGCGCGTCGACCTGGTGGCGAGTGCCGCCGACAATGGCGACGGCACCTCGGGCCTGGCGGTGAGCGGGCAAGGGAAGGCCGGCGGGTCGGCTTTTTCCGCCTCGCTGTCGGGAAGGGGGGCGGGGAACAAGCTTCTCGAAGCGCCGGTGGCGCTGACCTTCAACGCCAAAAATCCTGACGCCACTGCGCTGCTGGCGCTCTACGGCCTGCCGGCGCTGCCGCTTGGCATGCTGGGCGAGGCAAGCACGGACATCCAAGCCAAGGGCACGCTTGGCGGCGGCCTGGCGACGAGTTTCAGCCTTGCCGGTGACGACTTCAAGGCCGGTTTCGAGGGGACGATCGCCGATACGCCGCAAGGCCTCGCCGCCAAGGGCAAGCTTAGCCTCGACGCCGCCGACATCGAACCATGGCTGATGACATCAGGCATCGGCCTGCCAGGCATGGGGGCTGGCATGTCGACGTCGCTCTCCGCGCAGGGTGATTATGGCAACGGGCTGCTGGTGCTGGACGAACTCAGCGGCGCCATCAACGAAGCGGCGGTGTCCGGCGACGTCAATGTCGACGTCAAGGACGGCGTGCCGCATCTGGCCGGAGCGCTGGTGCTCGACGAACTTGATCTCGATCCGATGGCGGTGGCGCTGTTTGGCGATTCCGCCTTTCTTGCCGACAAGGAAGGGGCCGATAAGGGGGGGGCGTGGCCGGCCACGCCGATCAGCCAGAAATCCAGCCTGCCGTTCACTGCCGACCTCGATCTGACGACGGCAGCCCTTGCCGCCGGTCGGTTCGCCACCGCCTATGATGCCGCCTTTTCGCTCAAGCTCGACCAGGAAGGTATTCGCGTTTCGGATCTCAAGGCGAAATTGCTGGGTGGCGCGCTGACCGGCCTGTTCGAGCTGAAGAACAACGATGGCACCGGACTTTTCACTGGGCAGATGAAACTGGCCGGCGCCGATCTGGCGACCATGCTGCCGGATGCCGGCATCAGCGGCAATGGTGATTTCTCGACGGCGCTGTCAAGCAGCGGCAAATCGGTCGAAGGGATGGTGGCCGCCTTGTCCGGCTCCGGTACGGCGGCGTTGAGGGGCTTGCAGGTCGCCGGCGTCAATCCCGATGCGTTCAGTGCATTCCTCGCCAAGGCGGATGCGATCGGGCGCGATATCGATGCGGCCAAGACCGCCGGCTTCGCGCCTGAAATCGCCGCCGACGGCAGTTTTGCCGCCAAGGACACCGATGTCGCCTTCACGGTTGCTGGCGGTATGCTCAGGGCGCCGCCGGTCAACCTCGAGAATCCGGCAGCGACCTTGTCCGCCGACATTGAGGCCGATCTCAATACCAGCAAGATTTCCGCCAAGGGGACGATCGCCTATCGGCCGGGCGATGAAGCCCTGGTCGGCTCCGAGCCGACGGTGAATTTCACCGCCGAGGGGCCCCGCGGCGCGGTGAAACGAGAGTTCGACAGCGAGCCGCTGGCGCAGTTCCTGACCCAGCGCGCGCTGGAAAGGGAGCAGCAGCGTGTCGAGGCGATGCAGGCCGAATTGCTCGAAAAGCAGCGGCTGCGGCGCGAGGTACGCTACTACGCGGCGCTGCAGGATGAGCGTGACAAGGCCGCCGAGGAATTGCGCAAGCAGGAGGAAGCAGCGCGGCTTAAGGCCGAGGCTGAGGCGAAGGCCGAAGCGGATGCGCAGGCGAAAGCCGAGGCCGACGCCAAGGCCCAGGCTGAAGCGGATGCGCAAGCGAAAGCCGAGGCCGACGCCAAGGCCCAGGCTGAAGCGGATGCGAAGGCGAAGGCGGATGCCGACGCGAAGGCCGCGGCCGAACAGCAGGCTGCCGACGAGGCCGCCAAGGCGCAGGCCGATCAGGAGCGGCAGAAGGCGGAAGAGGCGATGCGCATTGCCTCGCCGCAGGAGAAGGCAAGGCTCGAGGCTAAACGCAACGCCGCACAGGCTCCGAAGGTGGAGCGTGCGCCGCTGCCGGAGGCTCGCGACAACCCGCCGCCGGCCAAGCCGAAGTCCAATCCGTTCACCATCGACAATCTGCTGAAGTCGCTGCAGTAGGCAGCAGGAGGCTTTTCCCGTCCTGGGATAGTCTCAGAGAACGAGCAGTTCGGCGCAGTCGGTGACATAGCGGGCGTGGCGGAAATCTCGGACGGTCAAGAGTTTGCCGTCCTGCCAGGCCAGCAGGATGAAATAGGATGGCCGCGCCGCTGGATCATCGCTGTCGCGGACGAGGGCTGCCGGCCTGCCCTCGATAAAGCCCGCCACGAAACGCCAATCCTGCACCTGGGAATAGTTGTGGAAGTAGGTGCCGACCTCCTGGCGACCATTCAGCCGCGTCCTTGCCACCAGCTCCAGCCGCACCTCATCGGCCAGCATGTCGCGCACGGCGTCGAAATCGCGGGCGTTGAACCGATCGATGTAAGCATCGAGCAGCAGACGCTCTGCGCCGCTCAATCTCGGAACAGGGCGGTCGTCCGGTTCGTCCGCAAGATGGCGCAGCCGATGACGACCACGATGCAGCGCCGCCTTTATGGCGGGGATGCTGGTGTCGAGCGTGGCGCTGATCTCCTGCAGTGAATAGCCCAGAACGTCCATCATGATGACGCTGCTTCGCTGCGTGACGGGAAGGCGCATGAAGGTATGAAGGCCGGCCGCCGCGGCCTGACGGGCGGCAGTGGGGTTTGCCGGATCGACGATCATGTCCAGGTCCTCATCGGAAAAAGACTTTTCACGGGCTCGCCGGCGCAGGAAGTCGAGCGCCGTATTGTGGGCGATGCGGAACAGCCAGCCCTCCGGATTGGCGATCGGGCCGGTATTCGGCAGCGCCTCGAATGCCTTGGCCAGGGTTTCCTGCACCACGTCTTCACCGTCGATGACTGAGCCCGTCATGCGGGCGCAGTAGCGGTGCAGCTTTGGACGCAGTTCGCCGAACAGGCGGCTGAAGACTTCGCGTTGTTGGACGTCAATGGTGATGTTCATGCGTACCGTGTTCCACCTACTGGTCGAGCATACGGTAGCTGCCCACAACAGTCATTTCCTCGCTGTGTGGACGCTCGATGCAGCGATCCCTGATGCCAATCTGAAAGGCCTCGAATGCCGCCAGCCCGGTGATGATATCGGCATGGGCCTCGGTTTCCGTCTCGACCAGATGGACAAAGGTCCCGTCGTCGGAACGCCATGTCATGTAGCGAACGCCGTCCGGCGATTTTTCCCGCAGCTCATGGAATACGCCCTTGACCAGCCGTTCATTCTCGTCGGCCCGTTCCGGTTTCGTCTTGTAGCGTATCAGGAGGCGTTTCATCGCAGTTGTTCCTCTTCGTTGCCCCATGCTCATGTCCGAGACGTTGCGGCGAAGCCAAAGGATTCCGGGTGACGGGAAAATAGCTCTTTCCGTGCATCTGGGCTTCACGCCCGATCGAGCTGCCGCCTCAACATCGGTTCGATGCGCGACAGCTCGTCGAGATGTGCCGCCGATAGCTCGGCCAGACAATCGTCGGCGCGCTCGGTCAGCTGCAGCAGCACGCGGCGATGATCGTCCTTGTCCTGATTTCTAGCGACCAGCCCTGCCTCGCAAAGGCGGTTGACCAGCTCGACGGCGCTATGATGGCGAGTGCGCAAGCGTTCGGCCAGATCGCCAACCGTCACCGGCCCGCCGCCGGGGAAACCCTTGATTGCCAGCAGCGCCTGATGCTGGCGCGGCGTCAGGCCGGCGCCTTCCGCCTGGATTTGGCTGAATTCGAGAAAGCGGCGGATCAGGTAGCGAAACTCGGAAAGCCGCTGGTAGTCGGCCTGGCTGATGGCAGGGCGTGGTTTTTGTGGCGGCGACATATCAGACATGTGTTCGTTTTCCGACGAAAACTCAAACGGATTTCGGGCGAAACCGGATTGAACAAATATATCGTGTTACGATACATAGCCACCGACAAACCCGGCTGGCCTTTCGACCGTGCCGCAACCACATACGGCCCGCCGCCAGGAAGCAAAGCCCGCCATGAAGATCCACCACTCGAACCCGGAGCATCTGCGTGATTTCACGACTGATGCCAGGGTGCTGCTTGTTGCCGCCATTGCGGTGGTCGTGGCGACGGCCGGACTGGTTGCCGGCATCGCGCTATTGAAGCTGATCCGGCTGGCCACCAACATCGCCTATTTCGGCCAGTTCACGCTCGCCGACCTGAGACTCGAAGACACGCCGCTTGGCTATGCCTCCGTCATCGTCCCGGTGATCGGCGCGCTGATCATCGGCCTGATGGCGCGCTTCGGCAGCGAGAAAATCCGCGGTCACGGCATTCCCGAGGCCATTGAGGCGATCCTGCTCGGGCGTTCCAGGCTCGATGCCAAGGTGGCGATCCTGAACCCATTGTCGTCGGCGATTTCGATCGGCTCCGGCGGGCCCTTTGGCGCCGAGGGTCCGATCATCATGACAGGCGGCGCGATCGGCTCGCTGATCGCGCAGATGCTGCCGGTAAGCGATACCGAACGCAAGACGCTGCTGGTTGCAGGTGCGGCGGCGGGAATGACCACGGTCTTCGGGACACCGATCGCCGCCATCATGCTGGCCGTTGAACTGCTGCTTTTCGAATGGACCCCGCGCAGCTTTATTCCGGTGGCGGTCGCGGCAATCATTGCCCAGGTCGAGCGCACCATGCTGCATCTGCCCGGACCGATCTTTCCGTTTCAGGGCGGTATGGAGGTATCCTTTGTCGGCCTTGCCGGCTGGGTGGCGATCGGGGTCGCGGCAGGCCTGTTGTCGGGGCTGCTGACGCAGATGGTCTACGCCTGCGAGGACGGCTTCCAGAAGCTGCCTATCCACTGGATGTGGTGGCCGATGCTGGGTGGTCTGGTGGTCGGCATAGGCGGGCTGATCGAGCCGCACGCGCTCGGCGTCGGCTATGACAACATCACTGACATGCTGGACGGCCGCACGATCGCGACCGCGGCATTCCTCCTTCTGGTGGTGAAGGCCATCATCTGGTCGGTTGCGCTCGGCTCGGGAACGTCGGGAGGCGTGCTGGCGCCGCTGCTGATCATGGGCGGGGCGATGGGGGCGGTGCTGGCCGGCGTTCTGCCCGCGGCGGATCCGGGCTTCTGGGCACTGCTGGCGATGGCCGCCACCATGGGCGGCACGATGCGCGCGCCGTTGACAGCCACCTTCTTTGCCGTCGAACTGACCGGCAATACGCATATACTGGTGCCGCTGATCGCGGCTTGCGCCGCGGCGCACGCCGTCACCGTGCTTTTGATGAAGCGGTCGATCCTGACCGAGAAGATTGCCAGAAGGGGACACCATCTGGTTCGCGAATACCGTGTCGATCCGTTCGCCTCGACCAGAGTGCGCGAGGTGATGACATCTGAGGTCGAAAGCGTGCCGGCGACGATGACGCTGCATGGCGCAGCAGCCTTTCTGACCGCGCCGGAAACACGGCATCCGAGTTTTCCGGTGGTGGATGAGAACGGGCATGTTCTGGGTCTCATCGATCCGCCGGCGATCCTGCGCTGGAGACGTGCCGGCAGGCACCGCACCACGACGCTTGGCGAGCTGCTTGCTGGCAGCAAGGTGACGCTGGCCTATCCGGACGAGTATCTCGAAGGCCTCTCCGACAAGCTGTTGATGGCCAATGTCTCCCATCTGCCAGTCGTTAGCCGTGAAGGCCTGCGACTGGTCGGTTATGTCGGCTGGAAGGATCTGATGCGCGTGAGGTCGAGGAAGCAGGCCGAAGAGCGTGACCGCTCGACCTTGCTAGGCTTCGGCACAAGACGCGGAAAAAAGGCAGACGTGGTCGAAAGCCTCTAGAAATTCGTTCCGCGTTTCACCCACTCGAGCACATAAAGCCTTAGCGCCGAGGACAGGTTGGTGTCGCGAGGCCGCGTCTCGTCGACTTCGGCGACAAGAGCGGCGAGCGTCAATTGCCGCGTGGCCGCGATCGCGACGAGGTCGTCATAGAAGGGTTTTTCGAGCGAATAGCTGGTGCGGTGACCGCGAATGGTCACCGAGCGCTTTTCGACCGCGCTCACTGCGGAGCGCTCATTGCTCGCTTTCGACGCCGGATGGCTCGCGGCGGTGACCAGCGACGAATTTCTCGGCCTGGTCGGCGACCAGGTGGTCGCGTTGCTTCTCACCTTTGGAGCGGCCGTATAACGCCCGGTTCTGTTGGGCGATCCGCACCTTTTCGTCCCGCGCCCTCTGCTTGCGAGCCTGGCGGAGATTGACGATATCGGCCATGGCGTTAACTGCGGGCTTATTTCTTGCGGAAGGCGTCTAGCGAGACCACTTCGGCGCCCTTGGTGGCGGCGTCCGCCGCCGCAGGCTTCTTCTCCGCCTCGGCGGCAGCCTTCTTTTCGGCCTTCGGCTTTTTCTCGGAGACGATGGTCAGCGGCTCGGGTGTCGGTGTTGCCGGTTCCTCGTCGGGCTGAGCATCGGTCTTGACGTCGAATTCGAGCTCGAAATTGACCGAGGGATCGTAGAAGCCGCGCACGGCCGAGAACGGGATTTCGAGTTTCTCCGGCACGTCGGAGAAGGACAGGCCGACCTCGAAGCCGGTGTCGGTCACCTTCAGGTCCCAATACTGGAACTGGATGACGATGGTCATCTGCTCGGGATAGCGCTCGCGCAGACGCGATGACACGCGCACGCCCGGTGCACCGGTCAGGAAGGTGATGAAGAAGTGGTGGTTGCCGGGGAGGCCGGTACGCGCGACTTCGGCCAGGACCTTGCGCATGACGCCGCGCAACGCCTCCTGGGCCAGAATGTCATAGCGAATGTGGTCGTCGGCCATGTGGTGGTCGGGTTCCGTTGAATCGTCCGCATAGCTGTAATCAAGCTTTAGGGCGGCGTAAACCTGATATAGACCGCCACCGCACCGATACGAGGACTATTGCCACCGATTTGATCGCTCAGGCGCCGGCGAGCGCGGTCTGCTTCTCAACCGATGCCGGGGAGCGGCGCTTGCCAAAGGCGCGCAGGAAGGTGCGCACGCCATTTGTCGCGGATTGCACCACTTCATCCTCGCGCGGCGAGCCGCCAAGCATGAAGGTCGTCTGCAGTTCGGCATTGA
Organism: Mesorhizobium sp. M0047; assembly: GCF_040323315.1. Classification (NCBI taxonomy): domain Bacteria; kingdom Pseudomonadati; phylum Pseudomonadota; class Alphaproteobacteria; order Hyphomicrobiales; family Phyllobacteriaceae; genus Mesorhizobium; species Mesorhizobium sp. M0047. The sequence goes on along the minus strand of NZ_JAMYUW010000011.1, from coordinate 182,453 downwards.
CGAGGCCAAGGAACTGGCGTGCCGCCACATCGGGGTCCTCGATCGCAAGGTAACCGCCATAGGCGAGGCGGGCAAAGCGGGCGGCGATCGCCGGCCATGTCCTGCCCGGTCCCTGTTCGCGCCACTCTGCAAACAGTTCGGGATAGCGCTCGCCTTCGGTCTGGATCAACTTGCGCAGGAATTTTCCGTCACGGCTGCAGATGCAGTTCTGGTTCAAGCGAACGGCAAAGCCAATCAGATCCGCTTCGAGATCCTTGGGCTGATCGGGGAAGGTAGCGATGGTGGCGAAGATGCCGGCATTGCAGCGTTCGGTCAGATCACGAACCACCGCGACGAACAATTTCTCCTTGTCACCATGATGATTGTAGATGGTCTGGCGCGAAACGCCGGCTTCGGCTGCGATCAGATCGATGTTGGCACCAGCGAACCCTTCGCGGCAAAACACGGCAGCTGCGGAATCGACGATCGACAGACGCTTGGCCTCATGGCCGCGTGGCGGGAAAGTGTCAGGAGAGACGTGCAGCTTCATAAAAAACTATATAGAGGTGATTGACGAATTAGACAAGACTGTCTAAATTTGTGGACATAAAATGAAGAGATTTCGCCCGCAGAGACGAACAAAATTCGCTCTTGAGGTGTCGGAATCTCATGGGATGGAACGTCCTAGGTTAGACGTCGCCCGCGGCGGCAACCAGTCTTGAAAGAAGCCCTTATCATGAGTCCCAAATTCCTCCGCATTGCGGTCGTGCTCGGCCTGTTGTCCGCCATCGGCCCGTTCGCCATCGACATGTATCTGCCCGCATTGCCGTCGATCGGCGCCGATCTCAACGCCGGCACCGCTGCCGTACAGATGAGCCTGTTGATCTTCTTCCTGTCGATGGGCTTCGGCCAGATTGTCGTCGGGCCAATCTCAGACATGGTCGGCCGCAAGCTGCCGCTTTATGGCGGCCTTGCGCTGTTCATGGTTGGCGGCATCGGGTCGGCCATGGCGCCCAACATCGAATGGCTGATCGCTTTCCGCTTCCTGCAGGGGCTTGGCGCCAGCGCCGGCATGGCGGTGCCGCGCGCCATCGTGCGCGACCTGCATACCGGCAACGAGGCCGCCAAGCTGATATCCTTGCTGATGCTGGTGTTTTCGGTGTCGCCGATCCTGGCGCCGCTGACCGGCAGCCAGATCATCGAGAATTTCGGCTGGCGCGCCGTGTTCTGGACCGTGACGGGTGCGGCACTGCTGGCTACCATCCTTTTGGCAACCTCGCTCAAGGAGACGCGCCCGGCGGAAGAACGCGTCGGTTCCTCCTTCGGCACCGCGCTTGCCGGCTACCGCTTCCTGATGGGCGACCGCAACTTCCTTGGCCTTGTGGCGATCGCCGGCTTCGGCATTGCGAGCTTCTTCGTCTATCTGTCGAGCTCGTCCTTCATCCTGATCGATCACTACGGGCTGTCGCCTTCGGTCTACAGCGTGTTCTTCTCGATCAATGCGGTTGCCTTCATCGGCATGTCCCAGTTGACGGGATTGCTGGCCGAGCGGTTCGGGCTGCGGCGCGTGGTGCGCGTCGCGGTGACCGGCTATGCCACGACGATGGTGGTGCTGTTTGCAGTGATGGCGACCGGCATCGACCGGCTCGACGTGATGGCGGCACTGCTGTTCGTCGGCTACGGCTTCCTCGGTCTGGTCATCCCGACCACTTCGGTGCTGGCCATGGAAGAACATGGCGAGATCGCCGGCACGGCTTCGGCGCTGATGGGCACGCTGCATTTCGCCATCGGCGCGCTCGCCATGGGCGTTGCCGGCGTGTTCTTCGACGGCACGCCGCTGCCGATGGTGGCCGGCATCACGCTCTGCGCGGTGATCTCGTTCACACTGGCCAAGGTCACGCTCGGCCGTTCGCGCGAGACGGTCGAGGCACCGGCGGAATAGGCAAGCGCAAACGCATGAAAAAAGGCCGGGTTCGTCCGGCCTTTTTTATGCCCGCAGGCCAGCTACGCCGAGGATGAAGCGGACACGCTCCTCAACCGGAAGCTGCCGTTGCACGTGACGCAGAATCGAAGGAGGAGGGGAGAAGTGGAGGTTTCTGTTGCCAGGTACCTCCGAACCCCGCCTAGAAGTGCGAACCCCTAGGGCTTGAATTGAAGCTATCGCACCGCTTACGCGGCGAGACGTGCTTCCGCATAGTTGTCGTTTGCAACTACAGGTTTAGCCCGATAACGGTGGTACTATGCCGGGCAAAAGTACGATCTTTACACCTTCGTCGATCCTATTTCGCCCCCAGCAAAAACCGCTCTGTCGCCAACAGCGGCTTTTGGTGGAGGCGCCGGGTACCGCCCCCGGGTCCGAACGGCTTATTTCATCGCCCATTTATCGCCATAGTCGGTCAAGCCGACAAACTGAATATAGGGGCCCATCGCGAGAAATGAAAGGCCGCAATGGCACTTTGTCCCGTGTCAAACCGCGTCTCCAAAGGGTTGACTTGGGCGCGGTCTCCACCGAAGCTTTGCTATGGTGAGGAGTTATCGACCTAGCGCACACGTTGCAGCAGCGCGCCACAACCCTCATCGATCGGATCCGTGGCGCCGACGAGGGGAATTTTGATGGCCGACTATCTTGCAGACGTGAAGAAATACGACGTTGGCGCCAGTGCGGATGCGGTCGAAAAGATCGTAAAGCATCTGGGGATTGCGCTCAGGAACCGCGATTCCTCGCTGGTGTCCTGCACCGACCCGAAGGAGCTTGGGCGCGTCAGGGACAACTGGGTCGCCAAGAAACTCGGCATCAGCGACGCGGCGAAGGCCGATGCGGCAATCGAAAAGACCTGCAAGGCAATGTCTGCCGACAACACCAAAAGCCGGGTGACTTTCTACTACCTGGTTGCGAAGGATTTGGGCAAGCTCGGCTCCCTCTGACGATCGCGAGTCAATTTGCGGAGGCTGGCGCGAGCCTTGCGCCAGCCGATGATGTTGTTGGGGACTGGCGACCTTCGGGCAGGATTTACACTGCTTTCTGGTGTTCGGCCGCCTGTCCGTCAGCTATGATGGCTGGACAACCGAATCGAGCCGGAACCGATGCGCCAATATCTCGACCTCCTGCAGCACGTGCTGGATAACGGTGCCGATCGCGGCGACCGTACCGGCACCGGAACGCGCTCCGTCTTCGGCCACCAGATGCGTTTCGATCTGGCGCGCGGCTTTCCCGTCACCACCACCAAGAAGCTGCATCTCAAGTCGATCATCCATGAACTTCTGTGGTTCCTGGCCGGCGACACCAACATCAAATACCTGACCGACCATGGCGTTTCGATCTGGGACGAATGGGCCGACGAGAATGGCGACCTCGGCCCGGTGTACGGCAAGCAATGGCGCTCCTGGCCGGACGGCCATGGTGGCTCGATCGACCAGATTGCAAACCTTCTCAAGGAGATACGCAAAAACCCTCAATCGCGGCGGCTGATCGTTTCGGCATGGAATCCAGCCGAGGTGGAAGCGATGGCGCTGCCGCCCTGTCACTGCCTGTTCCAGTTCTACGTCTCGGAAGGGCGGCTTTCCTGCCAGCTTTATCAACGGTCGGCCGATATCTTCCTCGGCGTGCCGTTCAACATCGCTTCCTACGCCTTGCTGACGCTTATGGTGGCGCAAGTGACCGGGCTGAAGCCCGGCGATTTCGTCCATACGCTTGGTGACGCGCACCTCTATTCCAACCATTTCGAGCAGGCGCGCGAACAGTTGCGGCGCACGCCGAGGGCGTTGCCGACGATGTGGATCAATCCAGAGGTGAAGGACCTCTTCGCCTTCCGCTTCGAGGATTTCCGGCTGGAAAACTACGTCGCCGACGCGTCGATCAAGGCGCCGATCGCGGTCTAAACCCCTGCGCTTTACTCAACCCTGAAATCAGGCGCCGATCAGTCGATGCTGGCCATCACGTCCGACGCGTTGTCCACCGACGGGCTCTTTGGTGATCGAGCGGTGACGATGGCGCCGCCAATGTCGATCCCGGGATGCGAAGTGGTGCTGCCGGGCCTTCCCTTGTTATATTCGCGCGGATATATCGGTGGTCAGGCTTCGAGCAGATCGGATTCGAACCAGGGAGAACTTTCCATGACGCGCAATGGTTTTGGACTGAGGGTGATCGCCATCGGCGGTCTTGCGGCGACGTTGATGACGGCGGTGCCGGCAGCACATGCGGAAGACAAGGTGGTGGTGTTTGCCGCAGCCAGCCTCAAGGACGCGCTCGATGCGGTGAACAAGGCCTGCGAGGCCGATGTCGGCGAGGCGGCGACGGTCTCCTATGCCGCAAGCTCGGCGCTTGCCAAGCAGATCGAGAGCGGGGCACCAGCCGACGTCTTCATCTCGGCCGACCTCGACTGGATGAAATATCTCTCCGACAAGAAGCTGACCAAGCCGGACACCGAAGTAAAGCTGCTCGGCAACGAGATCGTGCTGGTGGCGCCGAAGGACTCAGCTGTTGAAACCAAGATCGAGAAAGGTTTTGACCTCGCCAAGCTGATCGGCGACGGCAGGCTCGCCATGGGCGACGTCAAAGCGGTGCCGGCCGGTAAGTACGGCAAGGCCGCGCTCGAATCGCTCGGCGTCTGGTCCTCGGTCGAGGGCAAGGTGGCGCAGGCCGAGAATGTGCGCGCGGCGCTCAAGCTGGTTTCAACAGGTGAGGCAGCCCTCGGCATCGTCTATGCCACCGACGCGCACGCCGAAAAGGGCGTCAAGGTGGTAGGCACCTTCCCGGGGGATTCGCATCCGCCGATCATCTATCCGGTTGCCCAGATCGCCGATTCGAAGGACAAGGATGCGCCGGCTTTCCTGAAATGCCTGCAGTCGCCGAAGGCCGGTAGGCTGTTCAAGGATCAGGGTTTTACCGTGCTCGCACCGAGCAACTGAGTTTCCAAGGGGCTTCATCTCGCAATATGAACTGGCTTCTGGACCTCACTCCCGACGAATGGAATGCGGTCCGGCTGTCGATCAAGGTGGCAACGGTGGCGATGCTCGCCAGCCTGCCGCCAGGCATATTGATCGCGCTGCTGCTTGCTCGAGGACAGTTCTGGGGCAAGACCCTGGTCAACGGGCTGGTGCATCTGCCGCTGATCCTGCCGCCCGTGGTGACCGGCTATCTGCTGCTGCTGACCTTTGGCCGGCGCGGGCCGGCCGGCGCCTTCCTGGCCGACCATTTCGGCATTGTTTTCTCCTTTCGCTGGACGGGTGCGGCACTGGCTTGCGGCGTCATGGGCTTTCCCCTGATGGTGCGGGCGATCCGGCTGTCGATCGAGGCGGTGGACCGCAAGATGGAGGCGGCGGCGGGAACGCTCGGCGCCAACCCTCCCTGGGTCTTCGCAACCATTACTTTGCCGCTGATCCTGCCTGGGCTGATCGCCGGCGCCATCCTGTCCTTCGCCAAGGCGATGGGCGAGTTCGGCGCGACCATCACCTTCGTCTCCAACATTCCCAACGAGACGCAGACATTGCCGTCGGCGATCTACACCTTCACTCAGGTGCCGGGCGGCGATGAAGGGGCGCTGCGGCTGACGCTGATTTCCATCGTCATTTCCATGGCCGCTCTGGTGGCTTCGGAAGTGCTGGCGCGGCGTGTCGGCCGGCGGATGGACATCGAATGAGCGTTCTCGTCGATATCGGCCATCGGCTGGGCGGATTTGCCATCGACGCCCGCTTCGAAAGCGCAGGGCGGCTGACAGCACTGTTCGGACCGTCGGGGTCGGGCAAGACGACGCTGATCAACATGATCGCCGGGCTGATCCAGCCCGACAAGGCACGCATCGAGGTCGACGGCCGCGTGCTGGTCGACACCAATGCTGGCATCTTCGTGCCGAAGCACAAGCGCCGTATCGGCGTGGTTTTCCAGGATGCGCGGCTGTTTCCGCATATGAGTGTTGCCGGCAATCTGCGTTACGGCCGCTGGTTCACGCCGCCAGCGGAGCGCTATGCCGATATGGATGCCGTCATCGACCTGCTTGGCATCGGCCCGCTCATGAACAGGCGACCGGCAAAGCTCTCGGGCGGCGAGAAGCAGCGTGTGGCAATCGGCCGGGCGCTGCTTGCCAGCCCTGGATTGCTGCTCATGGACGAGCCGCTGGCCTCGCTCGACGAGGCGCGCAAGGCCGAGATCCTGCCCTATATCGAACGGCTGCGCGACGAGACGAAAATCCCGATCGTCTATGTCAGCCACTCGGTCGCCGAGGTGGCGCGGCTGGCAAGCGACGTGGTGATGCTGGCGCAAGGCCATGTCATCGCCAGCGGTCCGACCGAGGCAGTCATGCAAAGGCTCGACCTGTTGCCGGCGGAAGAACGCGGCGAGGGGGGCGCCGTGCTGGACACCAGGGTGCTGCGTCACGACGAGACTTTCGGCATGACCGTGCTCGGATCGGCGGCTGGTGAGATCCGTGTGCCACGGCTGGCGATGAAGGCGGGGGCGGCTGTGCGCATCCGCATACGCGCCCGCGATGTGATGATCGCCACCGAACATCCGGCAGGGCTCAGCGCGCTCAACATCCTGCCGGGAACCATTACCGCGATAAGCTCCGGCGAGAGCCCGGCGGTCGACGTCGGCATCGACTGCAACGGCGCAACCGTGCTTGCCCGCATCACCGAACAGTCGCGGCGGACGCTGAAGCTTCATCTCGGAGGCAAGGTTTTCGCGGTGGTCAAGACGGTGAGCTTCGACCGGGCCAGCACCAGCGCCGGCCTGCCCGGTGAGGCGGACGGATGATCGTCGCTATGTCTTTTTGGAATAGCGGTTTCGCCGGGAAGTCTCTAGTATGGGATTGGGCGTGACTGCGGAGGAGAAAAAATGCCGTCGTTGAGCTTGCGGATAAATCTCGATCCAGACGGGCGCATCGGACCGGGCAAGATCGAACTCCTGGAGCAGATCGCCGCCTTCGGCTCGATCTCGGCCGCCGCACGCGGCATGGAAATGTCCTACAAGCACGCTTGGGACCTGGTGGAGGACATGAACCGGGTATTCGGCAAGCCACTGGTGGCGGCACAGACCGGTGGCCGCAAGGGCGGCGGCGCGCAACTGACGGGCGCGGGGCTCGCCGTGGTCAGCCGCTTCCGCGCCATCGAGCGTGCGGCTTCGGCCGCTGCAGCGACACATATGGAGGCGTTACAGGCGGAGATTGATGCGGGTTAGGGGAGGGCAGTAGGCAGTAGGCACTAGTCCTGTTCACTAGGCTTGCGAAGCAGATAGGTGTCCATGATCCAGCCCTTTTTCCGGCGGGCTTCTTCGCGGGTTCTCTCAATCTCGGCGCCGACGTCACCGAGTCGGCCAGAGATGAGAATCTCGTCCGGCGTGCCGAGATAGGCGCCCCAATGGATGACAGCGTCCTTGTCTTCCAGCGTATTGAAGGCGCATTTGCCGTCAAGCAGGACGATTGTGCTGCCGGAATTGTCGGCCAAGCCTTCCTCGGTCAGGCGCCGGCCGGTGGTGATGAGGACGGAATCGCCGATCCGGTTCAGCGCCATTTTATGGCTGGCGGCGAGCGCCTGAATGGCGGTGATGCCGGGTACTACCTCAAGCTCGAACGCCACGTTACCTCGCAAGCGCACCCGCTCGAGGATGCGCAAGGCGCTGTCATAGAGCGAGGGATCGCCCCAGATCAGGAAGGCGCCGCAGCCATCCCCGGCAATCTCGTCGCGGATCAGGTCCTCGTAGATCGAGGCGATGGCTTCATGCCAGGCATCGACCGTCGAGCGATAGGAGGGGGCCGGCCCATCTTCTACTGGTCCATCTTCTGCTGGCAGGTCGCGCACCGGAACGTCGAATTCGACGCGGCGTGACTTGGGGTTGGTCACGAAGCGGTCGCAGATCTGGCGGCGCAGGTCGGCAAGGTCGTTCTTTTTCGCGCCCTTGTCGGGAATGAACAGCACGTCCGCCTGGTTCAGGCCTGATATGGCCTGCACGGTCATGTGGTCGGGATTGCCGGCGCCGATGCCGATAACGAGAAGCTTGCGCATGGAGCGAACTCCTGCCCGATCGGAACCTGTTAGTCCAGACCAATTGGGCTTACCCGCGGATACGGAAGGGCTTTGAAACGCCACGGTGAAACGGCTAGGGTCTGTAAGCATTCCAGCCGAGGAGGCTTTCATGTTGCGATATGTTCTGACCGCCGCGCTGGCCCTGCTGGCTGCGCCCGCATTCGCCAATGATTCAGTTGCCGAACTTGGCACTGGCGGCCTGATCCTGTCGCGCAGCGATGCCGTGGCGATGCAAAGCGAGGATCTTTTTATCTCGCCGGAAAAGGTGACGGTCGACTACGTCTTCCACAACAACACCGATCGGGATGTCGACGCCATCGTTGCCTTCCCGATGCCCGACATCGAAGGCGACCCCGAAGAGAGGCCGGCACTGCCCAACGATCAGAGCGACAATTTCCTCGGCTTTGAGGTGACGATCGATGGCGCGCCGGCAAAGCCGCAGCTCGAGCAGAAGGTGTTCGCGCTCGGCATCGACATCAGCGCCGATCTGAAGGCGCAGAACGTGCCGTTTTATCCTTTCGGCGACGCGGCGAAGGCGGCGCTGGCCAAGCTGCCTCAAGCGGTTACCGATGACTGGGTCAACCGCGGCATCATCATCGAGGACACCGGCGGCGACGGTGCGGAGGCGAAGAAGGTCTACACGCCATTCTGGCAATTGCGTTCGACCTATTGGTGGCGCTCAACCTTTCCGGCCAACAAGGACGTCCACGTTTCCCACCGTTACAAGCCGAGCGTCGGCGGCACCTCTTCGGTCAGCTTTTTCTACGACGGCAAGTTCCAGGGGCAGTACGCGACCTACAAGACGCGCTACTGCATGGACGACACGTTCGAGAACGCGGTGCGCAAGGCGGCCAAGGACGACGCCGACGGCTATTCAAAGTATTATGAAAATCGGATCGCCTATATCCTGACCACAGGCGGCAACTGGGCAGCGGGCTCGATCGGCAAGTTCAAACTGACGGTTGACAAGGGCAATCCGAGGGCCCTGGTCTCGTTCTGCGGCGACAATGTCAAAAAGGTCGGGCCGACGACATTCGAGATGACGGCGGATGATTTCGATCCAGAGCACGACATCGACATCCTTCTGCTCGAACCGTCGGATCGCAATGATGGGAACGCCAACTGATGCATGTCGCAATATACGTTGCCATTGCCGAGAACGGTGTGATCGGGCGAGACGGCGGGTTGCCCTGGCGTCTTTCCACCGATCTCAAGCGTTTCAAGGCCGATACGATGGGCAAACCCATCATCATGGGCCGCAAGACCTATGAAGGCATCGGCCGGCCGCTGCCCGGCAGGCTGAACATCGTGGTCACCCGCGACAAGGCCTGGCGCGCCGACGGCGTCGAGGTCGCGCACTCGCTCGAAGCCGCGATTCAGCTGGCAACGGTACGCGGCCGCTGCATGGCCGGGGTGGACGAGGTCTGTGTAATCGGCGGCGGCGAAATCTATAGCCAGGCGCTGCTGCTGGCCGACCGGCTGCATGTCACCCATATACTGGCAACGGTCGACGGCGATGCGCATTTCCCGCCGATCGATCCGGATTCCTGGCGCGTCGTCAGCTCCCAGGACGTTCCAGCCGGGGAAAAGGACAGTCACGCGACGCGCTATTCGGTTTACGAGCGCCGGCGCGCGAGACATTGAATGGCAAAAAGGGCATCGAAGGAAGACAAAGGGTCGCGACCGGACCAAATCGGACGAACTGACAGCGCATCGCGTTGAAAGCGCCTCGCGGCGTCCCTATAGAAGAACATACTGGATTTTGCGCCGAAATGCCGGCGCTTGAGGGAATTCCAAGCGAAAGGACATTTATGCCCTGGAACGATAAAAGTGGCGGTGGCGGCGGCCCATGGGGCGGCGGCGGCAATCAAGGACCCTGGGGGCAGGGACCAAAGGGACCGAGCGGCCCGCAGGGCTCGCCTCCCGATCTTGAAGACATCATCCGCCGCGGCCAGGACCGGCTGCGGCGCGCCCTGCCGGGTGGCGGCGGCGCAAGCCCGGCTATCTTCGCACTGATCGCGGCGGCACTCGTGGTGCTGTGGGCCTTCAAAGCGGTTTACACCGTGCAGCCCGACGAGGTCGCGGTGGAACTGCGCTTCGGTAAGCCGAAGGCCGAGCTGTCGCAGCCGGGCCTTCATTTCCATTGGTGGCCGCTCGAAACGGTCGAGACGGCCAAGATTTCCGAGCAACTCGTCGATATCGGCGGCGGTGGCGCGACGAGTGGCAACACGTCCGGGCTGATGCTCACCGGCGACCAGAACATCGTCAACGTGCAGTTCTCGGTGGCCTATCAGGTCTCCGACCCGAGGTCGTATCTGTTCGACGTGTCCGACCCCGACGGCATGCTGCGGCAGGTCGCCGAAAGCGCCATGCGCGAAGCCGTCGGACGCCGGCCGGCGCAGGACATCTTCCGCGACGACCGCCAGGGCATCGCCGCCTCGGTGCGTGAAATCATCCAGACAACGCTGGACGGCTACAAGGCCGGTCTCAACGTCAATGCCGTCTCGATCGAGGATGCGGCACCGCCACGCGAAGTCGCCGATGCGTTCGACGAGGTGCAGCGCGCCGAACAGGACGAAGACAAGTTTGTCGAGCAGGCCAACCAATACTCCAACCAGAAGCTCGGCCAGGCGCGCGGCGAAGCCGCACAGGTCCGCGAAGACGCGGCCGCCTACAAGAACCGGGTCGTGCAGGAAGCTGAAGGTGAGGCACAGCGCTTCATCTCGGTCTATGACGAATATGCCAAGGCGCCCGACGTGACGCGCAAGCGCCTCTACCTGGAAACCATGGAGAGGGTTCTGAAGGATTCTAGCAAGGTGATCGTCGAGCAGGGCAACGGCCAAGGTGTCGTTCCCTATCTGCCACTGCCGGCATTGCAGCCGAAGGCGCAGGCACCGGCCACGCCTGGTGGCATTACGGGAGGTAACCAATGATGGCCAACCGTCTTCCCGTCATCGTCGTCGCAGCGGCCGTCATCCTGTTCCTGCTCTATTCGTCGGTCTTCGTGGTCAATGCGCGCCAGCAGGCGCTTGTGCTCAGGTTCGGCGAGATCGTCGACGTCAAAAGCGAGCCGGGCATCTACTTCAAGGCGCCGTTCTCGTTCTTCGACGCCGATACGGTGCAACTGATCGAAAACCGGGTGCTGCGCTTTGATCTCGACAACATCCGTGTCCAGGTGTCGGGCGGCAAGTTCTATGAGGTCGACGCCTTCATCGCCTACCGCATCTCGGATCCGCGCGTCTTCCGCTCCGCCGTGTCCGGTCAGATCGAACTGGCCGAAGCGCGACTGAGGACGCGTCTCGACGCTGCCTTGCGCCGCGTCTACGGTCTGCGCGATTTCGAGGCCGCGCTCTCCGAACAGCGTGCCGTGATGATGCGCGAAGTCCGCGATCAGCTTAGGCCAGACGCCACGTCGCTCGGCCTGCAGATAGAGGATGTCCGCATTCGTCGCACCGATCTCACCGCCGAGGTTTCGCAACAAACCTACGACCGCATGAAGGCGGAACGTCTGGCTGAGGCTGCGCGGCTGAGGGCGCGGGGCAATGAAGCGGCACAACGCATCACGGCCCGCGCCGATCGCGAAGTGGTCGAGATCGTTGCCGAAGCTCAGAAAGAGTCGGAGATCCTGCGCGGCGAAGGCGAAGCCCAGCGCAGTGCCACCTTCGCGGGAGCGTATCAGCGCGATCCGGCGTTCTTCGACTTCTACCGGTCGATGAATGCATATGGAACGGCGCTGGACAACACCGGGACGACGATGGTGCTGTCGCCGAGTTCGGAGTTCTTCCGCTTCTTCCGCGATCCAGACGGCAAGGAGGCGCCGGCGAAGCCGGGGTCGGCTGCGCCAACCGCGCCGGCAACGGCACCTGCCGCCCCGGCGGTACAGCCCAGTACCGGCCAGTAGCGGCCGGTGCAGGATTTTCTCGCCGCCATTGGCCTCGTCCTTGTCATAGAGGGTCTGGTCTATGGCGGCTTTCCCGGCCTTGCCAAGAGGCTTGCAACCGAAGTGCTGTCGCTGCCCGAGAATGCGTTGCGGATTGCCGGGTTGGCGGCGATCGCCATTGGCGTCGGGATCGTCTGGCTGGTGCGAGGCATATGAGGCCGGTGAGCTTCCGGTTTTCGGGATACTGGTTTCGATCCGCGATACGAGCCTCGATCCCGGGAATAACGGATGATTTATCCTCTGCCGATAGTCATAGCCGCAAACGTGCCGTATTTTTTGCCAACATGGCGCGACGCGGCGTTTTCGTCGAAGCGCTTTTCTTTTCAGGAATACCGGGAGGCTTCTCGATGACATCCAACATAATTTTGCGCGCGGCACGGCGGACGTTCATCGCGGGCGCTGCGGCACTTCTTGTCAGCGCCGTCGCTGTCCCGTCCTTCGTGACACCGACATTTGCCGCTGACGGACCTGCTTCGGTCGCCGATCTGGCGCAAGGCCTGCTCGGCGCGGTGGTCAACATCTCGACCTCGCAGACGGTGAAGGGTACCGAAGGTCCGGGTGCCGTGCCGATGCCGCAGCTGCCAGAGGGTTCGCCCTTCCAGGATTTCTTCGACGATTTCTTCAAGAACCGCGGCGGCGACAAGGATAATAGCGGGCAGAAAGTGCAGTCGCTGGGCTCCGGGTTCGTCGTCGATGCCGAGCAAGGCATCGTCGTCACCAACAACCACGTGATCGCCGACGCCGACGACATCGAAGTCAATTTCTCCGACGGCATTACCTTGAAGGCAACGCTGGTCGGCACCGACACCAAGACAGATGTCGCGGTGCTGAAGGTCGATCCGAAAGGACACAAGCTGACGGCGGTGAAGTTTGGCGATTCCACCAAGATGCGTGTCGGCGACTGGGTGATGGCGATCGGCAATCCGTTCGGCCTCGGCGGCACTGTGACGGTCGGTATCGTCTCGGCCCGCAACCGCGATATCAATTCCGGCCCCTATGACGACTTCATCCAGACCGATGCCGCGATCAATCGCGGCAATTCCGGCGGCCCGCTGTTCAACAGCGCCGGCGAGGTCATAGGCATCAACACCGCCATCATTTCGCCGTCCGGCGGCTCGATCGGCATCGGCTTCTCCATTCCCTCGCAGCTCGCCTCGGGCGTGGTCGACCAGTTGCGCCAGTTCGGCGAGACGCGGCGCGGTTGGCTCGGCGTGCGTATCCAGCCGGTGACCGACGACATCGCCGAGAGCCTCGGCATGGTGACTGCCAAGGGCGCGCTGGTTGCCGGCGTCATCAAGGGTGGTCCGGTCGACAATGGCACAGTTCAGGCCGGCGACGTCATCCTGAAATTCGACGGCAAGGACATTCATGAAATGCGCGATCTGCCGCGCGTCGTCGCCGAAAGCCCGGTCGGCAAGGCGGTCGACGTGCTGATTGTGCGCAAGGGCGTCGAGCAGACCGTGAAAGTGACGCTCGGGCGGCTCGAGGACGGCGAAAAGCTCGCCAGCGGCGAACAGGGTGGCAACACCGATCAGGACAAGAGTGAAAAGGCCCCGGCCGTTTCCACGGCCTCGGTGCTCGGGATGACGGTCGGCGAACTGAACGACGAGACGCGCAAGAAGTTCAGCATTGCGGGCGATGTTTCCGGCGTCGTCATCACCGACGTCACCAAGGACTCTGCTGCCGCCGAACGCGGTATCCAGCCGGGCGAAGTGATCACCGAGATCGCACAGGAATCGGTCGCCACGCCCAAGGATGTTATGGATCGGATCGGCGCCTTGAAGGAACAGGGACGCAAGAATGCGCTCTTGATGCTGGCGTCGAAGACCGGCGAGCTCAGGTTCGTCACGATCCGGATGGACTGAAGTCCGGAAGGATCCGGCAGAATTCTCATCTAGAATGGAAGGGCGGCTAGCGGGCCGCCCTTTTTCTTCTTTGCTCCCAAGCGGCGCGGGAGAGCCGGTAGAACACGTGTCGCTTGAGCGCGGGCTGGCTGGCGGGAATGCCGGGGTGGTCGAAGTCAGCGGACGGGTCGGCGGTCATGCCGAGGCGCTCCATGACGGCTGTGGAGCGGCGGTTGTTCCCGACGGCAAAGGAGACGATCTCGCCAAGGCCGAGCGTTTCGAAGCCGTAGTCCAGCCAGGCTTCCGAGGCCTCAGTGACATAGCCCTTGCCCCAGAATTCAGGCGCCAGCCGCCAGCCGATCTCGATGGTACCCGCCGGCAGGAACGGCATATGGTCGGTTCCGGTGATGCCGACAAAGCCGATGCACTCACCGGTGGTGATGATCTCGGCGGCGGCAAAGCCATAGCCGTCGCGGTCGATCACGCCTCGCCACTCGTCCATCTTGGCATCCGTGGCGGCGCGGTCGTGGCGGAACGGAAAGAATTCCATCACCTGTTCGTCGGAGTTGATCCGGTGGAACAGTTCACGGTCGCGATCCTCCCAGTTGCGCAGGATCAGGCGCTCGGTACGCATTGGTTTCATTGCACAAACTCTTCCTGCCTGTAGCCTTGCAAATAGAGCAATGCGGTCAGGTCGCCATGGTCGATGCGAACCTTTGCCTGTGCCGCCACCGTCGGCTTGGCATGAAGCGCAACACCGGTGCCGGCCAGGCGGATCATGTCGAGATCATTGGCGCCGTCGCCGACGGCGATGACGTCAAAGGGCGTCAGACCAAGGCGCGCTGAAATTTCGATCAGCGCTTCGGCCTTGGCGGCGCGGCCGAGGATCGGTTCACCGACCAGCCCGGTGAAGCGGCCATCCTGTTCGAGCAGGCGGTTGGCGCGGTTCTCGTGGAAGCCAAGCATGGCCGCGATTCGCGTCGTGAAGACCTCGAAGCCGCCGGACACGAGTGCCGTCCAGGCGCCGTTGGCGCGCATGGTCTGAACCAGCGCGCGGCCGCCTGAGGCCAGCGTCAGACGATTGGCGACGATGCGGTCGACCACGGCGGCGTCGAGGGCTTTCAGCAGTGCCACTCGCTCGCGCAGAGCCGGTTCGAAAGCGATCTCGCCGTTCATCGATCGCGCGGTGATGGTGGCGACACGATCCTTGACGCCGATCTCGTCGGCCAGCTCGTCGATGCATTCCTGGTCGATCATGGTTGAGTCCATGTCGGCCATGAGGATCTTTTTGCGGCGGGTCTCGGCCCGCTGGACGATTACGTCGACCGCCTCGGTGGCGAGTGCCGTGCGCAAGGCGGCACTCGTGTCGGCGGCGTCAGCAATCTCAGGCAGCACAAGATCGCAGGCAATTCCTTCGGCAAGCCAGACAACAGCGCTTGCGCCGACTGACCGTGACGCCATATTCGCAAGCGACAGCGACAAGGCGCGGTCAGCGGGATGGGAAACAAGCGTGGCGATGAGCGGCATGGAACATTCCGGCGAACATGCGGACGAGGGCCGCGTGAAGAACGCGATCCTGATAGCCGGGCCGACCGCCAGCGGCAAGTCGGCGCTGGCGCTCGATCTGGCCGAGCGCAAGGACGGCGTGATCGTCAATGCCGATTCCATGCAAGGCTATTCGGTGCTCGATGTGCTGACCGCTCGGCCAGAGGCGGCCGACCTCGCCCGCGCGCCGCATTTTCTCTACGGCCATGTCCACCCGGCCACAGCCTATTCCACCGGCGCATGGCTGCGCGACGTGATTAAGCTGATCGACGACGGTGCGCTTTCCGAACGGCCCGCAATTTTTGTCGGCGGTACCGGGCTCTACTTCCGTGCGTTGGCCGAGGGCATTTCGGAAATGC
Source organism: Mesorhizobium sp. M0047 (assembly GCF_040323315.1). NCBI lineage: Bacteria > Pseudomonadati > Pseudomonadota > Alphaproteobacteria > Hyphomicrobiales > Phyllobacteriaceae > Mesorhizobium > Mesorhizobium sp. M0047. Next base: position 166,770 of record NZ_JAMYUW010000011.1, on the reverse strand, counting down.
CCGATATTCCGCAGCGGGTTCGGGACCGGTGGCGCTACGAACTGAAGGAGCAGGGCGCCGTCAAGCTGCACAGCCTGCTGCTGCGCGAGGATTCGGCGGCCGCCATGATGCTCAAGCCAACCGATAGCCAGCGCATCGTGCGGGCATTGGAGGTGCTCGACGCATCGGGCCGTTCGATCCGGGAATGGCAGGCAGAACGCGGCCAGCCACTCATCGACAGGGAGACCGCGCATTTCTTCGTCATCGAGCCGGACAGGGCGGCGCTGGTCGACCGCATCGAAAAGCGCTTCGACCAGATGCTGGACAAGGGCGCGCTGGACGAAGTCAAACGACTATCGGCGCTTGGCCTCGACCCCCAATTGCCGGCGATGAAGGCGATCGGCGTTCGTGAACTGCAGGCCGCGATGGCGGGAGAGATTGGCTTTCCCGAGGCGATCGAACGCGCCAAGATCGCCACCAGGCAATATTCCAAGCGGCAAACGACCTGGTTCAGGCATCAACTGGGGCCGGAATGGCTGAGATTGCGCCCCGGTGATGATCTGGAAACCACGATCTGATTGGCTGTTTCAATTGCAACCTAAAAAGTTTATCTGCAAGGATAGGTTCTCGTTGCGGTTGTCCCAATTAACCCTCCGTAAGCCCTCCCATGCCATAAGGTCAGTGGGGTACTTTTCCAGCGGGGAGCAGATGCGTTTCCACAAGGCGGAATCAGCATTTTTCGTCTTTATCTTCGTGATCCTGGCCGCCGGCCTGGTGACGCTGCATGCCTATGGCCTTCTGCAATCCTTCGCCACCGAGTTGCATACGGCTTCGGGTCTGAACAAGGTCATTTATCTCAACAAGCTTTTGTTCGCGACCGGTGTGCTTTTGGCCACCGCGCTGTTCTTCGGCATTTTCTTCATCTACCCGCTGATCCGAAAACAGGCGACAGAAGAAGGCAAGCTACGTGCCATGACGGTCTCGCTCAGCGCGCGCTCGGAAACTTTCGAGCATGCGGCGCTGACCGACGGCCTGACCGGCATGCAGAACCGGCGTTATTTCGATGACGCGCTGAAGGAGTATCTTGAGGAGTTCCGGCGCATCGAAAAACCAGTCGGGCTGATGATCCTGGATCTCGATCATTTCAAGCAGGTCAACGATACTCACGGCCATGATGTCGGCGACGAGGTGCTCAAGGCCGTCGCGAACTGTCTCAAGGATATGACACGCTACCACGACGTGGTGGCGCGTTTGGGTGGCGAGGAGTTCGCCGTGGTCACGCCCAACATGGACGCCGACCTTCTGGGCAAGTTTGCCGAGCGGATCCGCAAGGCGATCGCCAACATGTCGGTGCTGTCGGGCAATGTCCGCCTCAAGATCACCACCAGCGTCGGGCTTGCCGTCTGGGACCGCAACGAAACGGCGGAGGAGTTCTATCGCCGGGCAGACCGCCAGCTCTATGAGGCGAAGAGGCAAGGCCGCAACCGCGTCTGCGCCTAGAATCCCGAAGAAGAATTCATGAGGCCGGTCGCCTGACGCGGCTTTCTCGACTTCCGGTGCTCACGGACTAAATGTCCGTTCCGCTCCGGCATCTCAAAAGCCACATCATGCAACTCGGCCTGATGAATTCTCTTTCGGGATTTACCCAGGCATGCCAACGAAGCTGAGCCCTGGAACCTTGGCGCCGTTCTCACTCAACCGGCAGAACAGCAGAGCCCGCAGGCTCAATCGTTTTGCGGGCGCAGGCCGAAGGTCGCGGGCTTGAGACCGTAGCGCATGTCGAAATCGTCGTCCGATGACGCGCGAGTGGTGGGTGGCTTGCGGTAGTCGGGATCGCCAGCCTGGCGGCCTGAATCGACGACTTCCGCGAAGGCCATCGCCTGCTGCGTTGGTTTCGGCACGTTGCGCAGTCGTTCGACGATTGCCACCAGATCGACATCGTCGCCTGACTTCGCAGAGGCGGCCTGTTCGCGCTTGGCCGTGCCCGGGAGCAGCTCGCTCGGCAGTTTTTCGAACTTCAGCCGCATGGTCGACGCCACGCCTTCGCCGAAGGCGATGGCTTCGCGCTGGCCCATGGAGGACAAGAAGGCAAGCGTCGAGGCGGAAGAGTCGGCAATCGCCGAACGGATGATCGCCTGGTCCTGCTCATTGGCAAGCCGCATGGCGAAGAAGGTCGAGCATTGCGACAGGATGGTCGGGTCGAGCTCGCCCGGGCGCTGGGTGACGACGCCAAGATAGCAGCCATATTTGCGGCCTTCCTTGGCGATGCGCGACAGCGCGTGCCTGGTCGGCGCGAAGCCGAGGCGCGGATCGGCCGGCATGTAGCGGTGCGCTTCTTCGCACAAAAACAGAAGCTGCAGCTTGCCTTCGCTCCACAAAGCGAGATCGAAAGCCAGGCGCGCCAGAACCGAGCAGACGGAATTGACCACTTCGGACGGCATGCCGGCCATCTCGAAGCAGGTCACCGGGCGGCCATGATGCGGCACGCGGAAGATGTTGCCGATCGTTTCGTGGATGGTGTCCTCGATCAGGCGCGAGTTGAACATGAAGCGGTAGCGTGGGTCGGCCGCCGCCGATTCGATGCGAGTCTTCAGCGATCTGAGCGTCGGGCGATCGGCCTTGCTTTCGAGCATGCCCATCCGCTCGTCGATCTGCTTGAGGAGGTCGGCGATCCGGTAAGGCACCGGCGTATCGGCGGTCAGCGCATCGTTGCCGCGCCGCAGATAGGCGCCGGAATTCGGATTGCGGTAAAGGTTCTTGGCGGCCGGGATGAGGTCGCGCAACGCGTCGATTTCTTCCGGCTCCGTCTCGCGGCCACGGAACAGTACCTCGGCGAATTCCTCCAGCGTGAACATCCAGAACGGAAGATCCAAGGTTTTGGAATCGACCCTGACACAATATTCGGGCAGCGACGCCGCGAACTCATTGTGCGGGTCGAGGATCAGGATGCGCAGGTCGGGTCGCGCCGCGATCGATTTGCGCAGCAGCAGCGAGACGGCGGTGGACTTGCCGACACCGGTGGTGCCGACAATGGCGAAGTGACGCGCCAGCGTATCGTCGATTGCGATGTTGGCGGCAATCGTTTCGTCCTGCGCGAGCGTACCGATGGTGATCGAATGACGCCCGGCGAGGTCATAGACAGCCTGCAGGTCACGGGTGCGGATGCGGTGCGCGACGGCGCCGATATGTGGGTAGGTGGTAATGCCACGGTCGAAGACCGGCTTGCCGCCGGGCTCTGCTGCATCACGTACTTCGCCGATCAGCTCGATGCTGACCTCGATGGCGTTCTGGCCCTCATTGCTCCAGGCGCGATCCGACTTGCCGATCCCGTAGACCAGGCCGACGGTTCGCGTGGGCCCGAGATTGATGGAAATCATCTTGCCGACCGTCCACAGGCCGGTCACCGCGCCGTCGACATCGTCCGCATAGGCGCTGATGGTGGCGCGTGCGCCGTCGCACTGCACGACATTGCCCAGGATGCGCCTGTCGTTCTGCTCGGCGTCGCGGCGCTCCTGCGATGTCGGTTCTCCAACAGAAGCTGCGCGTTCGACATACATGGACAGGCCAATCCCCATTTCCCCTGGAACATCGAGCCTACAGGAATGGGGTTAAGGCCCGATGAGGTCGGATGGTGTAGAGAGGCTTAATGGCCGCATGAAAATTGTCGCGAGGCACCTCTTTTGCGACGCAGATATTTCGCTATAATGGACGTATGGATGATATAGCGAACGATATTTCCTCGACGATCGGCCGAAGGATACACGCCGAAAGGATCATGCGGGACTGGTCCCTGGCCGAGCTTGCGGAGCGTTCCGGCGTCTCGAAAGCGATGCTGAGCACGATCGAGCGCGGCAAGACCAGTCCGACGGCTGCCCTTCTGGTGCGCATCGCGGCGGCCTTCGGCCTGACTCTGTCGACCTTGATCGCGCGTGCGGAGTTGCAAGGCGGCGGGCTGCTGCGCGAGGCCGACCAACCGGTGTGGCGCGACCCCGACACCGGCTATGTCAGACGGCACCTGTCGCCGGCTGGCGACATGCCGCTCGAACTCATCAGGGTGCAGCTGCCGGCGGGCGCCAAAGTCAGCTTTCCGGCCGCTTCCTACGCCTTCATCAAGCAGCAGATATGGCTGATTTCCGGGCGGCTCGAATTCGTCGAAGGCGAGGCGGTGCACAGGCTCGAACCCGGCGATTGCCTGGCGCTCGGGGCGCCGTCTGACTGCACCTTCCATGCTCTGGAGCACGGTGCCGACTATCTCGTCGCGCTGGTCAGGGCCTGACATCATGGCCACGAGACCAAAGCGCTCCCACAATGGGGGGCCGCCTCTTGATGAGTACAAGGGCCCGCCATGGGGCAAGGGCGATCCCTACATCTTCCTTGCCTGGCAGGCCGCCCATGCCAAGGCATGGAAGGCGCCGAGCCGCGAGGTCATGCTGCTGCGCATGGACAAGGCCGAGCGGCTGGGCCTGACCTATGAGGAGTACACGCTCGAAATTCTCGAGCGTGGGCGGCATCTCGGGCACGAAGACGCCGAACGCATCAGCGCCATCAAGGCGGCGCGAAAGCGACGCCGCGTGCGCCACCTGGACTGACGGCAATGTGCCACGCCTTTCGCAAACCACAGGACCTCATAAGCATGAACTCCATCGAGATCGGAACCCTGACCCCGACTGCCGAGACGCAAGACAAGCTGGCCGAATTGCTGGTCGCGACGGTGGCGGCCGGCGGATCGGTAAGCTTCATGCATCCGCTGGCGCCGCAGGCAGCCAGGGCATTCTGGGAGAAATCGCTAGCCGCGGCGGAAAGAGGGGAAAGAGCCGTGCTTGGCGCCTGGGACGGCGGGGTCCTGGTCGGCACAGTAACCCTGCTGCTCGACTGCCCGCCCAACCAGCCGCACCGGGCCGAGATCGCCAAGCTGATGACACGCGTCGACTACCGGGGCAGGGGTGTGGGAACGCGCCTGATGCGGGCGGCCGAGAGCCTTGCCGTCGAGAAGGGGCGGACGCTGCTGGTTCTCGATACGGCCGCTGACGAGGGCGCTTCAGGGCTCTACGAAAAGCTCGGCTTCACGCTGACCGGCGAGATACCGGACTATGCCCTGAAGCCGCATGGCGGGCTGACGGGCACGCTCATCTACTGGAAGCGTATCGGGCCAATCTCGTAAGGTCATCCAATCGGGGAAGGAGGCAGGGTGCAAGCCATGCCTCCATCATGCTGCTCAGCTGGAATGGCGGTCGACTAGCCCTTGTGGTGGACCTGCTGCAGGCCGTAGACCGGTGTCGCGATGCCTTCGTGCCGCGCCTTCAACTGCAGCGACAGGAACTGCGAATAGTGGCGTGACTGGTGCAAATTGCCGCCATGGAACCACAGCGCTTCCTGTTGCGTCGGCTTCCACATGTTGCGCAACTCGCCTTCCCACGGGCCGGGATCCTTGGTGGTGTTCGAGCCGAGGCCCCAGCATTTGCCAACCTTGTCGGCGACGTCCCTGGAGATCAGATCGGCGGCCCAGCCGTTCATCGAGCCGTAGCCGGTGGCGTAGACGATGAGGTCCGCGGGCAGTTCCGACCCGTCGCTGAGCAGAACAGAATGCTGCTTGATCTCCTCGACGTCTACGCCGCTCATCAGCTTGATCGAACCATCGATGATCAGCTGTGATGCGCCGACATCGATGTAGTAGCCAGAGCCGCGCCTCAGATACTTCATGAACAGGCCGGATTCGTCGTCGCCCCAGTCAAGCATGAAACCTGCGTTTTTCAGTCCCTCGTAGAACGCCGCGTCGCGTTTCTTCATCTCGGCATAGGCCGGGATCTGGAACTCGTGCAGGATCTTGTAGGGCAGCGAAGCAAAGATCAGGTCGGCCTTGGCCGTGGTGATGCCGTTCTGGACCGCCTGCTCCGAATAGAGCGAACCCAGCCCGATTTCCATCAGCGTGTCGGATCTGGAGATGTGGGTGGTCGAGCGCTGCACCATGGTGACGTCGGCGCCGGCTTCCCAAAGTGCCGCGGCGATGTCATGGGCGGAATTGTTGGATCCGATGACAACCGCCTTTTTGCCGACATAGGCGTCGGGCCCGGGATGCTTCGAGGAGTGATGCTGATCCCCCTTGAAGGTCTCCATGCCCTTGAATTTCGGCAGATTGGCCTTGCCGGACTGTCCGGTCGCCAGCACCAGTTGCTTCGGCCTCAGCGTGATGTCCTTGCCGTCGCGGTGGACGACGACGGTCCATTCCTTCTTCTTGTCGTCATAGGAAGCGCTTTTGGCCTCGGTCGAGGACCAGTAATTCAGCTCCATCACCTTGGTGTACATTTCCAGCCAGTCGCCGATCTTGTCCTTGGGCGAGAAGACCGGCCAGTTCTTGGGGAAGTCGATATAGGGCAGATGGTCGTACCAGACCGGGTCATGCAGGCAGAGCGACTTGTAGCGCTTGCGCCAGCTGTCGCCGGCGCGCTCGTTCTTCTCGATGATGATCGTCGGCACGCCCAGTTGCCGCAGCCGCGCGCCGAGCGCGATGCCGCCCTGGCCGCCGCCGATGATGACCGTATAGGGCTGCGTCTTGAAGCCGAGTTCGGCGGCCTCCTTTTCGCGCTCTTCCTTCCATGTCGGACGGTTCTTGCCCGAGCCATGTTTGGCGCCCATCGGCCGCGCGAAGCCCGCTGGCTCCTCGTGGCCCTTCAGCTCGACCATCGTGGTCAGCAGCGTCCAGATCTTGCCGTTCTTCAGCCTGATATGACCGAAACCGCGTGCAACTTCCGTCTCGAAGCTGATCCAGCCCTCGATCAGCCCGCCGCTCTCGGTCGCATCCTCGCCGTTGGCGATGGCAAAGTGTGACGGCTTGGTTTTCGACAGCTGGCTTTTCAGCATGTCGCGGACCTGGTCGCGGCCTTCCATGGTCTTGATGTTCCAGGTGAAGGTGACGAGGTCGCGCCAATAGCAATCCTCCTGAAAGCAATCGACCGCTTTCTCGATGTCATTGGCGGCCAGGGCGGCGCCGAATTGATCGAGCAGGTCGGACAGTTTCTTGTTTGGGGCCTTATCGAGCATCAGGGTTCCTCCCGTGAAATCCAGATCGTCATGATAGCTCAGCCCGACGTGCCGGCCGAACGATCAAGTATCGGCAAAGATAGTGGCCCTCGTCACGCCCCACCATAGTTTTCAGCGGTTTCAATGGCTTACCCGGAAATTGAGATCACCAAGCGGTTTTGGAACACCCAGCTGTTGGGAACGGACGCTCCGATTCCGAACGTCGGGGACAATGCCACGCCGGTCGCGCAAAATTGATGGTCATATGCCGCAATGCGGTCACCGGGGCTGACGACAACCGATCGGTGAGAAGCCGGGAAGCGGTGGCGGGCAACAGGGCGGTTCCCGGGGATTTTCTGGATGCGGAACTCTGGAGCCCGTTATGCAAGCATTTTCAGTTCATTCTATCGGCCGGCGCGGACGCGCCGCTGCCATGGCTCTGGTCATGGCCATGAGCGCGACCTTGACCAGCCCGCTGGTACTGCCCGGAACTCAGGCTCACGCGGCGGAAATTTCCGTTACCATCCGCGAAAGGCTTTCAAACTATGGCGGATGGCGAACCTCCGCGCGCTTCGGCGATGTCTGGGTTCCGACAGTCCGTACCGAATGGCGGCCCTACACCGAAGGTCACTGGGTCTGGACCGACGACGGCTGGTACTGGCAATCCACCGAGCCGTTTGGCGATGTCGTCTATCACTACGGCCGTTGGGCCTATGATCCAGATTTCGGCTGGGTGTGGATAGCCGGCGATCAATGGGCACCAGCCTGGGTGGTCTGGCGCCAGGGCGGCAACGATGTCGGCTGGGCGCCGGCGCCGCCCGATGTCGACGTCGCCTTCGACGATGCCTGGTGGTGTTTCGTGCCGGTGGCGGCGATCGGCGCGGTCGATCTGGTCAGGGTGGTGCGGCCGGTTCAGGAAAACGTCGTCATCGTGCGCAACACGACGATCATCAATCAGACCGTCGTGGTCAACAACGCGCCGCATGTGCGGCTCGGCAACCAGGTCGTTGCGATCAATGCCGGGCCCAGGCTGCAGCAATTGCCGAAGCCCGTCATCGAATCAATCCGGGCGGCAAAAGTGGTTCCGCCCCGCAAAGGGGTGTTTGCCAGTGCAAGGCTCGATGCTTCCAAGGGCGCGGAGATCAAGAGGCTGGCCGGCAATGGAATGCCCGTCGCCACGGCACCCAATGGAAACGGGCGAACTGTGGCGGGCCATGGCTCCAAGACGTCGATCGGCGACAAGGCCCTTTCTCCGGCCGCGGTGGCAGCGGGCAATCAGAGCGCCACCGTGCGCAAGCGCATGGCCGCCCGAAACGGTGCGAAGGCCGATGTGCTCAAGGCCCATGCCAACAAGACCGCAGGCAATGGGCGTATCATTGTAAAATCGCGGCCCAACCCGGCTTCGTCCAAGTCGGTTTCTGGCCAGCGCCTGACACGCGGGGCCGGGCCGCAAAAGCCGCACCAGCAGGCACTGGCCATGCGCGTGCCCCAGCACCGTGGCCCGGCGAAGGCGGCGCCCCACCACCCGCCGGCAAAGATGCAGGCCAGGAAGGTGTCCAAATGCGATCCGCGCGTTTCCCGCTGCAAGGCGCCGGCTGATCACCGCAATCGCGCCGGCACGCTGCGCGCCGGCGCGATTTTTCCCGTTGACAGGCTGCCTTTCCCGCCCTTAGTGTCCGCCACCATGAAAACGGCACTCATTCTCGTAGGAAAGCGCATGGGCAAGGCGGTGTAACCGCCGGGCGAAAACCCCCCATGCGCAGACACAGGCTCCCTCGGGAGCCTTTTTTATTGCCTGAAACACGACTAAACGACCAGCAATCGCCTGACGGCGGACAGTACGGGACAAGACCGATGAGCAACGGAAAGAACGAGCGGCGCGAGATGACAGGCGCCGAAATGGTGGTGCAGGCGCTGAAGGACAATGGCGTCAAGCACGTCTTCGGCTATCCGGGTGGCGCTGTCCTTCCGATCTATGACGAGATCTTTCAACAGGACGAGGTCGAGCACATCCTGGTGCGCCACGAGCAGGGTGCCGGCCATGCGGCTGAAGGCTATGCGCGTTCGACCGGCAAGGCCGGCGTGATGCTGGTGACCTCCGGTCCCGGCGCCACCAATGCCGTGACGCCGCTGCAGGACGCCTTGATGGATTCGATCCCGCTGGTCTGCCTGACCGGGCAGGTGCCGACCTCGCTGATCGGCTCCGACGCTTTTCAGGAATGCGATACGGTCGGCATCACGCGCCCCTGCACCAAGCACAACTGGCTGGTGAAGGACGTCAACGAACTCGCCGCGACCATCCACGAGGCTTTCCATGTCGCGACCACCGGCCGCCCCGGTCCGGTCGTCGTCGACATCCCAAAGGATGTGCAGTTCGCCAAGGGATTCTACGTCCCGCCGCAGATCGCGCCGCGCACCAGCTACCAGCCGAAGGTCCAGGGCGACCTGGACAAGATCAAGGTGGCGGTCGAGCTGATGGCCGGCGCCAAGAAGCCGATCATCTATAGCGGCGGCGGCGTCATCAATTCCGGCCCGGAAGCAAGCCATCTGCTGCGCGAGCTGGTCGATCTCACCGGTTTTCCGATCACCTCGACGCTGATGGGCCTCGGCGCCTATCCGGCATCGGGCAAGAACTGGATGGGCATGCTGGGCATGCACGGCACCTATGAAGCCAACATGGCCATGCATGATTGCGACGTGATGATCTGCATCGGCGCTCGGTTCGACGACCGTATCACCGGGCGGCTGACCGCGTTTTCGCCGAACTCGAAGAAGATCCACATCGACATCGATCCGTCGTCGATCAACAAGAATGTTCACACCGAGGTGCCGATCATCGGCGATGTCGGCCGGGTGCTGGAGGACATGGTGCGGCTGTGGCGGGCGAGCGCCAAGGCCGACAAGAAGGCGCTCTATCCCTGGTGGGAGCAGATCGCCAAATGGCGCGCGCGCGACTCGCTCGCCTACAAGATGAACAACGACGTGATCATGCCGCAATACGCCATCGAGCGGCTCTATGAACTGACCAAGGGCATGGACACCTACATCACCACCGAGGTCGGCCAGCACCAGATGTGGGCGGCGCAGCACTATCATTTCGAGAAGCCGAACCGCTGGATGACTTCGGGCGGGCTGGGCACGATGGGCTATGGCCTGCCGGCGGCGCTCGGCGTGCAGATCGCGCATCCCGACGCATTGGTCATCGACATCGCCGGCGATGCCTCGGTGCAGATGACAATGCAGGAGATGAGCGCTGCCGTGCAGCACGACGCGCCGATCAAGATCTTCATCTTGAACAACCAGTATATGGGCATGGTGCGGCAGTGGCAGCAGCTGCTGCACGGCAATCGCCTGTCCCATTCCTATACCGAGGCAATGCCCGACTTCGTCAAGCTGGCGGAGGCCTATGGCGGTCACGGCATCCGTTGCGAGAAGCCGGGTGAGTTGGACGACGCGATCAAGGAGATGATCTCGGTCAGGAAGCCGGTGCTGTTCGATTGCCGCGTGGCGACGCTCGCCAACTGCTTCCCGATGATCCCGTCGGGCAAGGCGCACAACGAGATGCTGCTGCCCGACGAGGCGACCGACGAGGCGGTGGCCAACGCCATCGACGCCAGGGGCAGGGAGCTGGTGTAGCCAGCAGAACCGGGGCAGGGCTGTCGCTAGAAGCCGTGCGCAAACAGAGAATTAGATCCAAGAGCTTGAAATCGAGATTCATGTCATGAACGCACAGCTACAACCGACCGGTTCCGCCTATTTCATCGCCAAGGAAACCGAAAAGCCGGAAAACCACACGCTTTCCGTGTTGGTCGACAACGAGCCGGGCGTGCTTGCCCGGGTCATCGGCCTGTTTTCAGGGCGCGGCTACAACATCGAGAGCCTGACCGTCTCCGAGACCGAACATGAGAAGCACTTGTCGCGTATCACCATCGTGACGCGCGGCACGCCGCATGTGCTGGAGCAGATCAAGCATCAGCTGGAGCGCATCGTGCCGGTGCACCGCGTCGTCGATCTGACCGTGCGTTCGCACGAATCCGGCCAGGAGCGGCCGCTGGAGCGCGAACTGGCGCTGGTCAAGGTGGCCGGCACCGGCGAGGCCCGCGTCGAGGCACTGCGGCTGGCCGACGCGTTCCGCGCCAGCGTCATCGACGCCAATACCGAGCATTTCATCTTCGAGATCACCGGCAAGGGCTCCAAGATCGACCAGTTCATCGCCATCATGAAGCCGCTCGGCCTGGTCGAAATCTGCCGCACCGGCGTGGCGGCGTTGAACCGCGGCCCACAGGCGATGTAAGCCCGCCGCATCGACAGTTTCGGCGGGGGCCTGGTTCGACCAGGAGCCGGCCGCTGGCCTTTGCGCTGCCCTCACGAAGCGACAATAATGCTGACATATCTGGGAGGATATCATGTCGCTTGACGCATTCCTTGCCCTGCTTGTCTACGCTTTCGTAACCTCGATCACGCCGGGGCCGAACAACCTCATGCTTCTGGCATCGGGAGTGAATTTCGGCCTCGTCAGATCGGTTCCACACATGCTGGGCATCAGCATCGGTTTTCTGGTGCTGCTGGTCGCCGTGGGTCTTGGCCTGGGTGCGGTGCTTACGGCTTTCCCGGCGTTGCACACCGGATTGAAGATCGCCGGCGGTGTCTATCTGCTCTATCTCGCCTGGAAGATCGCCATGTCGCGCTCGCTCAACGGCAAGGGCGAGGTGAAGGCGCGGCCGATGCGCTTCGTCGATGCGGCGGCGTTCCAGTGGGTCAATCCCAAGGCATGGGTGATGGCGATCACCGCCATGGCCGTCTACGCCAATCCTGAGCGTCCATTCCTGTCGGTGGTGTTGATCGCCGTGGCCTTCACCGTCGTCAATCTGCCAAGCGTCTCCGTGTGGGCGGGGTTCGGCACCGCGCTGCGCGGTTTCCTGTCGGATCCGGTGCGGTTGAAATGGTTCAACATCTCCATGGGCGTGCTCTTGGCGGCGACGCTTTGGCCGATGCTTGGATAGGTCGTGGGGCGCACCATCTGATCGTTACGAAACGGGATCCGGACTCTCGGATTGAGAGCCAAGCCGTGTTGCACATCCATTGTGCAGTGCACATTAAATCTTCGTAATGCCGTGTTTTGGCCCTTTTCCGACAAAGGCGTGACCTATCTATTCGGCGAAATCGCGGCAATGAGCCGTGAGTTGCGCTAGAATACGACCACCTGGCTATGGCGTGTCGGACAGAGAGGGCCTTTTGTCGATGCGTGGAAAAGTCATTCTTTCATTGCTTGCGGTCGCCTGTGTCGGCGCGGCCTGGCTCTATCTGTCTCCGGACACGCTGAGCAGAGTTCAGCAACTTACCGGCGCAAAGCAGGTCGCGGCGGCGGACAAACCGGCAACCGACAAGCCGACGGCGGGGGACAAGTCGGCAGGTGGCGGCAGTGGCGCCCGCTCGGCCTCGATCCTCTCGGCCGTCGCCTCCACCGCCGATTTCCCGATCCGGCGCTATGCGATCGGTTTCGTCTCCTCTCCGGCGGTCGTCAGCATCAATGCGCGGGTATCCAGCCAGATCGTCTCGATCGACGTCAAGGACGGGCAGATGGTCAGGGTTGGCGACGTTCTGTTTTCGCTTGATGACCGGGCGCTGAAGGCGCAACTGGCCAAGGACCAGGCGGCGCTCGCCAAGGACCAGGCAATGCTCGCCAGCTCGCAGTCCGATCTGCAGCGCGCCAAAGACCTGGTCGCCAAGCAGGCCGGCACGCAGCAGACCTATGACCAGGCAGTCGCTGCGGCGAAGGCTGCCGCGGCGACCGTCGATGCCGACAAGGCGACGATCGACGCCGACAACGTCCAGCTTGGCTTTGCCACGATCACGGCGCCGATTGCCGGCAGGCTGGGTGCGGTCAACGTCACCGTCGGCGACCTCGTCACCACCAGCAATGGCAACAGCAGCACGGCCACTCCGCTGGTGACCATCACCCAGATGGACCCGCTGCAGGTCAACTTCAATCTTCCTGAGAGCAACCTGGCGCTGCTGCACAAGGCACTCGCAAATCCGCAGCAAGGGGCAGTGACGCTGACCAAGGACGGCGACCCGACGCCGATCGGCAAGGGCACGCTCGATTTCGTTGATTCAAGCGTCGACACGGCGTCGGGCACGATCGCCACACGGGCAAGCATTCCGAATGCCGATCTTTCGCTATGGCCGGGGCAGTATGTGAATGTCGTGCTCGACGCCGGCATCATGCCGCGGATGACCTCCGTTCCCACGGTAGCGGTCCAGCCTAGCCAGAAGGGGCCGTTCGTCTATGTCGTCAATCCGGACAACACCGTCGAAATGCGCCCGGTGCAGGTGGCGCTGACCGAGGGCGAGAACAGCGCCATCAGCCAAGGGCTGAAAAGCGGTGAGAAAGTTGTCACCGAAGGCCAGACAAAGCTGAAGGACGGCGCCGCTGTGCATGAGGGCAACGCTGCGGCGGGTGCTGCCGCGCCCAAGGTGGCCGAGGCGGCCAAGGCCGGCGAGGCAGCCCGATGATCTCCGAATTTTGCATACGCCGGCCTGTCGCCACCCTTCTGATGTCGTTCGCCCTCGTGCTGGGCGGTCTGTTCGCTTACAAATTCCTGCCGGTGGCAGCACTTCCGAGTGCCGAATTCCCGGTGGTCAACGTCTCGGCTTCGCTGCCCGGCGCCTCTCCGGAAACCATGGCCACATCGGTGGCGACGCCCCTGATCAAGCAGTTCGCCACCATAGCCGGCATCGATTCGATCTCGACCAGCAACTCGCTTGGCTCGACCTCGATCGCCATCCAGTTCGTGCTTAACCGGGACATCGACGCCGCCGCCGCTGACGTGCAGGCGGCGATCGCGCGCACGCAAAGATCCCTGCCGCCGCAGATGACGTCGCCGCCGAGCTATCGCAAAGTCAATCCGGCCGACGCGCCCATTCTTTTGATGTCGCTGGTCAGCGACACGGTTCCACTGACCGATCTCGATGCTTTCGCGGAAAACGTCATCTCGCCGTCGCTGTCGACCATCGACGGGGTGGCTCAAGTTTCGATCTTCGGCCAGCAGAAATACGCCGTGCGCATCCAGATCGACCCGACCGCGCTTGCCGCGCGCGGCATCTCGATCGATCAGCTGCAGGCGGCGATCGCGTCCGCCAACAGCAACACGCCGCTCGGCGTGCTCCAGAACGACAAGCAGCAGCTCACGATCACCGCCAACACGCAGCTCAATGACGCGGCCGGTTTCTCCAACATCATCATCGCCACCAAAAACGGTCACCCGGTGCGGCTGGGCGAGGTGACCCGCGTCGTCGATTCGGTGCAGACGACCACGACCGCAAGTTGGTACGATGGCACCCGCGCGATCATCATGGCGGTGCAGCGCCAGCCCGACGCCAATACGGTCGACGTCGTCGACAAGGTCAAGGCGATGCTGCCGTCCTTCCAGGACCAGATGCCGGGCGCTGCCTCGATCAAGCTGCTCAACGATCGCTCGACCTCGATCCGCCAGGCCGTCGACGACGTGCAGTTCACGCTGGTGTTGACCATAGCGCTGGTGGTGATGGTGATCTTCGTGTTCCTGCGCCGGGTGACGGCAACCATCATCCCGGCCGTGGCGGTGCCGATTTCGCTGATTGCCACGCTTGGCGCGATGTTCCTGTTCGGCTTTTCCATCGACAACATATCGCTGATGGGCCTGACGCTGGCGGTCGGCCTTGTCGTCGACGACGCTATCGTGATGCTGGAAAACATCTTCCGCCACATGGAGGAGGATGGATTGTCGGCCTTCGATGCGTCGCTGAAGGGCGCGCGCGAAATCGGCTTCACCATCATCTCGATCTCGATCTCGCTGGTGGCCGTGTTCATCCCGGTGCTGCTGATGGGCGGCGTTATCGGCCGCATCTTCAACGAGTTCGCCGTCGTGGTGACGGTCGCCATCCTGGCGTCGATGTTCGTATCGCTGACGCTGACGCCGATGCTGTGCTCGCGCCTGCTGTCGGTCAGCAAGGCGGACCGCGACAAGCATGGCCCTGGCCATAAGCGGGATCTCGTTACACGCGGCTACGACCGGATCTTGAGTTTCTGCCTGAGGCACACCTTCCTGGTGTTCCTCGTCTTCATGGGAACCGCGGCAGCCTCGGTGTGGCTGATCGAGGCCTCGCCGAAGGGCTTCTTCCCGCAGGAGGATATCGGCCAGATATCGGTGACCACCATCGCGCGCCAGGACATCTCGTTCGACGCCATGTCCAAGCTGCAAGGGCAGGTCGCCAGCGTCTTCTCGCATTCGCCCTATGTCGACCATGTGGCGTGGTCGGCGGGCAGCGGCAACAATGCGCTCAACCAGGGGCAACTCTTCGTCCAGCTCAAGGGCAAGGACCAGCGTCCCGATATCGACAAGGTGCTTTCGGATCTGCGCAAGCAACTGGCCGGCGTGGCGGGTATCGAGACCTACATGCAGCCGGTGCAGAACCTGAGGCTGGGCGCACGGTCGTCGGCCAGCGCCTACCAGCTCGTGGTTCAAGGGCTCGATACCGGGCTGACCAACACCTGGGCGCAGAAACTGAATGACGCGATGGCAGCCGACCATACGAACTTCACCGACGTCACCAGCGATCTGCAGAACAATGCACTGCAGGCGACGCTGGTGGTGGATCGCGATAAGGCCGCGCAGCTCGGCATCGATACTGCCACGCTGCGCTCCGCCCTTTATGGCGGCTTCGGCACCGACCAGATTTCAACGATCTTCGGTTCGGCCGACAGCTACGAAGTCGTCACGGAGCTCGATCCCAAGATCGAATGGTCGCCGGAGCGGATGCTCGCCATCCAGATGAGGACTGCGAGCGGCAGTCTAGTTCCGCTTGGCGCCTTCGCCCGGGTCGATCGCACGGCAGGCGCCTTGACCGTCAACCAGCTCGGCCAGCTTCCGGCGGTGACGATCTCCTATAACCTGCCGCAGGGCGTGGCACTGGGTGACAGCGTAGCGCGCATCGACGCGCTCAAAGAGCAGATCGGCATGCCGACGGCGATCTCGACCACCTTTGCCGGCACGGCCAAGACCTTCCAGGATTCGCTAGCCAACCAGGGTCTTCTGGTCGGCGGCGCGATCCTGACCATCTATATCGTGCTCGGCATCCTGTACGAGAGCTTCATCCACCCGCTCACGATTCTCACCGGCCTGCCGTCGGCTGTGCTGGGTGCCGTCGTTGCCTTGCGCTTCGCCGGCATGGATCTGTCTGTCATCGCGGTGATCGGCATCCTGATGCTGATCGGCATCGTCAAGAAGAACGGCATCATGATGGTCGACGTCGCGCTCGAGCTCCGACGTGATGGCATGTCCGCGAAGGAATCCATCCACAAGGCCTGCCTGATGCGGTTCAGGCCGATCATGATGACGACGCTGGCGGCATTGATGGGAACCTTCCCGATCGCGCTCGGCACCGGCGCCAGCGCCGAGCTGCGCCAGCCGCTAGGTGTTGCCGTTGTCGGTGGTTTGCTTGCCTCGCAGGCGCTGACCCTGTTCGTGACCCCGGTGATCTATGTCTACATGGAGAATTTCTCGGGCTGGCTGGTCGGGCTTTGGTCGAAGCGCAAGGGCGATCGGAGCGCGGTCGAAGATGTCGACCAACCCTCATTACTCGATGCCAAGCAGGAAATGCCGCCCGAACCGCAGCGGGCGGCCGCCGAATGATGTAGCAGGGCCAGCGCCATGTGCCGCTGGCCCAAGGCGTTGCGCTTGCGGTGGCATCACGGGAAACGTAATTTGTCGCCATGTCCCACGACCATGACCATGACCACGACCACGACAACGAACTCGATCCGTTTGCCGCCCGCGTGCGCGCGCTGGAAACCATCCTCACTCAAAAGGGGCTGATCGATCCGGCGGCGATCGACGTCATCGTCGACACCTATGAAACAAAAATCGGGCCGCGCAACGGCGCCAGGGTGGTGGCCAGGGCCTGGGCCGACGCGGACTTTGCCGACTGGCTGAAACGCGATGCGACGGCGGCGATCGGATCGCTCGGCTATGCCGGCCGTCAGGGCGAACATATGCAGGCTGTCTTCAACACCGAGGAGACGCATAACCTCGTCGTCTGCACGCTGTGCTCCTGCTATCCGTGGTCGGTGCTCGGTCTGCCGCCGGTCTGGTACAAGGCCCCGCCCTATCGGTCGCGCGCCGTCATCGATCCGCGCGGGGTGCTGGAGGAATTCGGGCTGACGCTGCCGGCGGACAAGAAGATCCGCGTCTGGGATTCGACCGCGGAACTGCGCTACCTCGTCGTACCGATGCGGCCTGCGGGCACCGAGGGCTGGAGCGAGGAGCGGCTGGCGGAACTGGTGAGCCGCGACGCGATGATCGGCACCGGCCTGGCGAGACAGCCGGCGTGAACGGGCCGCAGGATCTCGGCGGACAGATGGGGTTCGGCCCGGTCGCGCCCGAAAAGGACGAGCCGTATTTTCATGCCGCCTGGGAAAGGCGGGCGCTCGGCGTGACGCTGACTGCCGGCGCCATGGGGGCGTGGAATATCGACGAGAGCCGGCATGCACGGGAATCGCTGCATCCGGCCGACTATTATGCCTCCAGCTACTACGAGATCTGGATCAAGGCGCTGGAGATCCTGCTCAAGCGCCATGGCTTCGTCAGCGAGCGCGATCTCGAGGCAGGCGTGGCGGTCGATCCGGCGGCGACACCAAAAAGGGTGCTGAAGGCGGAAAACGTGCCCGCAGTGCTGGCCAAGGGCGGTCCTTGCGACCGGGCGGTGGCGCAGCCGGCACGGTTCAAGGCCGGCGATGCCGTGCGGACCAAGAACTTCAACCCGACCGGCCACACGCGGCTGCCGCGCTACGCACGCGGCAAGCATGGAACGATCGAGGCGGTGCGCGGCGGGTTTGTGTTTCCCGACAGCAACGCGCATGGGCACGGCGAAAACCCGCAATGGGTCTACACCGTGGTTTTCGACGGGTTGGAGATTTGGGGCGAGGGGGCCGACCCGACACTGAGCGTGTCGATCGACGCCTGGGAGAGCTATCTTGAGCCGGCGTGACGGCGTCGTCGCAGATCTGCCACCGGGGATCGATGCCCCGGTGTTTGCCGAGCCATGGCAGGCCGAAGCCTTCGCCATGACGGTGGCGCTGCACGACAAGGGTGTGTTTTCGTGGAGCGAATGGGCGCAGGCGCTGTCGGCGCAAGTGAAGAACCCAGGCGCCGCGGCTGACGGCCATGACTATTACGAACATTGGCTGGCGGCGCTGGAGGGCCTGCTTGCCTCGAAAGGACTGGCCGCCAAGGCGGATGTAGACGCGATGGCCGAGTCCTGGGAACGCGCCGCACATGCCACCCCGCACGGCAAGCCGATCCTGCTGGAGAACGATCCCGGCCCGGCCCGATAGGGTCGTGGCGGCCCGACCCGATAGGTCGGCAACCCGTCCCAAGGACGTCGAGCGAGATCGTGTGTTCTCTTTACGTTCTGATTTGCCCCTGATAGCCTGACCCTGTCGGCGGCACTGAGGCGCCCGACCCGTCGATGGTGGTGATGGCTGTCTTGTCTTTCCCTTGCGAATCCGGTCTCTCGCGCTGATGGAATTCTCTCCCCAACAGGACGAGGCGTTGCAAGCGGTTGCTCGCTGGCTGAAGACCGGAAAGCCGCAGCTGTTCCGGCTGTTCGGCTATGCTGGCACCGGCAAGACGACGCTGGCACGTTATTTCGCCGAACATGTCGACGGCCAGGTGCAGTTCGCCGCCTTCACCGGCAAGGCCGCGCAGGTTCTGCGCTCCAAGGGCGCGGTCAATGCGCGCACCATCCATTCGCTGATCTACAGGCCCAAGGGCGAGGAATCGGTGTCGGACGAGGTCACCGGCAAGACCTCCATGTCGCCGACCTTCTCGCTCAACCGGCAAAGCCCGATCTCGCGGGCGAAACTGGTCGTCATCGACGAATGTTCGATGGTCGACGAACAGCTTGGCCGCGACCTGATGAGTTTCGGCACGCCGATCCTGGTGCTCGGTGACCCCGGCCAGTTGCCGCCGATCTCGGGTGGCGGTTTCTTCACCGATCACGAGCCGGATTTCCTGCTCACCGAAATTCACCGGCAGGCGCGCGACAATCCGATCCTGCGGCTGGCGCTCGACGTGCGCGAGGGCCGCGAGTTCATGCGCGGCGACTACGGCACGGCGCAGGTGATCGGCAAGGAAGACGTTACCCAGGAGCTGGTGCTGAAGGCGGACCAGGTGCTGGTCGGCACCAACCGCACCCGGCGCCGCTACAATCAGCGGCTGCGCGAGCTCAAAGGCTTCAATGCCGAGTATCCGCAGGCCGGCGACAAGCTGGTCTGCCTGCGCAACGATCCGGCCAAGGGCTTGCTCAACGGCTCGCTGTGGAAGGTGATGACCTCGTCGCGCGAGACAGTGAAGCCAGGCATCAATCTGCTGGTTTCACCGGAAGAGGACGATCCGGATCGCGGCGTCGCCAAGATCAAGTTGCTCAAGGCGGCTTTCGAGGATCCCGACGCCGATATCCCCTGGCAGCAGAAGAAGCGATTCGACGATTTCGACTATGGCTATGCGCTGACCGTGCACAAGGCACAGGGCTCGCAGTGGAACGAGATCGTGCTGTTCGATGAAAGCTGGGCCTTCAAGGAAACCCGCCAGCGCTGGCTCTACACCGCCATCACGCGGGCGGCGGAGCGGCTGACGATCGTCAGGTAGAGGCGGCGGGACGCTGTCGGTCCCCGACAGGCCGCGCAGCAAGCCATTGCCAGGCCGCGGCTTCGTCCTCGATCTTGAAGTGCCTGAATTCGATGGGCGGCGAGGACGGCAGAAAGCGTTGTGCGTCCGCTATCCAATCCGGTTCGCCTATCGTCGCGCAACGTCCGACATGTTCCAATGCATGGATGGCGCCCTGCTTCAGGGTCTCGTCCGCGATATCGGCCCAGTCGACGCCCTCATGGTCGATGAGGCGCACCAGCACGTCGATGCGCTGGTGGAGGGCATAGGCAGCCTCCAGCAACCCGAAAAGGTTTTCGCCGTCGGCCGCGGAAACGTGCCCGACGACATCGATGGCTAAAAGGTCGTCACGAGTGGTCTCGACACGGCGAATAGCCGGCACGGCATCGAGAAAATTCATGGGTGCGTCCTTTCCCGGACTCATTCATCAGGCTCCTGGAACACCCGAAACCCCCAGTCTGTTCCCACCGAAGGCATTACTGTTCCCGCTAAACGCATTATAGGTGGCGCATCGAATGATTTCCGAGGCCATCGCCATGCCCGCAAAACTCTCCGTCAATCTCAATGCCATCGCCATGCTGCGCAACCGGCGCGACCTGCCGTGGCCCAGCGTCACCGGCCTCGGCCGCATTGCACTCCAGGCTGGGGCGCACGGACTGACGGTGCATCCGCGCCCCGACGAGAGGCACACAAGACACTCCGACCTGCCCGAGATCCGGTCGCTGATCGACGACGAGTTTCCGCGCGCCGAATTCAACATAGAGGGCTATCCAACCGAGGAGTTCCTGGCACTTGTGGAAAAGCATCAGCCCGAACAGGTGACGCTGGTGCCGGACGATCCCGCCCAGGCAACCTCCGACCACGGCTGGAACTTCGCGGCCCAGGCTGCGTTCCTTACTCCGGTCGTCAAACGCCTGAAAAAGGGAGGCTTTCGCGTGTCGCTGTTTGCCGATCCGGACCCCGATTGCGTGGCTGCCGCGCGCGATACCGGGACCGATCGTATCGAGCTCTACACGGGTCCGTATGGAAGCTGTCATTCGGATTCCGCCAAGGCGGCCAAGGAATTGGAAAGGTTGGGAAAAACCGCCGATGCAGCGCTTGCTGCCGGGCTTCAGGTCAATGCCGGGCATGATCTGGTGGTTAGCAATCTGCCTGCGCTTGCCAAGCGCATTCCGGCATTGGCCGAAGTGTCGATCGGACACGGGTTGACAGCCGACGCGTTGGAGTATGGCATGGCCGGCACGGTGGGGCGATTTCTCAAGGCCTGCGGGTGGTAGCGATGGCAGCTTCGCGCGACAGACATGGCAGCCATTACCCGACGGCACTTGATATTGCATCGCAGCAAGCGTAGAGCACCGCGCGCTTATCGGAGTGTCGTCCATGGCCCTTACCAATGCTGGTACTGAGGCAGAACCCGTCGAACAATCAAGCCATCCAGAGGTCGAACAGCACAGCACCAAGGTCCTGATGCTGGGCGCGCTCGGTATCGTCTATGGTGATATTGGCACCAGCCCGATCTACGCCTTTCGCGAAGCTTTGCACGCCTCGTCCGGCGGCGATGTCGCCGATCGTGGCGACATCCTTGGTGTGTTGTCGCTGATTATCTGGTCGCTCACGATTACGGTTACTGTAAAATATATCATGTTCGTGCTGCGCGCCGACAACCGTGGCGAGGGCGGCGTGCTGTCCCTGATGGCGCTGGCGCGCGGCAGCTTCCCGACGCGCTCGGCGATCATTCTCGCCATCGGCATCGTCGGGGCCTCTCTGTTTTTCGGCGATGCCGTCATCACGCCGGCCATCTCGGTCCTTTCGGCGGTCGAGGGCATGAATGTCGTCACGCCTGCCTTCCAGCCTTATGTGGTACCGCTGACGTTGGTTATCCTGGCCATATTGTTCGCGGTGCAGCGGTTCGGCACGGGTGGTGTTGGCTTGGTGTTCGGCCCGGTAACCGCCGTGTGGTTCCTCGCCATTGGCCTTTCCGGCCTCAATCACATCATCGCCGACCCGGAAATCCTGTGGGCGGTGAGCCCGCACCATATCGTCGCCTTTCTGATCAATTCGCCCGACGTTGCCTTCGTCACCGTCGGCGCCGTCTTCCTTGCCGTCACCGGCGCCGAGGCGCTCTATGCCGATCTCGGTCATTTCGGCCGCAAACCGATCGTGCTCGCCTGGCTGGCGATCGTGTTCCCTTGTCTGCTGCTCAACTATGCCGGGCAGGGCGCCTTCGTGCTGGCCAACGGCGGAGTCGTCGGCCATCCATTCTTCGAGATGAACGGGGGTTGGACGCTGATCCCGATGGTGGTGCTGGCGACCGCTGCGACGGTGATCGCCAGCCAGGCGGTCATATCAGGCGCTTTCTCGCTGACCCGGCAGGCGGTGCAGCTCAACATGCTGCCGCGCCTGGAAATCCTGCACACGTCGGAAAAGCAGTCCGGCCAGATCTACATGCCGCGCGTCAATCTGTTGCTGGCGCTGGTGGTGATGATGCTTGTCGTTGGCTTCGGCGAGTCCAGCAGGCTGGCCTCGGCCTATGGCATCTCGGTGACCGGCAACATGCTGGTGACGACGACCCTGCTCTTCGTGATCATGACGCGTATCTGGAAATGGAACCTCTGGCCGGCAATCGCGCTGACGGCGCTGTTCTTGTTCATCGATATCGGCTTCTTTGCCTCCAACATCGTCAAGGTATTCGAGGGCGGTTGGGCCTCGTTGGCGGTGGCCTTCGCTATCATCATGGCCATGTGGACCTGGGTGCGCGGCAGTCGCTATCTGTTCGACAAGACCCGCCGCAACGAAATCCCGCTCGATTTCCTCGCCGGCAATCTGTTGAAGAAGAAACCTCAGCTGGTGTCGGGCACCGCCGTGTTCCTGACCAGCGATCCGCTCAGCGCGCCAACCGCGCTGATGCACAGCCTCAAGCACTACAAGGTGCTGCACGAGCAGAACGTCATCCTTTCGGTGGTGACGGCGCCTCAGCCGGTGGTGCCCGACAGCGACCGGGTCAAGATGGAGACGGTCAACGAGCTGTTCATGCGGGTGACGCTGACCTTCGGCTACATGGAGCAGCCCAACATCCCGCGCGCGCTGGCGATCTGCCGCAAGCAGGGGTGGAAGTTCGACATCATGACGACCTCGTTCTTCCTGTCGCGGCGCTCGCTCAAGGCCTCGCCCAATTCAGGCATGCCGGTGTGGCAGGACCGGTTGTTCATTGGCCTGGCGCGCACGGCGGCCGATGCGACCGAGTATTTCCAGATCCCGACCGGTCGTGTCGTTGAGATCGGTACACAAGTAGCGATCTAAACAGGCGATTGGCAAACGGGCTGTGCCTGACAGCACAGCCCTGCCATACCGGCGAAAATGCCGCCTCAGCCCGCCAATGCGGTTTTGTTCGCCTCGAGAAATTGCTTCAACGTCTTTGGCGTCCTGCCGGAAAGCGTCTCGATCGCGTCGGTCACAATGGCGATGCGGCCTGCGCGCGTGTTTGCGTCGAACGACACGACGACGTCAGCGAAATCCTCGGGAACGCCTGCTGCCTTCACCCCTTCCGTCAAGGCTTCATCCGGAACCTGCACGACATTGAGCGGCTTTCCGGTGACCTCGCTCACCAGGGCGGCGATTTCGGCCGTGGTGTAGGCGTGCGGGCCGGTCAACGTGTAGGTCTTGCTTTCGTTCGAGGCGCCGGCGAGGCCGGCGGCAATCGCTGCTGCCATGTCATCGCGTGCGCCGTGCGCAATGCGGCCTTCGCCGGCGGACGTATACCAGTGTCCAGAGGCGATCGCGTGCGGCAGGGCCATGAACAGGTTCTCCTGGTACCAGCCGTTGCGGAAGATCGTGTAGGGGATGCCACTCGCCTTGATCGCCTGCTCGGTGCCGTAGTGGTCGCCGGCAAACAGGACCGGCGACACCGGCTCCGGATTGGGCATCGAGGTGTAGAGCAGATGCGAAACGCCGGCGTTCTTGGCCGCCGCGACTGCATTTTCGTGCTGCCTCAGGCGCTTGCCGCTTTTGAGATCGAGATCGCCGGTCGAGATGATCAGCACCTTGTCGGCGCCCTTGAATGCGGTTTCCAGCGAGGCCGCGTCGTTGAAATCGGCGGCCCTGACGACAACGCCGCGCGCCGCTAGATCGGCCCCGTTTTCTGGATTGCGTGTGGTGGCGATGATCTTTGCCGGCGGAACTTTGTGCGTGTCCAAGAGATAGTTGATGACGCCGCGGCCAAGCTGGCCGGAGGCGCCGGTGACGAGAAGGGTTTCGGTCATGGGGGATCCTGACGTTGCGCCCGCAAGGGCGGATCGAGTGATGGTCTCGGAAAGAGACCAGCGCTAAAATAGGAATTGACCCACCGCCGTAAAGAAGGCAGTTTTTCGGGAGGTAGGCACAGGCAGGGAACCAGCCATGGACGGCAAGGTCATCAATCTGAAATCGAAGATGGAGGTCTACAAGGCCATCTCCGGCGGCGGCAATTTCGCCAATTGTCCAGTTCGCGATGTCATCCAGGGCGTCAGCGGCAAATGGAGATCGCTGCTGATGATGGCGCTGGCTGAAAGACCCTATCGCTTCGGCGAGTTGAGGCGCCTGGTGCCCGATATTTCGCAACGCATGCTGACCCAGACGCTGCACGATTTGCAGCGCGATGGCTATGTCCATCGTGAGGTGTTCCCGACCAAACCACCGAGTGTTGAATACAGCCTGACCGATCTCGGGCGCTCGATGTTCGGCGTCTTTCATCAATTGATTCTGTGGGCCGAACTCAACCACGATGCGGTGCGGGCAGCGCGCGCCGATTTTGATGCCGCCCAATGTTGAGCCGGTCCGTCAGCCGGAGAAAGCCCGATCCGCAACCTGATTTCGTCCGGCCGCTGAAGGATTGTCCCGGCCATTCGGCTTTCCTCGCCTCGATGGTGGCTGGAACCGTGATCGATCCGTTCAGGCGGATCGGGCTTGCAGAGGCGAAGTGGCCGGATCGCTTCGGCCAATGAGGCTCGAAAGGTACGATCCCTTTGCCTGCAGGAAGGCACCCAGGCCTTGCGGGTAGTCCGGCGCCACGGCATGCTTGATCGACGCCCGTTCACTCAACGCCTTGCGCCAGGCCCGGACGAGCGGCTTGCGGTCAAGAATGCCGAAATCGCCGATCCGGTCGAAGGCATCGAAGTAACGGAAGATCGGGCCGTAGACGGCATCGACGAGCGAAAAGCGCTCACCCGCGAACCATGGTCCGTTCCGTATGCATTCCGCCAACTCGGCCTCCACACGGTCGAACATCGCTGACAATGAACCGGATTCGGCAAGGAAGCCGGCCTCGGTCGACGCTGAATAGAACCGGCCGATGGCGTTTAGGGTTGCCGAGCCGAACTCGATCCAGGCACGATGCCGAGCGCGGGTATAGGGGTCGGCGGGATGGAGAGGATTGGCCTGCGTCTCTTCGAGGAATTCGAGGATGACGGCCGACTCGAAGACCACCGTTTCCTCGCCATTTCGCTGCACGCGCAGCAGCGGCACCTTGCCGAGCGGCGAGATCGCCCTGAACCAGTCCGGCTTGTTGGCAAGGTCGATATCGACGCGTTCGAACGGCACGCCCTTTTCAGCCAGTGAAATCGCGGCGCGCTGCACATAGGGGCAGAGATGATGGCTGACGAGGATGAGTTTATTGGCCATTTCGCTTTCCCCAATTTCGGTGAGTTTCCAGATTTCGTGTTTCATCGGGTTGGCTTTCCATAGTTAATGCAATTGCATCTATCTAGATGCATACGCATCGATCGTCGAGCTTGATGCAATTGCATCTATTGCCTATGCTGGGCCATGACCGAGAAAGCCGCGCCTTCGCCCGAAGCCATCAAGGCCTGGGCCCGCCTGATGCGCGTTTCGCGCCAGCTGATGGAAAGCGCTGAAGAGGCGTTGAAGGCCGCTGGCCTGCCGCCGCTTGCCTGGTACGACGTGCTGCATGAGCTCGCCGAGGCGGGCGAGGGCGGGCTGCGGCCGTTTCAGCTGATCGAGCGCACTCTGTTCGCGCAATACAATATCTCCCGGCTGCTGGCGCGGCTGGAGGCCGATGGGCTTGTGGAGAAGCTGCCGGTGGCCGATGACGGTCGCGGCCAGACCATCCGCATCACGGCCAAGGGCCGCGAGACGCGTCGTCAAATGTGGGCTGTCTACGGACGATCGATATCCGAACTGGTCGGCGCCAAACTCTCGGCCGAAGAGTTGACCATGGTCTCAGCACTGCTCGGACGGTTGCGTCATCCGCCCGCCGCAGACTGATGCCACGGCGGCGAGCCGGCTTGGCGAGATCAGGCCAGATGGCTGCCCCAGAGAAACGCCAGCGTCGCCAGCACGCCAAGTGCGGTGCGAACCAGATGCAGATTGCCCCATTTGACGATCAGGGACCTGGCTTGCGGATTGGCGGCGCCTGCGTCCATCGCCTCCAGCACCCTGTTGGTCGGCATCATGGCGATCAGCGTCCACGGCCAGGGCAGGATGATCAACACGGCGCCAACCAGAAAGGCGAGACCGCCGGCCTGCCACCAGGCAACCAGACCGAGAACGCAGGCGACAATGGCAATCGACGCCTGCATAGCGGCGCCTCGTTTGTAGGAAGGCTGCCATTCCTGCAGCAGCGCCTTGTCATCGAGACGAAGCCGCGCCGGTTGCTCGGCGACGCTGACATAGATCGCAGCGCCGAAGAACGCGGCGGCAACCGTCAAGGCAAGCAACCCGATCAGCATCTTCTTTCCCGCGCAAGCCGTCCGGCGCTGATGCCGTGCAGACAGAAATAGGGCTTGCAAGGCTCAAAACAATGCGCCATAGATTAGGCGAACCGTAACGTACGGTACGGCCGGCCGGGGATAACCGGTCAGCCTTGCCTTTGAGAGAAGAGCGTGTTGCACATCCTGCCCGAGGTCGACAACAGCCAAGCGCTGACAGAGCGGCAGAAGGCCGTTCTCGACGCGGCGTTGCGGCTGCTGGTCGAGGAGGGCGACCAACTGACCATGACAGCCGTGGCACGCCGTGCGAGTTGCTCCAAGGAAACGCTCTACAAATGGTTCGGCGATCGTGATGGATTGCTGACGGCGACAGTGCAGTGGCAGGCTTCGAAAGTGCGGGTGGCGCCGGTCGACGGCAAGGGGCTCGATCTGGACTCGCTGACGGCAAGCCTGGAACGCTTTGCTTCCGACTGGCTGAAGGTAATTTCGAGCGACACCTCGATCGCGCTCAATCGTGTGGCGGTCGGCCATGCCGGATCGGGAAAGGACAATCTCGGCGCCGTGGTGCTGGAGAATGGCCGTTTCGCGCTGGCCAAGCGGTTGAAGCCTGTCCTTGAGGCCGGTCGCCAGGCCGGGTGGCTCGACTTCGCGGATGCCGAAACGGCGTTCCGCACCTTTTTCGGGCTGGTCGCCCGTGACGTGCAGATACGTCTGCTGCTCGGCGACCGGCTGGAATTGACTGAGGCGGCGATCGGCGGCGATGCCGCGCGGGCGACGCAGCAGTTTCTCGCTCTTTTCGGAGCAAAAACCGGCCGCAAGGCTGATTCATAAAAACGGGAAGGAAGACAAAATGCGCGTCTATTACGATCGTGATGCCGATCTCAACCTGATCAAGGGCAAGAAGGTCGCCATCATCGGCTATGGCAGCCAGGGCAGGGCGCATGCGCTCAACCTCAAGGATTCCGGCGCCAAGGAGATCGCAATCGGCCTCAAGGCTGGCTCGGCGACCGCCAAGAAGGTGGAGGCCGATGGGCTCAAGGTGATGAGCGTGGCCGACGCCGCCAAATGGGCCGACCTGATGATGATGGCAACGCCTGACGAACTGCAGGCCGACATCTACAAGAACGAGATCGCGCCGAACATCCGCGACGGTGCCGCGATCGCCTTCGCGCACGGCCTCAACGTGCATTTCGGCCTCATCGAGCCGAAGTCGACCGTCGACGTCGTCATGATCGCGCCCAAGGGTCCCGGCCATACCGTGCGCGGCGAATACCAGAAGGGCGGCGGCGTGCCCTGCCTGGTCGCCGTCAACCAGGACGCTTCGGGCAATGCGCTCGATCTGGCTTTGTCCTATGCCTGCGGCGTCGGCGGTGGCCGTTCGGGCATTATCGAGACCAATTTCCGCGAGGAATGCGAGACCGATCTGTTCGGCGAGCAGGTCGTGCTGTGCGGCGGCCTGGTCGAACTGATCCGCGCCGGCTTCGAGACGCTGGTGGAAGCCGGATACGCGCCGGAAATGGCCTATTTCGAGTGCCTGCACGAGGTCAAGCTGATCGTCGACCTGATCTATGAAGGCGGCATCGCCAACATGAACTACTCGATCTCGAACACTGCCGAATGGGGCGAATACGTCTCCGGTCCGCGCATCATTACCGCCGAGACCAAGGCCGAGATGAAGCGCGTGCTGAAGGACATCCAGACCGGCAAGTTCACGTCGGAGTGGATGCAGGAATACCGCGCCGGCATGTCTCGCTTCAAGGGCATCCGCCGCATGAACGACAGCCACCAGATCGAGGAAGTCGGCGCCAAGCTGCGCGCGATGATGCCCTGGATTTCGAAGAACAAGCTGGTCGACAAGGCGAAAAACTAAGCGAAATCAGCACATACAGCTGGAATCGGAAACGGCGCCTCGAGGCGCCGTTTCCTTATCCTGCCGGTAGGTCGGCTGCAGCTCAGCTATAGGGCGAGTAGCACTGCTGGCGCGGGCCGCTATACGGCTGGAACGTGTTGTCCCAGGCGCGATACGACCGATAACGGTTGTAGCACCATTGGACATGGGCGCTCGAAAGCCGTCCTGCACGGTAATAATGGCGCGGCGCCGGCCTGACATAGTACCTGTCATAGTAGTTGTAGTTGTTGTACATGCTGCCGAGGCCGAGCCCCAGCCCAAGGCCCAGGATCGCGGCCGCTCCATCATCGTAATAGCGGCCGCCGCGATAATGGTGGCGACCGTGGCGCCAACGCCAGTCATCTCCGCCATTCCAGTTGCCGCGGTTCCATCCATTCCAGTTGCCGCGGTCCCAGTTGTCACGGTTCCAGTGGCGACGCCCATCATGGCGGCGCCACCTCCAATTATCACTGTAGAACGGACGGTTGTTGCCGCCCGCCCATTCCTCGCGGACCGGGGTGACCGCCGGTGCCGCCGTGCTGGTGGGAATCGACAGTGTCGGCTGTATGATCGGGCCGGCAGCGGACGGTGCCGTGGTGCCGGAGAGGATACTGAGCGCTACCAGTCCTGATGTTATCGTGGACGAAAAGAGCGAATTCATTGCACTCTCCAAGAGGTACAGGCCCCACGCCTACCCGAGGAATGGGCCTAATGTGGATGTTTGCATCTGAACGGCGGATGAACGGAAAGGTTCCGGTCAACCACGGCGCGTATGCCCCCAGGACCAACCGGTCTCCCTAGGAGGTGGTCCTGCAACCTTGTTTTCTGCAGCGCTTGCGGGCAAAGGTCATGGCATGTCGCTGCGCCTTGCCACTTTCAATGTCGAGAACCTGATGAACAGGTTCGATTTTTCCGGCTATCGCAACCAGCTCAACGAAGATCGAACGTTGGCGCTGTTCGATATCCAGAGCGAGGCGGAATACAAGATGCTGGAGCAGGCACGCGCCATCGCCCAGTCCGACGACACGCGCCAGTTGACGGCACTGGCAATCGCGGCCACCCGCGCCGACATCGTCTGCATGCAGGAGGTCGACAATATCGAGGCGCTGAAGGCCTTCGAATACGGTTACCTGTTCAAGATGGTGGGACAAGGCTACCGGCAGAAATACATCACATCGGGCAATGATTCGCGCGGCATCGACGTTGCCGTGATGATGCGCAACCAAACCGCGCACGGCCAGCCGATCGAATTCGTGCGCATGACCAGCCACGCCTATGTCACCTACGAGCAGTTCGGGCTGCATACGCCGGAGTTGGCGGCACTTGGCAACCAGGCCAATGAGCGCATCTTCCGGCGCGATTGCCTGGAAATCGACATCACGGTGGGCGGCGTGCCGCTGACGCTCTATCTCGTGCACTTCAAGTCGATGGGCTCGCCGCGCAACGGGTTTGACGGGCGTGAGGCGACGATGCCGGTCCGCATCGCCGAGGCGCAGGCCGTGCGGCGGATCATCGAGGAGCGCTTCGGCAAGGACCATGCCGCCGACAAGCGCTGGGCGATCTGTGGCGACATGAATGACTACCGGCAACGCGTAATGGTCGCCGGCGATGCGATCGACGGCTACCGCTTCGAGGTGATCGACGAGACCCTATCCTGCATCAACGTGCTGACGGCGGGCGGCTTCTGCGAAAATGTCGTCGAGCGGCGGCCCGAGATAGACCGCTGGAGTTTTTATCACACGCGCGGACCGGAAGAGCGGCATCTGTGCCAGCTCGACTATATCCTGCTGTCGAAGGGGCTCGCCGCCAGCAATGCTACGGCTGTTCCCGACATCATCCGCAACGGCCAGCCCTGGCGCACGATTTTCCCACCCGGCCAGGAGGTCGATCGCTTTCCGCGCGCCGGCTGGGATCGGCCGAAGGCGTCGGACCATTGTCCGGTGGCCATCACCCTGGACATCGTTTGATACGCCCATGAGTTTCGACCTGCCGCGCAATGTCATCCTGCCGGTCGACGCCGTCGACGTCAGGCTCGATCCCCGCCCGCATCCCTTCGCTTGGGACAATGCAGAGGCCATCGCCGAGAACTGGCAGCGCGAAATCGCCGCCAATCCGGCGCTGTTCGACGGCATAGTGGTGTTGCTGTCGCAACTCGCGTACCGCGACAACCGTCTCGTCGGCCGCTGCCATGCGGTCAATTACTCGACGTTCCTGCTATGGCGAAAACGGCGCGAGAATTCGGGCGCCGAGCATGCCTATGCGCATGCCGTGCTGGTGGCCGGCGACAATGCGCTGGTGGCGATCCGCATGGGGACGCACACGGTCAATGCCGGCCGCGTCTATTTCGCCGCCGGCTCGTTCGAGCCGCTCGATTTTCGCGATGGGCTGGTCGATGTCGATTTCAACATGATCCGCGAGGTGCGCGAGGAAACCGGCCTCGACCTGTCGGGTGCCGAACGCGGCAAGCGCTACCACGCCCTGTCGACCAACAGCGGAACGGTGATCTTCCGCCGCTATCACGCGACGGCGCCCGCCGATGAGATCGCGCGCCGCATCTCCGCCTTCGTCGCCACCGAAATCGATCCGGAGATCGAGGGACCGGTGATCATCCGTGATGCCGCCGACCTGCCGAAAGGGCTGTCGCCGCACATGAAGCCGCTGATCGATTGGCATTTTTCTGGCGGGAAGTAGTTGGGCCAACGTGACTAACTTGTACGCTGTAGCTTGAGCAACTTTCCCGGTCTTTATGACCCGCGGTTAACCTCTGTGCGCCATGATGCATATATGCGAAAGCTTGCGCTCTTCCTTGGTGGGCTGGTCCTGCTCATTGCCCTTTGGGCGACAATGACGACGAGCGGGCAGATCCTGACCGGTCGCTGGAGCTATACGGAGGAAACCCATCTTGATCGCGGCACCTATTTCCGCCTGAAGGTCGATGTAACCTATCGCGGTGAGCCGCAGCATTTTGACATCGTCGTCGGCTGCAACGTTCGCGGCATCGGCTACAAAGATGGGTCGAGCACACGCGAAGTTGGCCTGGTGCCGACCGTTTATGGCCGACGTATGAGCGATGGCAAAGGCCTCGTGGTCCGGGTGCCGGACGCATGTCACGGCGATACGAGCGCGGACGGTCGTGTGCCGGCGGATTTCGTGCCGGTGATGGTCGTCTACGACGACGCCGCTACGCTGGGCTTCGGCATGGCCTACATGGTCGATGAAGCCTATCACAGCCCGCACTCGCTGATGAGTTTCAGCAAAGCCTCAGTCGAAAAGGCTACGCGCGCCGAATTCGACGCCTTCCGGCAGAACGGTCAGCCAAATCTGGTCACGCGCGAACAATACCATTCCGCGCAGCCCCGGGATGTTGTGGAAAAAATGGGGCTCACGAAGATTTATCCGGCCTTTGGTCGGTCATGCTGGGCCTATAGCCGCTCGCTTATTCCGGAGGGGTATCGCGCCAATGTACGAAAATACTGGCCTGCCGAGCGTCCGAAATACTGGATGATCCCGGACTACAAGTCGCTGGCCGAACTCCGCGAGTCTATCAAGGAGGCCAATTTTTCGCGTGACGACGGTGGCAAATTGAAAGGGATTGGGCCGTGGATCGGCTCTGAGTGGCCGGATTATGGAATGATGCATCGAAGCGGCAGCAAGCCCATCGGACCCGCAAGCCGGAGTACGGTCAACACTCCTGCGTTTTACCCATTCACCAGTGATGTTTCGGAGGCCAGTTGGCCGCGCGACCCAAGCAAGTGGATAAGCTACATATCTCACCTTTCGCCAGTAAATATTCTGAACATTAGTATGGCCGAAACGTCAAACAGAGGGTTTGCCTATTGCTATCAACCCCCCAGTTTCTCTTCAAATGCCGAGGCAATCGATCTCCTGAAGAAACGCATTGCTTCCTTGACGATCGAAGACGATCCAGTCTGGGGTGCACCAACAAACTGGCAAATGGGTGTTTGGCTGACAGGGACACTCTTTGAAGACGACAAATTTATATACTATCACCAACAATTCTATCTTGAATCGACGGGAGGAGACGTTTGACTGTCGACAGCGCGGCCGCCTAGGGACGTTCAGCGTTGCGTCTTGTCCTGCGCCTTGCGGTCGTTGCGGGCGGCGACGAAGAACAGGATTACGCCGATGCCCAGCAAGCCGCCCATCGCCATCCCCATGGTCTGGCCGACGACTGCCTGGAAATCTGGTGTGACGCGGTCGGGATTGGCCATGCCGTAGCGGGCGAGATACCACCAGATGCCTGCAAGGAAGGCCTCGATGATAACCATCGCCAGGATCAGGCGCGCCTTCTTGCTCATGCGCTATTCCTCCACCCAGGGTGAATTGCCTAGCATCGCGAATGGTGCGGCGACAGTGGCGGGGCGGGGTGGGAACGTCGAAGCCTGTGCAAAAGCGGGCCGGGCGCGGGGTGCGTTCCGATCGGGTTGCCCTATTCGTGCCGAAGCGCGTCGATCGGATCGAGCCTGGCGCCGCGCAGGGCAGGGAAGAAGCCGAACACCATGCCGATCAGCGCCGAGAAGCCGACGGCGAGCAGGATGACCGCCGGGCTTGGCGCGAAGGGGATGGTCAGCGTCACCGCGGCGAGGCCGGCCAGCGCCAGGCCGATCAGGATGCCGATGATGCCGCCGAGCAGCGACAGCACCGTCGCCTCGACCAGGAACTGGATGAGGATGTGCCTTTCATGCGCGCCGATGGCCAGCCTGATGCCGATCTCGCGGGTGCGCTCGGTGACCGAGACCAGCATGATGTTCATGATGCCGATGCCGCCTACCAGCAGGCTGACGCCGGCGACCGCACCCAGCATGCCGGTCATGGTGGTGGTGGCGCTGGCCATGGCATCGGCGATCTGCGTCATGTCGCGGATGGCGAAATCGCTTTCGCGGTCGGGCGTGATGCGGCGCGCATCGCGCAAAATGTCCTCGACGCGCGGCTGCAGTTCGCTGGTCGGCGTGCGGTCGTCGGCGGCGATATAGATATTGTCGATGTCGCGATTGCCGGCGATGCGGCGCTGATAGGCATGCAGCGGCATCAGCACGACATTGTCCTGGTCCTGGCCGAAGCCGGTATAGCCCTTGGGCTCGAGCAGGCCGATGATCTTGCAGGAGGTGCGGTTGACGCGGATGATCTCGCCCTCCGGATCGCCGGCCCCGAAGAATTGCTGGCGCACCGTCTCGCCGATCAGGCACACGCCGGTGCCCGAGCGGGTTTCGGAATCGCTGAACGGGCGGCCGGACACCAGTTTCCAGTCGCGCGCATCGAGATAGGCGCTGTCGGTGCCGGTGACGCCCGAGGTCAGGCTCTCGGTGCCGAAGATGACACGCACCTGTTTTTGCGAGGCCGGCGAAATGGCGCGCGCGCCGGTCAGGTGCGCAACCAGCGCGGCCAGATCCTTTTCAGCCAGCGGACGCACTGCCTGATCGAGCCCGCCCGGAGCGCCTGGGCCGGCCGGACGGCCGGAGCGCACGACCAGCAGGTTGCTGCCGAGCTTGGAGATGTCGGCCTTGACCTTTTCGGTGGTGCCAGAGCCGATGGTCAGCATCGCGATAACGGCGGCAACGCCGATGACGATACCGAGCAAGGTCAGGAATGAGCGCAGCACGTTGCGGCGGATCGAGCGGAGCGAGAGACGGACGGTTTCCCAGATCATGGTTGTGCCACCTCGATCTTCATGGTGTCGGAGGCGACATGCCCGTCGAGGAAGCGAATTGTGCGTTCGGCATAGCCGGCGACGTCGGCCTCATGGGTGACCATGGCGATGGTCAGGCCAAGCTCCTTGTTCAGCCGGGTCAGCAATTCCATGATCTCGTGCGTACGTGCGGTGTCGAGATTGCCGGTCGGCTCGTCGGCGACGAGCAGCGTCGGGCGGGTGACGATGGCGCGGGCGATCGCCACGCGCTGCTGCTGGCCACCGGAGAGTTCCGCCGGCGTGTGGTGCTCGCGGCCGACAAGGCCGACCTCTGCCAACGCCTGCATGGCAAGGTCGCGGCGTTCGCGGGCGGCGACGCCGCGATAGATCAGCGGCAGTTCGACATTTTCCGTCGCCGTGGTGCGGGCCAGCAGGTTGTAGCCCTGGAAGACGAAGCCGACATAGAGGTTGCGCAGCATGGCGCGGCGGTTGCGGTCGAGCCGCCCGGCGTCGATGGCCATGAAGGAATAGGTTCCGGCCGTCGGCGTGTCGAGGCAGCCGATGATGTTCATCGCAGTCGACTTGCCGGAGCCGGACGGCCCCATGATGGCGACGAATTCACCGCGGCGGATGGCAAGGTCGACGCCGGCCAGCGCATGCACCCTGGCCTCGCCCTGGCCATAGCTTTTCCAGACCTTGTCGAAGGTGATGAGGGTCGCGCCCGCGGCCACGGTGTCAGCTCCGCTGCTGCGACGCTGTGATGACTTGAGCGCCTTCGTCCAGGCCCGAAATGATCTCGGTCAGTTCGCCGTCGGTGGAGCCGATCTTGACGTTGACCGGGCGCGGACGCCCATTCTCCAGCACGTAGAGCGTGCGCGAGCCGTCGGTGGGCGGCGTCGGGGCTTGGCTCTGGCGATTGCCGCCGGGGCGACCCATGCGGCCGGTAAACAGATCGCTCAGGTTCCACGTGCGGGCGGCAGGCGCCGTGGGCCGATAGCGAAAGGCCGTGGCCGGCACGGTGAGCACGCCCTTGGCCTGTTTGGTGACGACCGAAACGGTGGCGGTCATGCCGGGTCGCAGCAACAACTCGTCGTTGTCGACTTCCAGCCGCGCGTTGTAGGTGACGACGCCGTCGGTGGTGACCGAGGCGTAGGAA
The DNA here is from genome assembly GCF_040323315.1 of Mesorhizobium sp. M0047. Classification (NCBI taxonomy): domain Bacteria; kingdom Pseudomonadati; phylum Pseudomonadota; class Alphaproteobacteria; order Hyphomicrobiales; family Phyllobacteriaceae; genus Mesorhizobium; species Mesorhizobium sp. M0047. The sequence goes on along the minus strand of NZ_JAMYUW010000011.1, from coordinate 131,675 downwards.
ATATCGCGGATCTCGGCATCGAATGGCCGATCCGGAAAGGCATCGACGGTGAAACGGGCATGCTGGCCTGTCTTGACCGCGCCGATGTCTGCCTCGTCGACCGCAGCCACCAGTTCCATGTTCCTGAGATCGGCGGCGATGATGAACAACACCGGCGCCTGCAGGGAGGAGGCGACCGTCTGGCCGGGATCGACCGAGCGCGTCAGCACGATGCCGTCGATCGGCGCATAGATGGTGCTGTTGGCAAGGTCGGTCTGCTGCGATTTCAGATCGGCATTGGCGATGGCGAGGTTGGCCTGGGCGCTATCGAGCGCCGCCTTGGAGCGATCGCGGGTCGCGGTCGCCGCCTCGAGCGACTGGTCGGTCGCCATGCCGCGTTTGGTCAAAGCCGCCGCGCGGACAAGCGCCTTCTCGTTTTCGGCGAGCGTTACCGTGGCGTCCTCGACATTGGCCGCCGCACCCTTGGCGGAGGCCTCAGCCCGTTCGATCTGGACCTGCAGCTTGGCGGTGTCGAGCGCTGCCAGCACGTCGCCCTTCCTGACCCGCTGGTTCTCCTCGACCGACACCGAACGGATGATGCCGGAGAGCTGGCTGGAAATGTCGACCTGGGTGAGCGGCTGCAGCGTGCCGGTCGCCGACACCGCGACGGTGAGGTCGGCCTTTGCGGCTGGCACCGTGGTGTAGTCGATCCTGGCCGGCGTGCCGGCATACCACTGATAGGCGCCAAGCCCGCCGGCGAGCACGATCAGCGCCAGCAGGGCATAGAGCCAGCCGCGCCGGCGCGACTTGCGCAGACCTTGCTTGTCGAGCCCGAGCGCCGTCTCGATGGTGGTATCCGATTCCGTCTTTGGCAGATTGACAATTTGGTCCACGCTGGACCCCTATAATGCGCAAATGTCCCGATCTGTGCACAGATCAGGCTTGATGGTTCGAATATCAAATTAAATTTCGCCCATGTTTGGATTGAGGCAGGAATGAAAACCCGGAATTACTTGCTTTACGATGTGTTTACGACGGAGCGACTGGCCGGCAATCCTTTGGCCGTCGTGCTGGACAGCAAGGGATTGGACACGGCCGCGATGCAGGCAATCGCCCGCGAATTCAACCTGTCCGAATCGGTTTTCGTGCTGCCGCCGAACAATCCAAAGCATAAAAACCGCATCCGCATCTTCACGCCCGACTATGAAATGCCGTTCGCCGGTCATCCAACGGTCGGCTCGGCGATCGCGCTGGCCGAACTGGCGGAGGAGGGCGGCGCTGGCATCTTCGTACTGGAGGAAAACATCGGCCCGGTGCGTTGTGCCGTCAGCAAGCATGATGGAGCGACGTTTGCCGAGTTCGATCTGGCGAAGCTGCCGGAGCCGCTGAAGCTGGAGGCCGATCCGGAGGCTATCGGTGCAGCCCTTGGCCTGACGCCGCACGAAATCGGCTTCGAGAATCATCGCGTCGCGTTCTGGTCGGCGGGCGTGCCCTATGTGACCATTCCGGTCGCCAATCTCGAAGCGGCGGGCCGCATCCGTCTGGATAACCAAGCCTGGTCGGAACTGGCGCCGCGCAAGAGCGAATGGGCCTTCGCCAGCCCGTATGTCTATTGCCGCGAGACGGTGAACCACGAAAGCGCCTTCCATGTGCGCATGATCGTGCCCGGCACGCCATCGTATGAAGATCCGGCGACGGGTTCGGCGGCAGCGGCTTTTGCCGGCGCCATCATGCATTTCGACGCGCCGACCGACGGCATTTGGCAGCTGTGGATCGAGCAGGGGCTGGAGATGGGCAGGCCATCGCGAATTCGCCTCGAATTGAACGTGGAAGGCGGAAAACTGGCCTCCGCACGCATCGGCGGCAATGCCGTGAAGGTGGCGGAGGGCAAGCTGTTCGTTTGATCGCGATGGGCTGAAAGCGATTTGTCGGGAAATGACTCCGGCAGGGCTGGACATGACCGATGGTGGCGGCTATATGCCCGCCAACGCCGGTTTTTGCCGGCCGAGTGGGTGCGTAGCTCAGTTGGTAGAGCAGCTGACTCTTAATCAGCGGGTCCACAGTTCAATCCTGTGCGCACCCACCAAATTCCTAGAAGACTTGGTGGAAAGACCCTGAAAACGAGACGCGTTTGGCGTGTCACGAGCGCGTGAGCGTGACCGTGACTACCGTGCCGATGCCGTCACTTTCCCAGCCATGCGCCTGCAGAAACACGCCAGGGAATGGCCCGATGCCGGCCTAGGCATCGGCCATGAAGAAATTCAACAGTTGAACGGGCCAGATCCCGCATTGCGCCGCCCGGATCGCAGACCTGTCCATTCCAGCCATCGTCCCAGCCGCGGCGGCCGGAGTCTGGTTCAGTCCGGCATGCCATGATATGCGTGGCGCCGCTGCATGCCGGGATCGGGCAGGCGTCGAACAGCTTGTTTCCTTTAGTTGTTGCGAAAATATCACGTCTAATGCGAGCGAGCTGTAGTATTATTCGTGCAGGGCAATGCTTGGGGATCAAACGCATGCGGGCTTCCGTTTTTATCGGTTCTGTATTCTTTGCGGCTTTGATGGCTGGTACGGCACTTGCCGCGGACCGGACGGTCGAGCTGCCGGTCGCATCGAGCTACAACTGGACGGGCGGCTACATTGGCGCCCAGATCGGCGGCGGGTGGAGCAAGGTTGATCAGCCATGGGGTGTTACCGAGGCTAGTCCGAACATCTTCGACCAGGACAATGCGGATGGAAGCGGTGTCGTCGGCGGCTTGCATGCCGGCTACAACTGGCAATCCGGCTCATTCGTGTTCGGTGGCGAAGCGGACATCAACGCAACCGGCATAGATGGCGACGACGGCGGAAGCGGAGGCGACATCAATGGCTTCAAGGCGAGATGGGTTGCTTCCGTCCGCGCCAGGGCTGGTGTCGCATTTGATCGGGTGCTGATCTACGGTACGGGCGGTTACGCCTACCTCAATGGAAAAGCAGACACTCGAGATGTGGGTCGACAGGAAAGTCACTCGGCTTCATTCAACGGATGGACGATAGGCGCAGGCGCTGAATACGGTGTCACCGACAACATTACGGTTCGTGGCGAATATCGCTACGCAGATTTCGGCTCAAAGACCGTCGTCTTCAACAACTATGTCGAAGACATTAGCCCGGCCTTGCACACTGTCACGATAGGTGTGTCGTATAAGTTTTGACCGTCTTCGGCGCGGCCCCCCCCCCGCGTCGACCAGCTGCGGCAAAGTTAATCACCCGCATAGTCCCCGTTTCACGGAAACGGGGGAACCGGTTCAGCTCTTGTTTCGAGGCAATTCCCAAGGGGAGTGCTACGCGCCTTTCCCCGGGGAAAGCCGATACACACTTGTCCTGGAATTGCTCTACTTCTCCGACACACCAGCCTCGGCAAAACTGGCCATCCTCGCATGGCATTCCAGCGCTGAACGGACGATGTTGACGGCCAGACACGCGCCGGAGCCTTCGCCGAGCCGCATGCCAAGGTCGAGCAGCGGCGGCAGGCCGAGCGCTTCGAGCAGGCCACGATGGCCCGATTCAGCCGAAACGTGCGCGGCGATCGTGTGGGCGAGCCCGGTCGGATGCAGCTTTGCCAGTGGGGCCGCGGCGGCGGTGCAGACGAAGCCGTCGAGCAGCACGGGTATGCCCAGATGGCGGGCGGCCAGCGTGGCGCCGAAAATGGCGGCGAGTTCGCGTCCGCCAAGATTGGCTGCGACGTTTAGTGGGTCGGAAAGAGAATCGGCGTGGCGCTTCAGGCCGGTTTCGATGGCGACCACCTTGCGCCTCAGGCCGGCGTCGTCGACGCCGGTACCGCGCCCGGTCCATTTTTCAGCACCACCGCCGAACAGCGCGGCTGAAATGGCGGCGGCCGGCGTGGTGTTGCCGATGCCCATTTCGCCGAAACAGACGAGGTCGAGGTCTTTGGTCACCGCGTCGTAGCCGGCCGACACGGCGGCGAGGAAGGCTTTCTCATCCATCGCCGGCATTTGAGTGAAGTCGCCGGTCGGCTGGTCGAGATCGAGCGGAATGACGTCGAGTTCGGCGCCAGCCATGCGGGCGAGCTGGTTGATGGCGGCACCGCCACCGGCGAAGTTCGCCACCATCTGCACGGTGACCTCGGAAGGATAGGCCGACACGCCTTGCGCGGTGACGCCATGGTTGCCGGCGAAGACGAAAACCTTGACGCGATCGAGTTTTGGCATGTCGCGGCTCTGCCAGCGCGCCAGCCATGCAGCGATCGTCTCCAGCCGGCCGAGGCTGCCTTGCGGCTTGGTCAGGGTGTCCTGGCGGCGCGCAACGGCATTGGCCGCGGCGTCGCTGCCAGCCGGCAGCTCGAGGCAAGCGGCGCGCAGTCCATCGAGTGATTTGAAGGGCATGGGGGCAAAGTCTCCAAAAGAGAATCAGGTCAAAGGGAATCAGGAAAGGGCTACTGAAGCGACGAGAAGCACCGCGATTTCGCTCGCCTGCTGCAAGGCGCCGATCGTGTCGCCGGTCTGGCCACCGATCTGGTTGAGGCAAAGGGCGCAGAACGCGGCAAACAAAAGGCCGAGCAGGATGAGCGCAAAAACGGCGCCTCCCAGCCCGAGCAGGAGCAGCGGGATCGCACCGACCACGGCGCCGGCCATGGCGGCTTCCCGCGAGACGGCGCCGGCGTCGGCCGACAGGCCATCGGCCCGGGCCGGCGGCAAGAAATGCATGAAGGCGCCGAGCAGACCGCGCGAGGCCGCGTGTGCGGCCACGAGGGCGAAGAGCGCCTGTGTGGGGTCGACGAGTTGCGAAAGGACGCTCCAGCGGATCAGCAGCGACAGAGCCAGCGCCGCAGCACCATAGGCGCCGATGCGGCTGTCGCGCATGATCTCGAGTTTTTTGCCGCGCGACTTGCCGCCGCCAAAGCCGTCGGCAACATCGGACAGCCCGTCCTCATGCAGGCAGCCGGTGGTGAGCAGGGTAGCCGCAAGGGCAAGGGCGGCCGCCGGAGCCATGGCAAGGCCAAACCGTTCCGCCGTGGCAAAGACGATGGCGCCGATCAGGCCGACGACGAGGCCGGTGACCGGTGCGGCCCAGATCGCTGCGGCAAGGCTGCGGCCGCGAAAATCGAACACGGGCAGCGGCAGACGGGTGAAGAAGACCAGGCAAAGCGCGATGTCGTCGAGGACCTGCCGAGGCGACGGACTGATGTTTCGGAGCCTCATGCTCTAGCCCTTCGCTATGGCGTGGAAGAAGGTACCGCTGACATGGCCCCGCCGAAAGCCCGAGGCGCCGATCGGATTGCCCTGGCCGTCGGCAAGGTCGGCCAACGGCTCGTCATTACCGATGGCGGTCATCTGCGCATAGTGGAATTCGTGGCCGCGGATCAGCGCGCCAGCTGAGCCCAGCGGACAATCGGCACGCAACCGGGCCTCGCGGTAGCCGAGGTTCATCTTGCGCTTGGCAAAGCTGGTGGAATGGCCGAGCAGGCCAAGCATCTTGTGCGTCTCGGCGGCCGCGTCCTCCAGCGCTTCGCCAAGCACCATGAAGCCGCCGCACTCGCCATGGATGGGCTTCGTCGCGGCGAATCTTGCCATTCCGGCGCGGAAATTTGCGGCGGCCGCGAGCCGGCCGGCGTGAAGCTCGGGATAGCCGCCGGGCAGCCAGCAGACGTCGCAATCTTCATCGGGTGCCTCATCGGCGAGCGGAGAGAACGGGACGATTTCGGCACCCGCCTTGCGCCAGTAGACGGCGACATGCGGATAGAGGAAGGTGAAGGCGGCATCTTCGGCCAGCGCGATGCGTTGACCGGGCGGTGCCAGCGCGTCGGCGAAGCCGCCGGGCGCCGGGGTAAGCGGTGTCGCCAGGGCCATAATGGCGTCGAGGTCGAGCGATTTTTCCGCCATGTCGGCAAGCCGGTCGAGATGTGCCATCAGGTCGTCATATTCGCCGGCCTGCACAAGACCGAGATGGCGCTCAGGCAGGTTGAGGGTCGGATCGCGCAGGATAGCGCCGACGACCGGCAGGCCGATCGCCTCGATGGCATCGCCGGACAGCCGGCGGTGCCGCTCGCTGCCCAGCCGGTTGAGCACGACGCCGGCCATGCGCACGTCCGCATCATAGGTGGCAAAGCCCTTGGCGACGGCGGCCGCGGTGGTCGACTGGCCGGACACATCGAGCACCAGCAGCACCGGCAGGCCGTAGAGCCGCGCCAGGTCGGCTGCCGAACCGCTGCGCCCCTGCGAAGCCGGAATGCCGTCGAACAGTCCCATGGCGCTTTCGAGGATGACGAAATCGGTGTCGTCGGCTGCCTGCGCTGCCAATGCGTTGAGCAGCGACGGCGGCATCGCCCAGCTGTCGAGATTGACGCCGGAAAGCCCGGTGGCTGCGGTGTGGAAGCCTGGGTCGATATAGTCGGGACCGGATTTGGCGCCCCGCACCTTCAGCCCGCGCCGGGTGAGCGCGCGCAGGATGCCGATGGTGACGCTGGTCTTGCCAGAGCCCGAGCGCGGCGCGCCGATGATGATGGCGCGAGCCGTCATGCGTTCCCCGCCAGTGCCGCGCGCATGGCGACGATGCCGCCGACGACGATCAGCGCCGGCGAGGCAAGGCCGGCGGCAGCGGCTTCCTCGGCAATGGTGGCCAGCGTGGCGACGACCGTCCGCTCCTGCGGTGTCGTTGCGGCGACGATCACCGCCGCCGGCGTCGACGGCGCCAGCCCGCCATCGAGCAGCGCCGCGGCGATCAGCGGCAGATTGGCCATGCCCATATAGACGACGACAGGCTGGCCGGTGCGGGCGATTGCCGCCCAGTCGAGATCGTCATCGGTGCCGGCGGCATGGCCGGTGGCCAGGATCACGGCCTTGTTGATGCCGCGCATGGTGGCCGGGATGCCGGTGGCGGCCAGCGCGCTGAGCCCCGAGGTCAGGCCGGGCAGGACGCGAAACGGGATAGCTTCCCGCGCGAGCGCCAGAGCCTCTTCGCCGCCACGGCCGAAAATATAGGGATCGCCGCCCTTCAGCCTGACGACGCGACGGCCAGCACGCGCCAGCCGCACCAAGAGGGCGATGATGTCGTCCTGTTTCATCGACGGCTTGCCGCCGCGCTTGCCGGCAAAGAAAAGCTCGGCATTTTCGGCAACGGCGACGACATCTGATGAGACCAGCGCATCGTAGACCAGGGCATCCGCCTCGGCTAACGCCGCAAGCACTTCCATTGTCAGGCAGCCGGGGTCGCCGGGGCCGGCCCCGGCCAGCCAGACATGGCCTGGCTCGAGCCGGCGCGGTTTGAAATTCAGCCGGGACAAAGCTCTTTCGAGCGTGGCATTTTCGCCGGTATTTTTGGTGCTGCCGCTCACAATCCGTCCCGCCCGCGAAAACGCCGCTGATAGTGCGCGTCGTACAATGAACTCTCACCAAAACCTTCCGCTGCCAGCGAGCGGCCGACGAAGATGATCGCCGTACGCTCCATTGGGTCGGCGGCGAGCTGTGCCTCGATTGTGGCCAGCGTGCCGGTCAGCACGCGTTCGTCCGGCCAGGAGGCGCGGAAGACGATCGCCACCGGGCAATCGCTGCCATAGTGCGGTGTGAGTTCGGCGACGACGCGGTCGATGGCCTGGATAGCCAGATGAATGGCGAGCGTGGCGCCGGTGCGACCGAAGCCCGCAAGCGTCTCGCCGGGCGGCATTTTTGAGGCGCGGCCGGAGATGCGGGTCAGCACCAGGCTTTGCGCGACTTCGGGAATGGTCAGTTCGCGGCGAAGTGCTGCGGCAGCGGCGGCGAAGGACGGCACGCCCGGTGTCAGCGTGTAGGTGATGCCATGCTTTTCCAGCCGGCGGATCTGCTCGGCAACGGCGCTCCACACCGACAGGTCGCCGGAATGCAGGCGGGCGACATCATGGCCGGTATTATGGGCGTCCAGAAATGCGGCCTCGATCTCATCAAGCGACATCGGCGCGGTGTCGATCAGTTTTGTCCCCGGCGCGCAGTGCTGCAACAATTCGGGCGCTACGATCGAGCCGGCATGAAGGCAAACCGGGCAGCTTGCCAAGAGCCTCGCGCCGCGCAGCGTGATGAGGTCGGCGGCGCCTGGACCGGCGCCGATGAAATGGACGGTCATGGCGCGTCTCCGCTGATGGCGATGGCGCAAGTGACCGGGCCGAGCACCGTGCGGGGGCCAAGCAGTCTGGCGCCTTTGCCGGCGACGGCAAGGGCGGATGCCTCGGAAACCGATGGCGTGCCGGCCAGATCCTGCGAGAGGTCGGAATGGCTGAGCGTTTCCGGCGAGGCGGCCTGGAGCGCTGAGTCATCGACGACGATGGCTGGAAGACGCAGCGCGCGGCCAGCGGCAGGGATGGCTTCTTCATCCTTCTTCAGCGTGGCAGTCGCCAGCGCCGAAAGAGCCGTCATCGCCAGCCCATGCGCTTCCAGGGCGGTTTCTATCGCGGCAAGCACGTCCTCGACGCGTACACCTTTTCGGCTGCCGATGCCCGCGACCATCATGGCTTCACCCAACTCCATTGGGTGACCGGCATGGCCGGCCGCCAGGCCTGCATCGAGCCGACGGGCGATGCGCGGGATATGGCGATCCGGGTAAGGTCGCCGCCGAGCTTCGTATGCTGGGCAAGAAGCAGGGCTTCCATCTCCAGCGTCACCGCATTGGCAACGAGGCGGCCGCCGTCGCGCAAGGCCTTGATGGCGGCGTTCAGCACGCCGGGATCGCTGCCGCCGCCGCCGATGAAGATCGCGTCAGGCGTGTCCAGCCTGGCAAGCGCCTTGGGCGCGGTGCCTTCGACCACGACGAGACCGGGAACGCCGCAGGCGGCGGCGTTGCGGCCGATGCGGGCGGCGCGGATCGGGTCGGCCTCGATGGCGATGGCGCGCATCGAGGGGTGGGCCAGCATCCATTCGATGCCGATGGAACCGGAGCCGGCGCCGATGTCCCACAGCAATTCGCTACGCCTCGGCGCCAGAGCCGACAGGGTGACGGCACGGATTTCGCGCTTGGTGATCTGGCCGTCATGGTCGAACAGATGATCGGCAAGGCCTGATGTGAGCGGCAGCACGCGGGCTTGCGGGCTAGGATCAATCTCAATAGCCAGCACGTTGAGCGGATTGATGTTTTCGAGATCGAAGGCATCGGCGCGGGCCGAGCGCCGATTCTCGTTTGGCCCGCCCAGCGCCTCCAGGACAGTCAGCGGCGAGGCACCGAAATCGAGTTCCGTGAGCAGGCGGGCGATTGCCGCAGGGGCTTCGGCATCCGAGGTCAGCGCCAGGATGCGGGCGTCCGGCTGCAGCAGCGGCCGGATCAGGTCGATCGGTCGGCCATGCAGCGACACGGTCTCGATGTCCTGCAGCGCCCAGCCAAGCCTGGCGGCCGCCAGTGAAACGGCCGACGGGGCGGGAATGACATGCATCTCTTGGGGCTTGACCTTGCGGGCGAGGGTGGCGCCGACGCCGTGGAAGAAGGGGTCGCCGGAGGCGAGCACGCAGACGTTTTTGCCGGCAAGCGCCAGCACGTCGGCCATCTCGGCATCGAATGGAACCGGCCAGGGGCGCGCTTCGCCCTTGGCGAAGGAAGCAACAAGCGCCAGGTGCCGCTTGCCGCCGAAGATGATCTCCGCCTGCGCAATCCGCTGCTTGGCCTCGTCGCCGAGACCCGCTAAACCGTCCTCGCCGATACCGACGATGGTGAGCCATCGTGAGTTGACCCTGGCACCGTGCGGACGCTCAGCAGGCATGATGACCCACCGTATTCTGATCCTCGGCGGCACCGCTGAAGCCCGGCAACTGGCCGGAAAACTGGCGGCGCGTGCCTCGGTCACGCTGTCGCTGGCTGGCCGTACCGAGAGCCCTGTCGAACAGGGCGTGCCGGTGCGAACCGGAGGCTTTGGCGGTGCCGATGGATTGGCCGCCTATCTCAGGGAGATGCGCGTCGACCTGATGATCGACGCCACGCATCCTTATGCGGCGCAGATCTCCGCCAATGCCGCGCAAGCCGCACGCGCGTCCGGCGTGCCGATCCTTGCCCTGCGACGCCCTGGCTGGGAGCCTGTCGAAGGCGACCGCTGGACGCTGGTCGATACGTTTGGCGATGCCGCGCAGGCGCTTGGACCGGCGCCGCGCCGTGTCTTCCTGGCGCTCGGCCGGCAAGAGGTTGCGGTTTTCGAAGCCGCGCCCCAGCACCACTATCTCATTCGCAGTGTCGATCCGGTCGAGCCCACGTTGGCCATGCCTGATGCCGAATATCTGTTGGCCCGTGGCCCGTTTCGCGAGCCCGATGAGCGCGCGCTGCTCGAAAAGCATCGCATCGAAGTCGTCGTGTCCAAGAACAGCGGCGGCGCGGCCACATACGGCAAGATCGCTGCGGCGCGGGCGCTTGGCCTCGACGTGGTCATGGTCCGACGGCCTGATCTGCCGGATGTCCCTTCGGCTGAAACCGTCGAAGCGCTGACCGCCATTGTTGATCAATTTGGGGTCGATCATTTTGTCGAGCCCGCTGCCGAACGCGGCGTGTAGACCAGCGCCGGCTTCTCCGCGCGCCTGATGATCCGGGTTTCCGGCGAACCGATGATGATGCAGGTCGCCATGTCGGCCTTTTCAGCTTCGACATCGGCCAGCAGGTAGACCTCGATACGCTCGTCCGGGCGGCCGGCGGCGCGGCCGAAAATCACTGGCGTGGTGCCGGGCAGGAGCGCGGTCAGGCATTCAAAGGCGCGGCCGAGCTGCCAGGGCCGCGCCTTGCTGATCGGGTTGTAGAGCGCGATGACGAAGCCGGCACCGGCCGCCGCCAGCAGGCGCAGCTCGATCAGCTCCCACGGCTTCAGATTGTCGGACAGCGAGATGGCACAGAAATCATGGCCGAGCGGGGCGCCGATACGGGCGGCAACCGCGAGCATGGCGGTGATGCCGGGCACGACGGCGACATCGACCGCGCGCCATTCGGCCGGGCCAGCCTCGATCGCCTCGCAGACGGCCGCCGCCATGGCGAACACACCGGGATCGCCGCCGGAGACGACCGCAACAGCGTGGCCCTCGGCGGCTTTGACCAATGCATCCTTGGAGCGGGCGAGCTCCTCGCGATTGTCGGAAGCGACGCGGGTCTGATCCGAGCGCAGTTCCAGCCGGTCGAGATAGGGTTTGTAGCCGTAAAAGAATTTGGCCTCGGCGACAGCGCGGCTGGCTTCCGGCGTGACCTGATCGGCATTGCCGGGGCCAAGGCCGATGACGGTGAGACGGCCACTCATGCTTTGCCTCCCAGGGCGCCGGGGCGGCCGGACCAGCCGGCGACCAGCACGATGGCGAAGTAGGGCGCCTTGTCATCCTGCTTGTCGGCAAGCTTCATGGACACACTGCCAGCCATGGTGCCGCGCTCCACGTAGACGGCGCGCGTCAGCTTGCCGGTAGCTTCCAGAGCCCGCCTGATCTTGGGCAGGTTGCGGCCGACCTTCATGATGACGGCGGCATCTGTGTCGGCCAGCCGGCGTGTCAGCTCGAACTCGCTCATCGTGCCCGGCAGAACCGTCAGCACATCATCGCCCTGGACGATCGGGACACCAGTCTGCGACCAGCAGCCGGACATGGCGGTGACGCCGGGAATGACCTCGGTTGGAAAGCGATGGGCGAGCCGCACATGCAGATGCATGTATGAGCCGTAGAAAAGTGGGTCGCCCTCTGACAGCACGGCAACCATCCTGCCTGCCTGAAGGTGTTCGGCGACCTTCTCGGCCGAGTCCTCGTAGAATGCCGTGATCTGCGACCGATAGTCGTCGTGATCCTTGTCGATCTCTATGGTGACCGGATAGAGCAGCGGCAATTCCGTCATCTCGGGCCGGAACTGCGCTTCGACGATGGCGCGTGCGTTGCTGTTGTTGCCGCGCTTGGCGAAGTACGCCACGACATCCGCCTCGGCCAAGAACCGCGCGGCCTTTAGCGTCAGCAGCTCAGGGTCGCCGGGACCGGTGCCGACGCCAACGAGACGACCTTTTGGGAGTGCGTTCACAGGCCCGGCCTCGCCAACGCATTGACCGCCGCGGCGGTCATGGCGCTGCCGCCGAGCCTGCCGCGAACAATGGCGTATGGCACGCCATAGGAATTCTCGGCCAAAGCATCCTTGGATTCGGCCGCACCAACGAAGCCGACCGGCATGCCGATGATGGCCGCCGGCTTCGGCGCGCCGTCGCGCAGTTTTTCCAGCAAATAGAACAGCGCGGTCGGCGCATTGCCGATGGCGACCACTGACCCGGCCATGCGCTCGCCCCACAGGTCGATCGCGGCGGCGGAACGGGTGTTGCCGATCGCTTTGGCGATGTCGGGCGTGCGCGGGTCACGCAAGGTGCAGATCACCTCGTTGCCGGCCGGCAGCCTGGCGCGGGTGACGCCATGCGAGACCATTTCCGCGTCGCAGAAAATCGGCGCGCCGGCCGCCAAAGCGGTGCGTGCGGCGGCAACGAAATCGGTGGAGAAGACGAAATGACTTGATGCTTCGACCTGGCCGCAGGCATGGATCATGCGGATGGCGACGTCGGCCTCGGCTTCGGAGAAGCGCGAAAGATCAGCCTCGGCGCGGATGATCGCAAACGAGCGTTCGTAGATCGCCGTCCCATCATGGATGTAGTCGTAGGCGGCCATGCTCATTCCTGTTGGTAAGTTCGGGCCTGTCGGTAAGCCTCGGCGATACCGGCCGGCCCGAGCCTTGTCAGGCAAGCGGCGGCGGTTTCGCCTTGATATCGTGCGCTGCGGACCATTGCCGCGACTCGGCCGATGCCGCGCGCGGCGTCATAGCCCGGCCTGTAGCCGGCAGGAAGGGCCTTTGCCGTCGCGTTCACGACAAGTCCGGCTCCGTTTTCGCCGCCGACTATTGTCAGCGCCGTCGGGCCGGGGTGTGCGCAGCCCTTGGCGCAGCCCGAAATGTGCAGGGTGAAGTCGAGAATGTCGGCGTTTTCGGCGGCGATCGTCTCGGCAATATCACGCGTGGCGATCCGGCCGGAGGCGCAGGCCGGCGTGCCAGGACAAGCGGCAATGCGGGTGCGCGGGTCGGTGGGGAAGGTGACGAAGCCGAGGCTGGCGGCGGCGTCTTGGAGCGGCTGGCTGGCGGCTTCTGATTGGCCGAGGAGAAGCAAGGCGCGGCCGGGGGCGAGGCGGATTTCGGTTGTGCCGAGGGTGAGGGCGCTTTGGGCAAGGGCGATGATCCTGTCGGCTGGCATGCTGCCGTAGGGGAGACCGATGCCGAGGGCGATGGCGTGGCTTACGTTGAAGAAGCCAATTGGCCGACGAGAGTGCTCTACGGCGCCCCCCTCTGTCCTGCCGGACATCTCCCCTTCAAGGGGGGAGATTGGCAGTTTTGCCGCCGGCCCTCCTTTTGCAGCATCGACAATTGGCGAACGCGGCTCTCGGAGCGCAATCTCCCCCCTTGAGGGGGAGATGTCCGGCAGGACAGAGGGGGGCGCCATAGAATGCCAACCTGCGAGAGAAGCCAACTGCCTCACCGACAGATCCCTTGCGTGGCCTTCGCGCCCTTTCTCGGCAACCATCCTAAGCACGGCAACAGCAATATCGCGCGCTGCGTCGTCTTCAACCGTGACCAGCGGTCTCGCGTTCTGCCCGTCACCCGCGACAGACACCTGCCAGCGAACTCCCGCATCGGTGCGTGTTGCAGCAAGCCGCACATCGGCGGTCACCGCATCCAGCCCAAGCTGCCCGCCGCCGTCCAAAACGACCGACACCTTCGGGCCGAGCCGTTGCGTTAGCCCAGTCTCTTCGACCGCTGCCCTGATCCGTACCGCCAAAGGCCGGGGATCGACGATCTCCTGAGGATCGATGCCGGCAAGCGGCCCGGTCTCGACCGGCACACCGGTGCGCACCGCGATGCCCAGCGCATCGACCTCCGCCGCCAGCACGGTCGCGCTTTCCGCCGTCAGGCCGCGTATCTGCAGGCTGCCGCGCGCGGTGACTTCCATGATGCCATTGCCAAGCCGCAATGCGGATTCGGCCAGTCCGATCAAAAACTTCGGCGACAATTCTCCCGCGACCGGGTTGAGCCGCACCAGCAGGCCGTCGCCGGTCTGCATCGGCGCTGACAGGGCGGGGCAGGCGCCACGACGTGAGAAGTCGTTCATGCCGCCACCCCAAGCGCTTCCGCCTCGGCAATCAGGGCCGTGAGATCGTCGTCGATGGAATTGCGCAAGGGATGCCATAGGCCACGCCGGCGCGCCGACAGCAAGCGCTCGGCGATGATTTTTGCGGCGGCGGGGTTCTCGCGCAGGATGAAGGCGCGGACGGCTGGATTGCCGACATACGCATCGTGAACGGCCTCGATCAGCGTTCCCGATATGGCATGAGTGGTTTCGGCGAAGCCGACCAGCCGGTCGACCGTTTCGGCGAATTCGGAAGCGCCGCGCGGGCCATGGCGCATCTGGCCCGATATGAAGCGCGGATTGACGGCGCGGGCGCGCACGACGCGGGCCACCGCCTCGCCAACCGAGCGCGGCTTCGGCTTTTGCGGGTCCGTGGTGTCGAGCACGATGACGTCGGCATTTCTGCCGAGCGCCGCCAAGGCTGCCGAAAAGCCGCCGATGAAGGCGACATCGGCGGAGCCTTCGAGAATGTCGCGGCCTGGATCGTCGCCGGTGTGGACGAGAAGATCCGCTTCGGCGATGCGACCCTCGAAGGCGCCAGGGGCCGAGATGCCTTCGCCCTCGGCGCCGCCATAGGCATGCGAGGTCGCGTCGAGATAGGCGCGGCCGACCTCTTCGCGCACTTCCCAATCGCCGGAGGACAAAAGATCCTCGACGCCGGCGCCATAGGTGCCGGGCGAGGTGCCGAAAATGCGTGGGCTGACCTTGCCATCGGCGCGGGTCCTCGCCGCGAGCGGGTTTTCCGAATCCTCCTCGTCACGCGCGGCAACGGCGTTGGCGGCGGCATCGATCAGTGCGATCTGGGTCGGGAACATGTCGCGAAACAGGCCTGATATGCGCCAGGTGACGTCGACACGTGGGCGGCCAAGCGTGGCCGGCGGCAGCACTTCGATGCCGGTGATACGGCCGGTCGCAGGGTCCCATTGCGGCCGGCAGCCCATCAGCGCCAGCCCTTGCGCGATCTCCTCGCCGCCGGTGCGCAGCGAAGCCGAGCCCCAGAGATCGATGACCAGCGAGCGCGGCCAGTCGCCATGCGATTGCATGTAACCGCGTACTACCTCCTCCGCTGCCGCTCGGCCCAGATCATAGGCGGTCGGCGTCGGCATGGTGCGCGGGTCCGACGTGAACAGGTTGCGGCCGGTGGGCAGCACGTCCGAGCGTCCCCGCGCGGGCGCGCCGGCCGGACCGGCCTTGACGTGGCGGCCGTCGAGCGCGGCGAGCAGCGCCGTCTTCTCGGCGTCAGCGCTTTGGCGGCGCATGGCGTCGGGCTCGTCATCGGGGGCACGGCCATAGATATGCAGACCGTCCTTGACGGCGAAATCCTTGAGATCGCACAGCCAGGCGTCGATGCGGCGCAGTGCTTCGTCGGGCACGTCGGTCCTGGCGACGCCAGCTTCGGTGGCGAGGCCGGTCTTCTGCGCGGCGTCGACGATCAGCTTGGCCAGGCGGTCGCGGCGGCGGCGGTCGAGCCCGTCGGCCTGGGCATATTCGTCGACCAACCGCTCGAGCTTATGTTGATTCTCGTCCAGCCCGGCACCGGTCAGTGGCGGCGGCAGATGGCCAAGGGTGACGGCGGCAATGCGCCGCTTGGCCTGTGCCGCTTCGCCGGGGTTGGAGACGATGAACGGATAGATGACGGGCAAGGGACCGGTGACGATCTCGGGAAAGCAGTTTTCCGACAGGGCAACCGTCTTGCCCGGCAGCCATTCCAGCGTGCCATGCGCGCCGACATGGACCAGCGCATGAACGCCGAGCGATTTGCGCAGCCACAAGCCGAAAGCGATCAGCGCATGGCGCGGCGGTAGCGTCGGGTCGTGGTAGTCGGCGCGGCGGTCGGCCGAGCGGCCGCGGTCTGGGGCGAGGGCTACGGTGATGTTGCCGAAAGTGGCGGCACGGAAGGGAAATTTGGCGAAGGTAGGCGCCTGAGCACCCCCCTCTGTCCTGCCGGACATCTCCCCCGCAAGGGGGGAGATTGGCAGTGCCGTCGCCTGCACCTTTCCTGCAACGTTTGAGATTGGCGGAAGCGCAGATGACAGCTCAATCTCCCCCCTTGCGGGGGAGATGTCCGGCAGGACAGAGGGGGGTGCCTCACACCAACCTGTCTCGCCTTCTGCCTTCCCCCAAGCCGCCTCCATGGCAGCGACAGCCGCAGCCGGCAGGCTCTTGGAGAAGTCCAGATAATCCTCCAGCCCCAGCCCATCTTTGCTACCTTCAAGAAGCCCTAGCAACGCACGCGGCGTTTCCGGAATCCCCTCAACACCATAGCCCTGTTCCCTCAGGTCGTGCAGCATCGCCAACACGCTGGACGGCACGTCGAGGCCGACGGCGTAGCCGGTGCGGCCGGGGGCGCTCGGATAGTCCGGGATCAGGATGGCGAGCTTGCGCTCGGCGCGTGGCGTCTGCTGCAGGCGGATGAAGGCCGCAACGCGATCAGCTACCTGCGCCACACGATCCGCTTCAGGTCGGTTGGCGAAGGCGCGGTGGCCAAGCGCGGGATCGGTCTCGTTCTCGCCCTTGAAGGAAATGGCGCCGGCCAGGATGCGGCCGTCGAGCTCGGGCAGCACGACATGCATGGCAAGGTCGGCGGGGGCGAGCCCACGCTGGTTGTTCTGCCAGATGTCGCGGCGAGTGGTGGCGACGATGACCTGGAAGACGGGCACGCCGGCGCGGTCGAACAGAGTTTCGACGCCGGGCTCGGCGCCGGAAGCGAAAGCGGTCGCGGTGATGATGGCGGCGGGTTTCAGGAAGGCCAGTGACGTTTCCACGAACGCCAGGGATGCTGGGTCCTTGAGGCTGGAGACGAAGATGGGGACGGGGTTGATGCCGCGCTGCCGCAGCGCCTCAAACAGCGCGTCGATGGGCGCGACATCGGCGGCCAGCAGCATCGAGCGGTAGAACAGGATGGGCACGACTGGGGCGTTGACGTTGTCAACGTCGAGTTCCGTCACACCCCCCTCTGTCCTGCCGGACATCTCCCCCGCAAGGGGGGAGATTGCGCCGTCATCAGGGATTTCGCCAATCGCGGATATCCGAGATAGATTCCTATCTGACGGGGCAGATGAGGAGCCGGCTTTGGTGACAGCCGATCTCCCCCCTTGCGGGGGAGATGTCCGGCAGGACAGAGGGGGGTGTGACGGAACGCCAACACTCGATGCGTCCGGCTTCTCCACAACTCCGCATGCGGGCTCGTAAAACCCAGCCTTCGGGACCGCGACCGGCTCGACGACAGGCTCATTCTGTCCCGCTAACCTTGCCAGCTTCCGCACCAGCGCGCTCATATTCGCCGGGCCGCCCTCGCGGAAATAGTCGAGCAAGCCGTCGAGTTCTTCGCGCGGCAGCGTCGAGGCTTCGATCAGCCTTAGGTCCTCGTCGCGGCATTCGCCAGGAAGCAGCGCCAGTTTTATACCGCGCGCCCGCGCCGTCGAGGCAAGCTGGTCGCAGCCGTAGCGCCACCAGTCGTAGCCGCCGAGGATGCGGACGAGGATGATTTTGGCGTGACGGGCGACGCTGTCGACCCAGAGGTCGACGGACATGGGATGGCGCAAGTCGCGCAGTGCCGCCAGCCGCATCGAGGGCAGGCGGTCGGCGTCGGCCTTCCACGCTGCCGCCAGTCCGGCGAGGTCGCTGTCGGTGAAGGACAGGGCCACGATATCCGCCGGCGTCTGCCGCAGATCGACCGGCTCGGCGAGGTCGTCGAGCGAGGCGGATGTCGTGGTTAGGATGTGCATCGCAACCTATGTCCGAAATCAGCCGGCGAGTATACGCTCGATAGCCGGGCGGTTCAGCCCCTTGAGGCCGATGACGACGAGGCGCGAGCGGCGGTCGTCCTGCGCCGTCCAGGCGCGGTCGTAGTAGTGGTTGACGCGCGGCCCGACGGCCTGCAGCAAAAGCCGCATCGGCTTGCCGCCGACCTCGACGAAGCCCTTCACGCGCAGCACGTTCTCTTCTTCGGCGGCGGTGGTGACTCGTTTCGCCAGTTCGTCCGGATTGGCTATCGAGGCAATATCGACGATGAATGTATCGAAGTCGTCATGCTCGTGGTCGAACGCGCCGTCGTGATGAGACTTGCGGTTTTCGATATCGTCCTCGACGGCGAGACCGAGGCCGAGCAGCACGGAGGGATCCACCTTGCCATGCGACGTCGGCACGATCTTCACCGCGCGGGCGGAGTGTTCGCCAATGATGGCATTGGCGCGGGCGGTGCCGGCGGCGTCCATCAGGTCGCTTTTGGACAGGATGATCAGGTCGGCACAGGCGATCTGGTCCTCGAACACCTCCTCGACCGGATCGTCGTGGTCGAGCGTCTCATCCTGAGCGCGCTGCGCCTGCAAGGCGTCCATGTCGTTGGCGACGCGTCCCTCGGCCAATGCCGGCCCGTCGACCACGGCGATGACGCCATCAACGGTGACGCGGCTTTTCACGCTCGGCCACTGGAAAGCCTGGACCAGCGGCTTGGGTAAAGCGAGGCCGGAGGTCTCGATCAGGATGTGATCGACCTTCGGCGTCAGCGCGAGGATCTGGTCGAGCGCCGGCACGAAATCGTCGGCGACGGTGCAGCAGATGCAGCCATTGGCCAGTTCGACGATGTTTTCCTCCGGGCAGGTGTCGATGCCGCAGCCCTTCAGGATCTCGCCGTCGATGCCGATGTCGCCGAACTCGTTGACGATGATGGCAATACGCTTGCCGCCGGCGTTTTCCAGGAGATGGCGGACCAGCGTCGTCTTACCGGCGCCGAGAAAGCCGGTGACGACGGTGCAGGGGACGCGGGAGACGGAAGCGGTCATTTCAGGTCCTTCAACAGGTCGAGGGGAGGGATGCGGGCAACAAGGCCGCGCTTCAGGCTATCGGGGCGGCCGCGCCATGGGATCAGGCCGTCCGTCGAAGTGGCGAAGAGTTTGGCTCCAGTGACCAGATCGGCGCCGCTGGTTGGTGTCAGGTCGCCGAAGACATAGCTCCAGCAGCCGTTGCGCAGGATGGCGGCGCTGAGCCGCCGCTTGCAATTGCCGAGACATTCGACGCTGCTGATGCGAATGTTGTCGCCCGACGCGGCGCGTCGCGTGTCGTCCGCCAGCAGTTCGCCGGCGCGGGGATGGGCGTCGGAGCCGGTTTCATCGCGGCAGGAGGCGCAGACGATCACGGTGACGCCAGCCAAGGCATCATCATGGCCGGACGAAACATCCGCTGTGCCAGCCGAAAAACTGCTGTCGTGGTCCAAAGATCGTGCTCCTTGCCCGGAAACCCGCCGGACGATCGGATTCTGTAGTCGCAGACGGCAGGTCTCCTGGCTCGCGGGTCATTGCCTTGGGTAGCCGCCTTCCCGGGATCACCCCAGTGGCTTTCGGCCTTGGCTCTTCGCTTACAGTTGCGGGGACAGCCGCGGATTTGGGATTTCGTCCCGCACCGCATTCCCTCTTAGCTCCTCTCGTTGAAGAGAAGAGACCGTCTGTACCGGATTTAGGCTTTTGCAGGCGGCGGTGTCAACGCGGCTTACGACACGGCGATTTCGGCCAGCGCCGGCCCCAAATCTCCGGCGGGCGTCACTTCCATGCGCTCAAGGCCAAGCCAGCCCTGCATCTGCTTCAATTCCTCGAAGAGCTGAGCAGCGGTTTCAGGCGGCGCACTGGACTCCGCATAGGCCGCATGGACGCGCAGGGCACCGGCCGGCCGGTCGGCCTTGAGGTCGACGCGCGCGACAATCCTGTCGCCGAGCAGGAACGGCAGGACATAATAGCCGTATTGCCGCTTGTCGGCCGGCGTGTAGATTTCGATGCGGTAGTGGAAATCGAACAGCCGCTCCGTGCGCGAGCGTTCGAAGACGACCGGATCGAACGGCGCCAGCAGGGCGCGTGCCTCGATCTTGCGCGGCAGACGGGCGTCCTTGTGAAGATAAGCCGGCTTGTCCCAGCCTTCGACGCGCACCGGCAGCAATTCGCCTGTTTCAACCAATTCCTCCAGCCGGCCTTTCATGTCGGCCGGCGAGAGGCGGAAATAGTCGCGCAAATCGCCTGATGTCGCGATGCCGTGGGCGCGGGCCGAAATGCGCAGCAATTCGCGGTGCGCGTCCTCGGCGGCGGGAACCGGCAGATCGAGGATCGCCTGCGGCAGCACGCGTTCGGGCAGGTCATAGAAGCGTTCGAAACCGCGACGGTGCGCCGTAGTGATGCGTCCGGCCCAGAACAGCCACTCGAAGGCATGCTTGGCATGGCTCCAGCCCCACCAGCCGCCCGAGCCCTTCTGGCCCTCGAGCGCGGAGGCGGCGGTCGGGCCGCGCTCGACGACCTGGCGGTAGATCTCTTCGACATAGGCGGCGTGCTCGCGGCCCCATTTGGCGAGGCCCAGATACATTTCGTCGCCGCGCTCGGCCCGTTGCATGCGCCAGCGCATCAGCGGGTATGTCTCGACCGGCAGGAAAGAGGCCTCATGCGCCCAATATTCGAAGACCGTGCGCTTGCGCGTCATGGCCGCATTGTCGAGCAAGGCGAGAGGGTAAGGGCCAAGGCGCGAATAGAGCGGCATATAATGAGCGCGCACCACCGCGCTGACGGAATCGATCTGCAGCAGACCGGTTCGAGCCAGCACGCGGGCAAAATGGCGGCGGTCGGGCGTAGCTGTTGGGCGGGGATCGAGAAAACCTTGGGCTGCAAGCGCGATGCGCCGGGCCATGGGGAGCGAGATCTTTTCCTTCATGCAGGCGTCACTCTGAGGGCGATGATGGGTGATTCCGGACAATGCTAGCAGGGTTTTGGCGCCAACCATGTCAGGAGAGAAAAGTGGAGTAAAAGGCGAAGGAAATCAAACAGGAGCGGATCGGACCAGTTTGCCGCGATAAGCCGTCCAGGTCAGTGTTTTGAACAAGGTTTGACTTGCTTCGCTGGAAGTGCTGCGCTAACCCTCGCCGCGTTGCAGCATAGGCCCTTAAAACGGTTCAGCGGTTAAACTGTCACGCTTCCGCATTAGGGTCCGGTGCTGTAATCAACGTGGATTGGCGCCAACGGAAAGCCGAGCATGAACGCACTCTTGAGCTCATACCTGCCCATCGTCCTGTTCATTGGCGTGGCGCTGGTTGTCGGCCTGGCGCTGCTGGCCGCACCCTTCCTGGTGGCTTACCGCAACCCCGATCCCGAAAAGCTTTCCGCCTACGAGTGCGGTTTCAACTCGTTCGACGACGCACGCATGAAGTTCGACATCCGATTCTACCTGGTGTCGATCCTGTTCATCATCTTCGACCTGGAAGTGGCCTTCCTGTTTCCGTGGGCGGTGTCGTTCTCGAAGATCGGAATGCTCGGCTTCTGGTCGATGATGGTGTTTCTGGCGGTGCTGACCATCGGCTTTGCCTATGAATGGAAAAAAGGAGCGCTGGAATGGGATTGAACGACAGTTCAGGCACCCTCGTCGCGCCGAAGCCCAAAGGTATCCTCGATCCCAATACCGGCCGGCCGGTAGGGGGAGACGATCCCTTCTTCCTCGAGATCAACAACGAACTGGCCGACAAGGGCTTTCTCGTTACGTCGACAGAGGCGCTGATCACCTGGGCACGCAGCGGTTCGCTGATGTTCATGACATTCGGTCTCGCCTGCTGCGCGGTTGAGATGATCCACACCTCGATGCCGCGCTATGACAGCGAGCGCTTCGGTGTCGCGCCGCGCGCGTCTCCGCGCCAGTCCGACATCATGATCGTCGCCGGCACGCTGACCAACAAGATGGCGCCGGCGTTGCGCAAGGTCTACGACCAGATGCCGGAACCGCGCTACGTCATCTCGATGGGCTCCTGCGCCAATGGCGGCGGCTACTACCACTATTCCTATTCGGTGGTGCGTGGCTGCGACCGCATCGTGCCGGTCGACATCTATGTGCCCGGCTGCCCGCCGAGCGCCGAAGCGCTGCTTTACGGCATTCTTCTCTTGCAGAAGAAGATCCGCCGCACCGGCACGATCGAACGGTAAATCCATGACCGCATCCCTGAGCGAACTGTCGACCCATCTCGGCGAGAAGCTGATCGACCGCGTGAATGACGCTGATATCGCCTATGGTGAGCTTACCATTGGCGTCGAGCCGCGCGATCTGGTCGAGGTCATGACCTTCCTGCGCGACGATGCGCGCTGCCAGTTCATCTCGATCATCGACGTCTGCGGCGCCGACTATCCGTCACGCGCCAAGCGCTTCGACGTCGTCTACCATCTTCTGTCGCCGAAGCAGAATGTGCGCATCCGCGTCAAGGTGCAGGCCGACGAGGAAACCATGGTGCCGTCGATCACCGGCGTCTTTCCGGGTGCCGACTGGTTCGAGCGCGAGACCTACGATCTCTACGGCGTGCTGTTCTCCGGCCATCCCGATCTACGGCGCCTGTTGACCGATTACGGTTTCGAAGGCCATCCGCTGCGCAAGGATTTCCCGCTGACCGGCTTCGTCGAGGTGCGCTACGACGACGAGGCCAAGCGCGTCATCTACGAGCCGGTCGAGCTCAAGCAGGAATTCCGCAATTTCGATTTTTTGTCCCCGTGGGAAGGTACTGATTACGTCCTGCCCGGGGACGAAAAGGCGAAACAGTGAATGGTGAATAGTGAATGGTGAATGGACAAGACGCCGGAAGCTATACGCGACTATCGCGATCTCATCGTCTGGAAAGAGGCGATGGATATCGCCGAGGAAATCTATGTTTTGACGCGCGCGTTTCCGCGCGAGGAATTGTATGGGATCACCTCCCAGATGCGACGTTGCGCGGTCTCAATCCCGGCAAATATCGCGGAGGGGTTTGGTCGCGCACAGCGGCGAACATTCATTCAGTTTCTTCGCATCGCACAAGGCTCGTTGAAGGAATTGGAAACACATACCATGCTGTGCATACGGATCGGGTTGTTGTCCCAGGAGCAGGCGGCGAAGCTGGAACCGAATTACACAAAACTCGGCAAGAGGCTGGTTTCGTTCGTCCGGTCTCTGGACCAGGATGGCGCATGACCATTCACCATTCACCATTCACCATTCACTCATCGCCAAGGGCGATCCATGGCTGAAACCTCCGTCCGCAATTTTAACATCAACTTTGGGCCTCAACACCCTGCGGCGCATGGTGTTTTGAGGTTGGTCCTTGAACTCGACGGCGAAGTCGTCGATCGCGTCGATCCGCATATCGGGCTCTTGCATCGCGGCACGGAAAAGCTGATCGAGGCCAAGACCTATCTGCAGGCGATCCCCTATCTCGACCGGCTCGACTATTGCGCGCCGATGAACCAGGAGCACGCCTTCGCGCTGGCTGCCGAGCGTCTGCTCGGCATCGAGGTGCCGAAGCGCGGCCAGCTGATCCGCGTGCTCTACTGCGAAATCGGCCGCATCATGTCGCACATCCTCAATGTGACGACGCAGGCGATGGACGTCGGTGCGCTGACGCCGCCGCTGTGGGGCTTCGTCGAGCGCGAAAAGCTGATGGTGTTCTATGAGCGCGCCTCCGGTTCGCGCATGCATGCCGCCTATTTCCGTCCGGGTGGTGTCCATCAGGACCTGCCGCAGAAGCTGGTCGAGGATATCGGCAAATGGATCGATCCGTTCCTCAAGTCGATCGACGACCTTGATCAACTGCTGACCGGCAATCGCATCTTCAAACAGCGCAATGTCGATATCGGCATCGTAACGCTGGCCGATGCCTGGGCCTGGGGTTTTTCCGGAGTCATGGTGCGCGGCTCGGGCGCTCCTTGGGATCTGCGCAAGTCGCAACCCTATGAATGCTATTCGGAAATGGATTTCGACATTCCGATCGGCAAGAACGGCGACTGCTTCGACCGTTACCTCGTGCGCATGGAAGAAATGCGCCAGTCTGCAAAAATCATGCGCCAGTGCGTCGATCTCTTGCTGGGCAAGGAAAGCACCGGTCCAGTGTCGAACCTCGACGGCAAGGTGGTGCCGCCCAAGCGTCCGGCGATGAAGCGCTCGATGGAAGCGCTGATCCACCACTTCAAGCTCTACACCGAGGGTTATCGCGTGCCGGCCGGCGAGGTCTATGCGGCGGTCGAGGCGCCGAAGGGTGAATTCGGCGTCTATCTGATCTCCGACGGCTCCAACAAGCCCTACCGCTGCAAGCTGCGCGCGCCCGGCTTCGCGCATCTGCAGGCCATGGATTTCCTCTGTCGCGGCCACATGCTGGCCGACGTCACCGCCGTTCTCGGCTCCCTCGACATCGTGTTTGGTGAGGTCGATCGCTAAATGTCAGTCCGCCGTCTCGCAGAAGCCAGCGTCCAGCCAGCATCCTTCGCCTTCAACCGGGCGAATGCGGCCGCGGCGAAGCAATGGATCAAGAAGTACCCGAAGGGCCGCGAACCGTCGGCCATCATCCCGCTTCTGATGCTGGCGCAGGAGCAGGAAGGCTGGGTGACGAAGGCGGCGATCGAGACGATCTCCGACATGCTCGGCATGCCCCGTATCCGTGGCCTCGAGGTCGCGACCTTCTACACCCAATACCAGTTGAACCCGGTCGGCACGCGCGCGCATATCCAGGTCTGCGGCACCACGCCCTGCATGCTGCGCGGCTCGGAAGCGCTGATGGATGTCTGCCGGTCAAAGATCCATCACGACCAGTTCCACACCAACGACAAGGGCACCTTGTCGTGGGAAGAGGTCGAATGCCTCGGCGCCTGCGTCAACGCGCCGATGGTCATGGTGTTCAAGGATACTTTCGAAGACCTCACCCCGGAACGGCTGGCCGAGATCATCGACCTCTATGATGCGGGCAAGGGCGCCTCGGTAACGCCGGGGCCGCAGAACGGCCGCACGGGCTCGGAGCCGGCCTCCGGCCTCACCAGCCTGAAGAGCGAAAAGGCGATTCTCAAGTCGACCCGCGATAGGGAAGCCAGGGAGGCGGCCAAGGCCGCCAAGGCGGCGCCTGATGCGATCATCGCCACGGTCGCGCCAGTAGCAGCTGACGCTCCGGTTGCGCCGTCGAAGGCCAGCAAGCCGAAAACCGATGCGCCGGAAACCAGCCCGGCGCTGAAATCGCCTTCGCCGGTCAAAGTGGCGCCGGCCGTTGAAAAGGCGGCGAGCGTTTCGGCACCGTTGCATTCGGCCGCCAATGCCAACAAGGCGGACCCCGAGGTCGAGCAGGTTTCCCAGCAGCGCAGCGGCCCGAAGAACAAGGCCGAGCCGGCTTCTGCCTTCAAATCGCCGGAAGTCAAGGTGCCAGCCGCGAAGGCAGCCAAGCCGGCAAAACCGTCGCTGGAAGACAAGAACCGTCCGGCCGGCATCGACAGGCCGGCGCTGGTCGACGACCTCAAGCTGATCTCCGGTGTCGGCCCGAAGATCGAGGGCATCCTGCATACGCTGGGCATCTTCACCTTTGCTCAGGTCGCTTCGTGGAAGAAAGCCGAGCGCGCGTGGGTGGACGGCTATCTCTCGTTCCAAGGCCGCATCGATCGCGACGACTGGGTCAAGCAGGCCAAGGCGCTCGCCAAGGGCGGCGTCGCCGAATACATCCGCGTCTTCGGCAAGAAGCCGGTCTGAGGGACGAAAAATGCTTCAGGACAAAGATCGCATTTTCACCAACATCTACGGCCTGTTTGACAAGTCGCTGGCCGGCGCGCAGGCGCGCGGTGCCTGGGACAACACGCCCGGCATCGTTGCCAAGGGACGCGACTGGATCGTCAATGAGATGAAGGCGTCGGGCCTGCGCGGCCGCGGCGGCGCAGGCTTTCCGACGGGGCTCAAATGGTCGTTCATGCCCAAGCAAAGCGACGGCCGGCCGAGTTACCTCGTCATCAACGCCGACGAATCCGAGCCAGGCACCTGCAAGGATCGCGACATCCTGCGCAATGACCCGCACACGCTGGTCGAGGGGGCGCTGCTTGCCGGTTTCGCGATGGGTGCGATTGCAGCCTACATCTATGTGCGCGGCGAGTTCGTCCGTGAGCGCGAGGCGCTGCAGCGGGCGATCGACGAGGCCTATGAGGCCAAGCTGATCGGCAAGAACAACACCTCCGGCTATGATTTCGAAATCTACATGCACCACGGCGCCGGCGCCTATATCTGCGGCGAGGAGACAGCACTCCTCGAAAGCCTCGAAGGCAAGAAGGGCCAGCCCAGGCTGAAGCCGCCATTTCCGGCCAATGTCGGCCTTTATGGTTGTCCGACCACGGTCAACAATGTCGAATCGATCGCCGTGGCGCCAACCATTCTGCGCCGCGGTGCTGCCTGGTTCTCGTCCATCGGCCGGCCCAACAATGTCGGCACCAAGCTGTTCTGCATCTCCGGCCACGTCAACAATCCGTGCACGGTCGAAGAGGCGATGTCGATCCCGTTCCGCGAGCTGATCGAGACGCATTGCGGCGGCATTCGCGGCGGCTGGGACAATCTTTTGGCGGTCATCCCCGGCGGTGCATCGGTGCCCCTGGTGCCGGCCGAGCAGATCATCGATACGCCGATGGATTTCGACGCATTGCGCGACCTCAAGTCCGGCCTCGGTACGGCGGCTGTCATCGTCATGGACAAGTCGACCGATATCGTGAAGGCGATCGCTCGGCTTTCCTACTTCTACAAGCACGAGAGCTGCGGCCAGTGCACGCCGTGCCGCGAAGGCACGGGCTGGATGTGGCGGGTGATGGAGCGCCTTGTGCGCGGCGAGGCGCAGAAGCGCGAGATCGACATGCTGCTCGACGTCACCAAGCAGGTCGAGGGTCACACGATCTGCGCGCTGGGCGATGCGGCGGCATGGCCGATCCAGGGCCTGATGCGGCATTTCCGCGGCGAGGTGGAGCGGCGCATCGACGAGTTTTCGCGCAACGCGCACCGGGCCGAGCCGGTGATGGTGGCGGCGGAATAGAAGAATTTTTTTGGATGCGGGCGAGAGCCCGAAGCGAAATACGGGCAAGTGCCCGATTTGAGACAACCGGGGCGGGCGAACGAAGAAACGACCAGGAGAATCTATGGCGCCGTATTCGACACCCAATCCACTGATGCCCAATTTGGACCAGCTCGAGAAAATGAACCAGGACCTGACCAGGATGATGCCGAAGGAGATGGCCAGTGCCGTCAATCTTCTCGTGCACCCCGTGGCGGGTGCGGCGGCGATGTCGGCGCTTGGCCTCGGGTTAGCCAATCACGCGTTCGGCGTGTGGCTGGGCGCGCTTTCGGGGGCGGCTGAGGCCTCGCAACGGCTATTGCAGCCGATCGTCGATGATTTCGAGGCGCGCGTCGCGCAGTTCGACGATCCGAGCCCGTCCTCTACCAGGGCGCGTGCGACGGCGAAAACCATGATTGCCGAGGCGCAGTCCTTTGCCCAGGAAGTCACGGACATTGCCGCGAAGGAACCGGCCGCTGCAGTGCCGGCGGCGAATGCCGTCCCGGCGGCCGGCGACGCCGCCGATGTGCTGATGCCAGAGGATTTCAGACAGCCCAAGGCGATGGAGAAGCCGGCAGAACCGGCGGATCTCAAGGCCATATCGGGTATCGGTCCCAAGCTGGAAAAGGTTCTCAACGGCCTGGGCATCTGGACGTATGCCCAGATCGCGGCATGGACACCGCAAGAGGTTGCCTGGGTCGAGGACTATCTGTCGCTCGGCGGCCGTATCGGCCGCGACGACTGGACGGCCCAAGCGGCGGCGCTCGCCGTCACGAAGTGAATGAAATGCCCGGTGTGGTTTCGACCACGCCCGGAAAAAGAGATTGCGGGAACTCCGCAGGGGTTTGAGGCGAATGGCAAAGCTCAAGGTCGACGGGAAAGAGATCACTGTACCCGACCACTACACGCTGCTGCAGGCAGCGGAAGACGCTGGCGCGGAAGTGCCGCGCTTCTGCTTCCATGAGCGGCTGTCGATCGCCGGCAATTGCCGGATGTGCCTGATCGAGGTGAAGGGCGGACCGCCCAAGCCGCAGGCTTCCTGTGCCATGGGCGTGCGCGACCTGCGCCCCGGCCCGAATGGCGAGGCGCCGGAAATCTTCACCAACACGCCGATGGTCAAGAAGGCCAGGGAAGGCGTGATGGAGTTCCTGCTGATCAACCATCCTCTGGATTGCCCGATCTGCGACCAGGGCGGCGAATGCGACCTGCAGGACCAGGCGATGGCCTTCGGCGTCGATTCCTCGCGCTATCATGAAAACAAGCGCGCGGTCGAAGACAAGTATATCGGGCCTCTGGTCAAGACGGTGATGAACCGCTGCATCCATTGCACGCGCTGCGTCCGCTTCACCACGGAAGTCGCCGGCATCTCCGAACTCGGCCTGATCGGCCGTGGCGAGGACGCCGAGATCACCACCTATCTCGAAAGCGCGATGACCTCGGAGCTGCAGGGCAATGTCATCGACCTGTGTCCGGTCGGCGCGCTGACCTCGAAACCCTTCGCCTTCCAGGCGCGGCCGTGGGAACTGACCAAGACCGAATCCATCGACGTGATGGACGCGGTCGGCTCGGCGATCCGCGTCGACAGCCGGGGCCGCGAAGTGATGCGCATCCTGCCGCGCGTCAACGAAGCGGTGAACGAGGAGTGGATTTCCGACAAGACCCGCTTCATCTGGGACGGCCTGCGCACGCAGCGCCTCGACCGCCCCTATGTGCGCAAGGACGGCAAGCTGGTTCCGGCAAGCTGGGCCGAGGCGTTCGCCGCGATCAAGGACGAGGTGTCGAAGACCGCTCCCGAGAAAATCGGCGCCATTTCAGGCGATCTCGCCGCGGTCGAGGAAATCTACGCGCTGAAGCTGCTGATGGCCTCGCTCGGTTCAAGAAATATCGACTGCCGCCAGGACGGTGCCGCCCTCGATCCGGCGCTTGGCCGTGCGAGCTATATCTTCAACCCGACCATTGAAGGCATCGAGCAGGCCGATGCGGTGCTGATCATCGGCGCCAACCCGCGCTACGAAGCCTCGGTGCTCAACGCCCGCATCCGCAAGCGCTGGCGGATCGGCAATTTGCCGGTCGGTGTCGTCGGCGATGTCGGCGACACGCGCTATGACTACGAACAGCTGGGCGCCGGCCCGGATTCGCTGAAGGATCTGGCGGACGGCAACGGCAAGTTCTTCCAGGTGCTTAAGAAGGCGACACGTCCGCTTGTTATCGTCGGCCAGGGCGCGCTGGCGCGCGCCGATGGCGCGGCCGTGCTCGGCCAGGCGGCAAAACTAGCCGCCGCTGTGAACGCTGCTCGCGCGGACTGGAACGGCTTTGCCGTACTGCACAATGCGGCCGGACGTGTCGGCGGCCTCGATCTCGGCTTCGTGCCGGGCGAGGGCGGCAAGAATGTTGCCGGCATGCTGGGCGACATGGAGCTGCTGTTCCTGCTCGGCGCCGACGAGATCGACATGGCCAAGACCGGCGGCGCCTTCGTCGTCTATATCGGCACGCATGGCGACAAGGGCGCACACCGCGCCAATGTCATCCTGCCGGCTGCCGCCTATACCGAAAAGTCGGCCACCTATGTCAACACCGAGGGCCGCGTGCAGCAGACCAACCGCGCCGGCTTCGCGCCGGGCGAAGCGCGCGAGGACTGGGCGATCCTGCGGGCCCTGTCGGATGTACTGGGCAAGAAACTGTCGTTCGATTCGCTGCCGCAACTGCGCGCAAAACTCTACGGAGAATACCCGCACCTGGCCCGCATCGATCAGGTCGCGGCCGGCAATGCCGAGGACATCGCCAAAGTGGCCAAGCTCGGCGGGCGCCTGAACAAGGGCACCTTCACCTCGCCGGTCAAGGATTTCTACCTGACCAACCCGATCGCGCGGGCATCGGCCGTGATGGCGGAATGCTCGGCGCTGGCCAAGAGCGGCTTCAAGCAGGCGGCGGAATAAGCATGGACACTTTCTTCTCCTTCTACGTGCTGCCGGCGCTGCTGATCCTGTTGAAGTCGGTCGTGCTGATCGTCGTGCTTTTGATCTTCGTCGCCTACATCCTCTACGCCGATCGCAAGATCTGGGCGGCGGTGCAATTGCGCCGCGGCCCGAACGTCGTCGGCCCCTGGGGCACGCTGCAGGCCTTCGCCGATCTGCTGAAATTCGTCTTCAAGGAACCGGTGATCCCGTCCGGCGCCAACAAGGGCGTCTTCCTGCTGGCGCCGCTGGTCTCGGCCGTGCTGGCGATCTCGGCCTGGGCGGTCATCCCGGTCAGCCAGGGCTGGGCGATCGCCAACGTCAATGTCGGCATCCTCTATGTCTTCGCCATTTCCTCGCTCGAGGTCTATGGCGTGATCATGGGCGGCTGGGCGTCCAACTCGAAATATCCGTTCCTCGGCGCGCTGCGTTCGGCCGCGCAGATGGTGTCCTACGAAGTCTCGATCGGCTTCGTCATCGTCACCGTGCTGCTCACTGCCGGCTCGCTCAACCTGTCCGAAATCGTGCTGTCGCAGCATGACGGGCTTGGTACGCGGCTTGGCCTGCCCAACACCTTCCTCGATTGGAACTGGCTGGCACTGTTCCCCATGTTCATCATCTTCTTTATCTCGGCACTGGCCGAGACGAACCGTCCGCCTTTCGACCTGGTGGAAGCCGAATCGGAACTGGTCGCCGGGCACATGGTCGAGTACTCGTCGACGCCGTTCCTGCTGTTCTTCCTCGGCGAGTATGTCGCCATCGTACTGATGTGCGCGCTGGCCACCATCCTGTTCCTCGGCGGCTGGCTGCCGCCCTTCGATTTCGCGCCGTTCACCTGGGTGCCGGGCGTCATCTGGTTCGTGCTGAAGGTCTGCTTCGTGTTCTTCGGCATTTCCATGGTGAAGGCCTTCGTGCCGCGCTATCGCTACGACCAGCTGATGCGGCTTGGCTGGAAGGTGTTCCTGCCTATCTCGCTGTTCATGGTGGTCGCCACCGCCGCCGTCCTCAAGATCACGGGGTTTGCGTGATGTCCGCTCTTTCCCAAGCCGCAAAATCGCTGCTGCTGCAGGATTTCGTCAGCGCCTTCTTCCTGTCGATGCGCCAGTTCTTCGCGCCGAAGGAGACGATCAACTATCCGCACGAGAAGGGGCCCACCAGCCCGCGCTTCCGGGGCGAGCACGCGTTGCGCCGCTATCCCAATGGCGAGGAACGCTGCATTGCCTGCAAATTGTGCGAGGCCATCTGCCCGGCTCAGGCGATCACCATCGAGGCCGGGCCGCGCCGCAATGACGGCACGCGCCGCACGGTGCGTTACGACATCGACATGGTGAAGTGCATCTATTGCGGCTTCTGCCAGGAAGCCTGCCCGGTCGATGCCATCGTCGAGGGGCCGAATTTCGAATTCGCGACGGAGACGCGCGAGGAACTCTACTACGACAAGGACAGGCTGTTGGCGAATGGCGACCGTTGGGAGCGCGAACTGGCGCGCAACATCTCGCTGGACTCGCCGTACCGCTGATATTTGACGCATTGACGGGGCGAGGCCTCGGCCAGAGGATGATCCCGAAAAGTTGCAGACTTTTCGGACCTGATCATCCTCAGGAATTTTGAGTGGCGCATGTTTCTTTCGCTCGGGTCTTTCAACCCGATCGGAACATGGGCTAGGAACACGCAACTTGCCGACCGGAGGCGGTGGCAAAGATCGAAACAGGACGAGCGTCCTGTTCGGACAGGAACCTGGGGGAACCCCAATGCTGAGTGGACTAGAGGCGGCCTTTTTCTACCTCTTCGCCTTTGTCGCGGTGGCGTCGGCGTTCATGGTCATTTCGTCACGCAACCCCGTGCATTCGGTGCTGTTCCTGATACTGACCTTCTTCAACGCTGCCGGCCTGTTCATGCTGACCGGGGCCGAGTTCCTGGCGATGATCCTGCTCGTCGTCTATGTCGGCGCGGTCATGGTACTTTTCCTGTTCGTCGTCATGATGCTCGACGTCGATTTTGCCGAGATGAAGGAAGGCGCCCTGCAATACGCGCCGATCGGCGCGCTGGTCGGGCTGATCCTGGCAGCGGAGCTGATCGTCGTGCTCGGCGGCTATACATTCGCGCCGCAGCTCGCCTCGACGGTCTCGAAGCCGATCCCGGATCTCGCGGCGCGGACAAATACGGCCGCACTCGGCGACATCCTCTATACCGACTACCTCTATTACTTCCAGATTTCGGGCCTCATCCTGCTGGTCGCCATGATCGGGGCCATCGTACTGACGCTGCGCCACAAACCGGGGATCAAGCGGCAGTCGATCGCAGCCCAGGTCGGCCGCACGCCGGCGACGGGCATGGAAATCCGCAAGGTCAAGACAGGCGAGGGGCTCTGAGATGGTTGTCGGCATCGCGCATTACCTGACCGTATCGGCGATCCTGTTCACGCTCGGCGTGTTCGGCATCTTCCTGAACCGCAAGAACGTCATCGTCATCCTGATGTCGGTCGAGCTGATCCTTCTTGCGGTGAACATCAATTTCGTCGCCTTTTCGGCTGCACTTGGCGATCTGGTCGGCCAGGTGTTCGCGCTGTTCGTGCTGACGGTGGCGGCGGCCGAGGCCGCCATCGGACTTGCCATTCTCGTCGTCTTCTTCCGCAACCGCGGCTCGATCGCGGTCGAAGACGTGAACATGATGAAGGGTTGACGGAACCACCATGTATCAGGCCATCGTCTTCCTTCCGCTGCTCGGCTTCCTGATCGTCGGCCTGTTCGGCACGTCGCTCGGCGCCAAGGCGTCCGAATACATCACCTCCGGCTTCCTGGTGATCGCGGCCGTGCTGTCGTGGATCGCGTTCTTCACCGTCGGTTTCGGCCATGGCGAGGTGTTCACCGTGCCCGTGCTGCGCTGGATCCAGTCGGGCGGACTGGAAGCGTCCTGGGCGCTGCGGATCGACACGCTGACGGTGGTGATGCTGGTGGTGGTCAACACCGTGTCGGCGCTGGTCCACATCTACTCGATCGGCTACATGCACCACGATCCGAACCGCCCGCGCTTCTTCGCCTATCTGTCGCTGTTCACCTTCGCCATGCTGATGCTGGTGACGGCGGACAATCTGGTGCAGATGTTCTTCGGCTGGGAAGGGGTCGGTCTCGCCTCCTACCTGCTGATCGGCTTCTGGTACAAGAAGCCGTCGGCCAATGCCGCGGCGATCAAGGCCTTCGTCGTCAACCGCGTCGGCGATTTCGGCTTTGCGCTCGGCATCTTCGGCTTGTTCGTGCTGTTCGGCTCGGTCAATCTCGGCACTATCTTCGCCAATGCGGCTACGTTCGTTCCGGCCGAAGGCGCGCCACAAGGCGCCGCCGTGCTGACCTTCCTTGGCTATGCGCTGGACAAGCAGGCGGCCATGACGATCGTCTGCCTGCTCTTGTTCATGGGTGCCATGGGCAAGTCGGCGCAGGTGCCGCTGCACACCTGGCTGCCGGACGCCATGGAAGGCCCGACGCCGGTTTCCGCACTGATCCATGCCGCCACCATGGTGACGGCCGGCGTATTCATGCTGGCGCGCCTGTCGCCGCTTTTCGAACTGTCGCATTCGGCACTGATGGTTGTCACCTTCATCGGCGCCTTCACCGCCTTTTTCGCGGCGACGGTCGGCCTTGTGCAGAACGACATCAAGCGCGTCATCGCCTATTCGACCTGTTCGCAGCTCGGCTACATGTTCGTGGCGCTCGGCGTCGGCGCCTATGGCGCGGCGATCTTCCACCTGTTCACGCATGCCTTCTTCAAGGCACTGCTGTTCCTCGGCTCCGGCTCCGTCATTCACGCCGTTTCCGACGAGCAGGACATGCGCAGGATGGGCGGCTTGCGGACGCTGATCCCGACCACTTACTGGATGATGGTGATCGGCACGCTGGCCCTGACTGGCGTCGGCATTCCGGTGACGGTCATCGGCACCGCCGGCTTCTTCTCCAAGGACGCTATCATCGAGAGCGCCTTTGCCAGCCACAACCCGGTCGCCGGCATGGCCTTCATCCTTCTGGTCATCGCCGCCTGTTTCACCTCCTTCTACTCCTGGCGGCTGATCTTCATGACCTTCCACGGCCAGCCGCGGGCGAGCCATGAGGTGATGCACCACGTCCATGAATCGCCGCCGGTGATGCTGGTGCCGCTGTTCATCCTGGCCGCGGGCGCGCTGTTTGCCGGCATTATCTTCCACGGCGCCTTCATCGGTGAAGGCTATGCCGAGTTCTGGAAGGCGTCGCTGTTCACGCTGCCGGACAACCACATATTGCACGAGATCCACGAATTGCCGCTGTGGGTCGAACTGTCGCCGTTCATCGCCATGCTGATCGGCTTCGCGGTGGCCTGGAAGTTCTACATCCGCTCGCCGGAAATGCCCGTCAATCTGGTTGCCCACCATCGCGGGCTCTATGCCTTCCTGCTCAACAAATGGTATTTCGACGAGCTTTACGACTTCCTGTTCGTGCGGCCCGCCAAGCGCCTCGGCCATTTCCTGTGGAAGACCGGCGACGGCGCCGTCATTGACGGCCTCGGCCCGGATGGCATCTCGGCGCGGGTCGTCGATGTCACCAACCGCGTGGTCAAGCTGCAGACCGGCTATCTCTACCACTATGCCTTCGCCATGCTGATCGGCGTTGCCGCACTCGTCACCTGGATGATGCTCTGATGACCGCCTGGCCAATCCTCTCGCTGGTCACCTTCCTGCCGCTGGTTGGTGTGCTGCTCATCCTGTTCATCAACGATGACAGTGAAAACGCGCGCCGCAACATCCGCGCGATCGCTCTGTTGACGACGACGTTCACGTTCGTCATCTCGCTGTTGATCTGGACCGGTTTCGACAATTCGCAGTCCGGCTTCCAGTTCGTCGAGAAAGTTGCCTGGCTCGACTCCGGCATTTCCTACCATATGGGCGTCGACGGCATCTCGATGCTGTTCGTCATCCTGACGACCTTCCTGATGCCGCTCTGCATCCTGGCGTCGTGGGAATCAATCGAGAAGCGCGTCAAAGCCTACATGATCGCCTTCCTGCTGCTCGAAACGCTGATGATCGGCGTGTTCTGCGCGCTCGATATCGTGCTGTTCTACGTCTTCTTCGAAGCCGGCCTGATCCCGATGTTCATCATCATCGGCGTCTGGGGCGGCAAGCGGCGCGTCTACGCCTCGTTCAAGTTCTTCCTCTACACGCTGGCCGGCTCGGTGCTGATGCTGCTCGCCATCATGGCGATGTTCTACCAATCCGGCACGACCGACATCCCCACTCTGTTGACGCACAATTTCCCGGCCAACATGCAGACATGGCTATGGCTCGCCTTCTTTGCCTCTTTCGCGGTGAAGATGCCGATGTGGCCGGTGCATACCTGGCTGCCGGACGCGCACGTCGAGGCGCCGACGGCGGGGTCGGTCATCCTGGCAGCTATCCTCTTGAAGATGGGCGGTTACGGGTTCCTGCGTTTCTCCTTGCCGATGTTCCCGCTGGCGTCCGAGATGTTCGCGCCGCTGGTCTTCGCGCTCTCCGTCGTCGCCATCATCTACACTTCGCTGGTGGCGCTGATGCAGGAGGACATGAAGAAGCTGATCGCCTATTCGTCGGTCGCCCATATGGGCTTCGTCACCATGGGCATCTTCGCCATGAACCAGGAAGGCGTGCAGGGTGCCATCTTCCAGATGCTCAGCCACGGCCTCGTCTCCGGCGCGCTGTTCCTGTGCGTCGGCGTTATCTACGACCGCATGCACACGCGCGAGATCGACGCCTATGGCGGCTTGGTCAACAACATGCCGAAATACGCCGCCGTGTTCATGATCTTCACCATGGCCAATGTCGGCCTGCCCGGCACCAGCGGCTTCGTCGGCGAGTTCCTGACCATGCTCGGCGTGTTCCGGGTCAACACCTGGGTGGCGTTCTTCGCCGCCACCGGCGTCATCCTGTCGGCCGCCTACGCGCTCTGGCTCTATCGCCGGGTAATCTTCGGCGCGCTGACCAAGGACAGCCTGAAAAACCTGCTGGATCTGTCGCCGCGCGAGAAGCTGATCATCTACCCGCTGGTCATGCTGGTCATCTTCTTCGGCGTCTATCCCGCACCCGTCTTCGACGCGACGGCCGAATCGGTCAAGTCGCTCGTCACCAATGTCACTGCATCCATCGGCGCCGCGCAGACCGCGGCGGCGAACTGACCAGAGGTTTTGCGAAACATGACGCCGGACCTTCTCTCCAGCCTGTCGCTCTCGACGCCAGAGTTGATCCTTGCCGTCGGCGCCCTGGCGCTGCTGATGGTCGGGGCCTATTCGCGCGCCAACACCGCCAACACGGTGACTGGCATTGCCGTCGCCGTGCTGGTGATCGCCGGAGCCTGGCTGATCTTCCAAACCGGGCAGGGCAGCGCCTACGGCAATGCCTTCATCCAGGATACCTTCGCCCAGTTCATGAAAGTGCTGGCGCTGGTCGGCTCGGCGGTGACGCTGGTTATGTCGATGCGCTTTGCCAAGGCGGAACGGTTCGACAAGTTCGAATATCCCGTGCTGATCCTGCTCTGCACGCTCGGCATGATGCTGATGATCTCCGCCAACGGCATGATCGGCCTCTATCTCGGCCTCGAACTGCAGTCGTTGGCGATCTATGTGCTGTGCGCGATCAATCGTGACAATCTGCGCTCGACCGAGGCCGGCCTCAAATATTTCGTCCTCGGCGCGCTGTCGTCGGGCATGCTGCTCTACGGCATCAGCCTGGTCTACGGCTACACCGGCAACACCGGCTTCCAGGAGATCGCAACGGCACTGGGCAGCGGCGAGCGCCAGCTTGGCCTCGTCTTCGGTCTCGTCTTCGTGCTGGCCGGCCTTGCCTTCAAGATCTCGGCGGTGCCCTTCCACATGTGGACACCCGACGTCTATGAGGGCGCGCCGACCCCGGTGACGGCCTTCCTGGCGGCGGCACCGAAGATGGCGGCGATGGCACTGATCGTGCGCGTCACCATGGGCGCATTCAAGCCGATCGCCGCTGACTGGCAGCAGATCATCGTCTTCATTTCGATCGCGTCGATGGCGCTCGGCGCTTTCGCCGCGATCGGCCAGACCAACATCAAACGGCTGATGGCTTATTCCTCGATCGGCCATATGGGCTACGCGCTGGTCGGCCTTGCCGCCAACAGCCAGGCCGGCGTGCGCGGCGTCGCCATCTATATGCTGATCTATCTGGTGATGACGCTCGGCACCTTCGCCTTCATTCTCGCCATGCGGCGCAAGGAAGGCAACGTCGAGCAGATCAGCGATCTGGCCGGCCTGTCGTCGACCAATCCGATCATGGCGACGATCCTGACCATCCTGATGTTTTCGCTCGCCGGCATTCCGCCGCTCGCCGGGTTCTGGGGGAAATGGTACGTCTTCCTCGCCGCCATCAATGCCAATCTCTACGCGCTGGCGATCATCGGCGTGCTGGCCTCTGTCGTGGGCGCCTATTATTATCTGCGCATCATCAAGATCATGTGGTTCGACGAACCGGTCGGCGGCTTCGTGCCGATGGCGAGCGAATTGCGTGTCGTGCTCGGCGTCTCCGGCGCCTTCGTGCTGTTCTATGTGCTGATCGGCGGACCGATCGGCACCTATGCCGAAGCCGCCGCCAAGACGTTTTTCTAGACGGCATGGCGTTTCGGCTGGCTCCAACCTCGGCGTCGGAAGGGTTCCGGCTCGAGGCGCATGACAGCGTCGGCTCCACCAATGCGCTGGCACTGGACCACGCAAAGGCCGGCGATCCAGGCAGGCTGTGGGTCGTTTCCAAGAAACAGGAAAGCGGGCGTGGACGGCGTGGCCGCGTCTGGTCGACGCCCGAAGGTAATCTGGCGGCGACGCTGCTCGTCATCACCAAGACCGAGCTTCGCCTTGCCGCAACGCTGGGCTTCGTCGCCGGCCTAGCGCTGGCCGATGCACTCGACGCCGTGGTGCCGAAGGGCCGGATCGCCATTGGCCTCGACGGCGGCAGTGAGGGAAAGAACCGTTTCGAGCTGAAATGGCCGAATGACGTGCTTGCCTCCGGCGCCAAGCTGGCCGGCATCCTGCTGGAATCGGCGATCCTTGACGGCGGCCGTTTCGCGGTGGCGGTCGGCATCGGCGTGAATGTGGTGGCATACCCTGAGGATTTGCCCTATCCGGCAACATCATTGCGTGCGCTGGGCGCGACATGCGATGCGGAAACACTGTTTCTGGCGCTGTCGGATGCCTGGAGCGAAAATGCCCGGTTGTGGGATGAGGGGCGCGGACTTGCGGCCGTCAGGCGACGCTGGTTGGCTCGCGCGGCGGGGCTCGGCGGGCAGGTTGCTGTCAGAATTGACGGTAATGTCGTGCGTGGGATCTTTGAAACCATTGACGAGGACTGCCGTTTCGTGATCCGCGACGATGAAGGTTCTGTTCTGACGATCGCCGCCGGCGACGTGCATTTCGGCGCGGTCGCGTCTGCCCGCGTCTAGGGCCGTTCGCTAGTGGCTCTAAGTGTTTGTTTTCATGCAGTTCCTGTGGGAAAATCGTTAGACACTTTTCCTGGAATTGCTTTATGGACTTGGTCTGAGGACCAGGAAGGGAAAAATCATGGCGAAAGCGGAAAACGCCGACCTTGTCTTCGTGCCGCTCGGCGGGGTTGGCGAGATCGGCATGAACTTCGCTCTTTACGGCTACGGTCCGCCGAGCGCGCGCGAGTGGATCGTTATCGATGTCGGTGTGACCTTCCCCGATGCCACCCTCCCCGGGGTCGACCTCGTGCTGCCAGATACGCGCTTTATCGAGGAGAACCTCGCCAATCTGCGCGGCATCGTCATCACCCATGCGCATGAAGACCATTATGGCGCGCTGCTCGACACCTGGCCGAAGCTGAAGGCCCCGGTCTGGATGACGCCGTTCAGCGCCGGCTTGCTCGAAGCCAAGCGGCAAGGCGAGCAGGGGGCTCCGAAAATACCGGTGACGATCTACAGAGCAGGTGAGAAATTCACCGTCGGTCCGTTCGAGATCGAGGCCATTCCGGTCGCGCACTCCATTCCCGAGCCGATGTCGCTGGCGATCACCTCGCCGGCCGGCACCGTCATCCACACGGGTGACTGGAAGATCGATCCGGAGCCGACGATCGGGCCGAAGACCGACGAGGCGCGTTTCCGCGCCTATGGCGACAAGGGCGTTCTGGCGCTGATCTGCGATTCGACCAACGCGCTGCGGGAAGGCGAGTCGCCGTCGGAGGTCGCGGTCGGCGAAGGACTGAAAGGCGTCATCCAGGCGGCCAAGGGCCGTGTTGCCGTCACCACATTTTCCTCCAATGTCGGCCGCATCGTCTCCATCGCCAGGGCGGCGCGCGATGCCGGCCGCCAATGCCTGGTGCTCGGCCGCTCGCTGAAGCGGGTGATCGATGTGGCTGGCGAACTTGGCTATATGGACGGGCTGCCGGAGTTCATCGCCGAGGAGGATTTTGGCTTCATCCCGCGCGAAAACCTCGTCATCATCTGCACCGGCAGCCAGGGCGAGCCACTTGCCGCATTGGCCAAGCTGTCGCGCGACGAGATGAAATCGGTTTCATTTACGGCCGGCGACACGGTGGTGTTTTCCTCGCGCACCATTCCAGGCAACGAGAAGGCGATCCTCGAGATCAAGAACCGCCTCATCGACCTCGGCATCAAGATCATCGAGGACGGCGATGCGCTGGTGCATGTCTCCGGCCATCCGCGGCGCAGCGAATTGCGCAAGATGTACGAATGGGTTCGACCGCAGATCGGCGTTCCCGTGCATGGCGAAGCGGCGCATCTTGTGGGGCAGGGGTCGCTGATGTCGAGTTCGGGCATCGGCCAGGTGGCGCAGGTGCGCGACGGCGACATGCTCAGGCTTGCTCCCGGTCCCGCCACCATCATCGACCAGGTGCCGTTCGGCCGCATCTACAAGGATGGCAGGCTGATCGGCACCGATCAGGCGATGGGCATACGCGACCGGCGCAAGCTATCCTTTGCCGGCCATGTCGCGGTCAATGTCGTGCTCGACGAGAAGTATGAGCTTGCCGGCGATCCCGACCTGGTCGCCATCGGCGTCGCCGAGGCCGACGGCCGTGGTGAGACGCTGGAGGACCTGATGATCGATGCGGCAATCGGCGCTGTGGACTCGATCCCCCGTCAGCGCCGAAAAGACCTCGACCTTGTGCAGGAAGCAGTCCGGCGCGCGGTGCGCGGCGCCGCCAACGAAGCCTGGGGCAAGAAGCCGCTGGTGACGGTGTTTGTGACGAGATGAGGGAGTAGGCAGTAGGCATTAGGCAGCAGAGGAAAAATGACAGAGATGCAGATCTATCACCATTCCCTACTGCCTACTGCCTACTGCCCTGAGGAAAACCTATGCTCGAACGCCTGAACCATGTCGCGCTTGTCGTGCCGGATCTGGCTGCTGCCGTCGCCGCCTATCGCAACACGCTTGGCGCTGAAGTGACGGAGCCGCAGGCGCTGCCGGAGCATGGCGTCACGGTGGTGTTCGTCAATGTCGACAACACCAAGATCGAGCTTCTGGAGCCGTTGGGCGAGGGGTCGCCGATCGCTGCCTTCCTGGAGAAGAACCCTTCCGGCGGCATGCATCATCTTTGCTATGAGGTCGACGACATCCTGGCCGCGCGTGACCGTCTCAAGGCTGCCGGCGCCCGTGTGCTCGGCGACGGCAACCCGAAAATCGGCGCGCACGGCAAGCCGGTGCTGTTCCTGCATCCGAAGGATTTCTTCGGCACGCTGATCGAACTGGAGCAATCATGAGCTGGGTTTCGTTCACCGCCCTTTTTTTCGCGACCTGGTGGGTGGTGCTGTTTGCCGTGCTGCCGTTCAGTGTGAAGACGCAGGATGACGATCATGATGTGACGCTGGGCACGGTTCCGAGCGCGCCGCGCGGTCCCCATATGCTGCGCGCCGTGATCCGCACCACCCTCGCCACGGCCGTCCTCATGGGCATTTTTTATGGCCTGACGCATGGGTTGGGATATAGCCTCAACGACATCCCGCACATCGTGCCTGAATTCAACCAAACCCCAACCAAATAAACCGTCCCGCAAGGGCGTTTTTATCACTCGGAATGCTGCGCGTTCCGAACAGGAATGCCGTGCCGTTCGCGGCTGCACGAGTGCTGCCGCAAGGTAAGGTAGTTTGGCAACTCGTTGCGCTAAGCGGGTGATTGCACAAAAAAAATGCAAGGCACAAGGCCTTGCAATTTAAACGCGTCCGATCTGTTTCCGGTTTCCGGTGGCAGCGAGTAACCGCGCCTAGATCGCATCCTCCCAAGACTTTGACCGCGTAGGAGAGCAGATTTTTTTCTACCCTCTCGGTTATGAGGGCACATTAGCCTAACGCGAATGAAAATGTCACGAAGAATTTTGCCTTGAAACGGGCATTCTCGTGCTGCACTGCACAATAGTGCGGCAGGCGTTGCTTGGGAAACGACCTGCAAGGCGCGCGGGGCAATCACGGCGCCTTGGAACGCCGCGCGTTTGCCCGATCCGCGAAGGACAGTGCAACAGTTTTACTCGCAGTAGCGCCGTATTTTTGAAAATCAATTTCCGATTTTCGGACCGGTGCGTCCGGGTTTCCATTCCGCCATGAAATGGCTATGAAGCCGGGGCAAGCAAGCCCGTGCCGCGCCGATTCCCGCGCGGCGATCCTCACTCACGGACCAGTCCATGCGTTTGTCGCGCTATTTCCTGCCTATCTTGAAAGAAAATCCGCGCGAGGCTGAAATCGTCTCGCATCGGCTGATGCTGCGCGCCGGCATGATCCGCCAGCAGGGGCAGGGCAGTTTCTCGTGGCTGCCGCTCGGCAAGCGGGTGCTGGACAAGGTCTGCCGCATCATCCGCGAGGAGCAGAATCGTGCCGGTGCGCTGGAAATCTTGATGCCGACCATCCAGTCGGCCGATCTGTGGCGCGAAAGCGGCCGCTATGACGACTACGGCAAGGAGATGCTGCGCATCAAGGACCGGCAGGACCGCGACATGCTCTACGGCCCGACCAATGAGGAAGTGGTCACCGAGATCGTCCGCGCCTATGTGAAATCCTACAAGGACCTGCCGCTCAATCTCTACCACATCCAGTGGAAGTTCCGCGACGAGGTGCGGCCGCGCTTCGGCGTCATGCGCAGCAGGGAATTCCTGATGAAGGATGCCTATTCCTTCGACCTCGACTTCGAGGGCGCCAAGGCGGCCTACAACAGGATGTTCGTGTCCTATCTCAGGACGTTTACGCGCATGGGCCTGCAGGCTATTCCGATGCGGGCCGACACCGGACCGATCGGCGGCGACCTCAGCCATGAATTCATCATCCTTGCCGATACCGGCGAGAGCCAGGTCTACTGCCATCGCGACTATCTTTCGCTCGATGTGCCCGGAGAGAAGACCGACTTCACCAACGACGCCGAGATCGGCGACATCGTCAAGACGTGGACGACGCCTTACGCCGCCACCGACGAGATGCATGACGAGGCGGCTTGGGAAAAGATCGGCGAGAACGACAAGGTTTCGGCTCGAGGCATCGAGGTCGGCCACATCTTCCATTTCGGCGACAAATATTCCAAGCCGATGGGCGCCAAGGTGACCGGCCCCGACGGCAAGGATCATTTCGTCTCCGGCGGCTCCTACGGCATCGGTCCGTCGCGCCTTGTCGCGGCGATCATCGAAGCGAGCCATGACGACAACGGCATCATCTGGCCGGAGGCGGTGGCGCCGTTCGACATCGGGCTGATCAACATGAAGGCGGGCGACGCCGAGTGCGACCGCGTCTGCGACGAGCTGCATGCCGCTTTCGTCGCTGACGGCAAGGACGTGCTCTATGACGACACCGACCAGCGCCCCGGCGGCAAGTTCGCCACCGCCGACCTGATCGGCCTGCCGTGGCAAGTGATCGTCGGACCGCGCGGCGTGGCTGCCGGCGAGATCGAGATCAAGAATCGCAGGACCGGCGAGCGCGAGACGCTGCCGATCGCGGATGCGAAAAAGCGCTTCGGTATCGCCGCATGAGCGAAGCGGTGGCGGCAAGATCGGCGGGCGCCGGGCCCTTTTCCATCTTCGAGCGCATGGTCGCCTGGCGCTATTTGCGCTCGCGGCGCAAGGAGACGGTGATCTCGGTGATCGCGTCGATCTCCTTCCTCGGCATCATGCTGGGGGTCGCCACGCTGATCGTGGTGATGGCGGTGATGAACGGCTTCAGGGCGGAGCTGCTGACACGCATTCTCGGCGTCAACGGTCATCTCATCGTGCAGCCGCTCGATTCGCCGCTTGAGGACTATGCCCAGGTCGCCGGCCGCATCAACGGTGTATCAGGCGTCAGATACGCCATACCGCTGATCGATGGCCAGGTGCTGGCACAGGGCAATGTCGGCGGCGGAACCGGTGCGCTGGTGCGCGGCATCCGCGGCGAGGATCTCGGCAAGATCGCCATCGTTGCCGGCAACATCAAGCAGGGCTCGATCGCCGATTTCGATACGGGCGAGGGCGTGGCCATCGGCAAGCGCATGGCCGAGAATCTCGGCTTGACGCTCGGCGACACCATTACCCTGATCTCACCGGAAGGCGACGTGACCCCGATTGGCACGACGCCGCGCATGAAGGGCTACAAGATCTCGGCGATCTTCGAAGTCGGCATGTCGGAATATGACACGTCCATCGTCTACATGCCGTTCTCCGAGGCGCAGCTTTATTTCAACATGGACGGCCGGGCGCAAACGATCGAGATCTATGTCGACAATCCCGATGACGTCGACGCGCTGAAACCGAAGGTGGAGGCGGCGGCGCAGCGGCCGATCGACATGGTCGACTGGCGCCAGCGCAACGAGACGTTCTTCTCCGCCCTGCAGGTCGAGCGCAATGTCATGTTCATGATCCTGACGCTGATCGTGCTGGTGGCGGCGCTCAACATCATCTCCGGCCTGATCATGCTGGTGAAGGACAAGGGCCACGACATCGCCATCCTGCGCACCATGGGAGCGTCGCGCGGCGCCATCCTGCGCATCTTCCTGATGACGGGGGCAGCGATCGGGGTGACCGGCACGCTCGCCGGCGTGCTGCTCGGCGTGCTGATCTGCACCAACATCGAATCTATCCGCCAGTTCTTCTCCTGG
This sequence comes from Mesorhizobium sp. M0047, assembly GCF_040323315.1. Taxonomy (NCBI): domain Bacteria; kingdom Pseudomonadati; phylum Pseudomonadota; class Alphaproteobacteria; order Hyphomicrobiales; family Phyllobacteriaceae; genus Mesorhizobium; species Mesorhizobium sp. M0047. The sequence continues at coordinate 87,727 of NZ_JAMYUW010000011.1, read as the reverse complement.
ATGACCGGCAAGGTGCTGTTCAACCCGGAGCTCTATTTCCTCAGCCAGCTCCCGGCGAAGATGGATCCGCGCGAGACGACCTATGTCATCCTGATGGCGCTCGGCCTGTCATTCCTGGCAACGGTTTTTCCAGCATGGCGGGCCGCGCGCCTCGATCCCGTCGAAGCCTTGAGGTACGAGTGATGGCCGAGGCCATTATCGAGTTGAAGAGCGTCGAGCGGCACTATGTCCAGGGGCCGCGCAAGCTCACCATTCTCAACGGCGCCGATTTCTCGCTGAAGCGCGGCGAGATGGTGGCGCTGGTGGCGCCGTCGGGCACCGGCAAGTCGACGCTGTTGCACACGGCCGGCCTCTTGGAGCGTCCCGATGCCGGCGACGTCATCCTCGCCGGCCGCGCCTGCGGACGCCTTTCCGACGACGACCGCACGGCGATCCGCCGCAACGATGTCGGGTTCGTCTACCAGTTCCATCATTTGCTGCCGGAATTCTCGGCGCTGGAAAACATCATGATGCCGCAGCTCATCAAAGGGCTGAGCCGCAAGGAAGCGGCGGAGCGCGCCGCGCAGCTGCTCGACTACATGCAGATCGGCAAGCGCGCGTCGCACCGGCCGTCCGAGCTTTCCGGCGGCGAGCAGCAGCGTGTCGCCATCGCCCGCGCCGTTGCCAATGCGCCGCTGGTGCTGCTGGCGGATGAGCCGACCGGCAATCTCGACCCGGTCACTGCCTCCTATGTGTTCGAGGCGCTGGCGGCGCTGGTCAAGCAATCGGGCCTCGCGGCGCTGATCGCCACCCACAATCACGAACTGGCGTCGCGCATGGACCGGCGGGTGACGCTGGCCGATGGCAAAGTCGTCCCGCTCTAGCGCATGCCGATATTCAGATAATGCCGGCCTGACCTGAATCTCGACGGGCCCTGGTCGGCGCCGGGCCACCGTCGCACGCCCGTCAACCTTTTCTTAACCCTGCCGATCCGACCTCCCGAAAATTCCGGAGGCGGCCGGATTGTGCACGTTGACATTTGAACAAAATTAGAACAAAATACGAACATATCAACAACAGGAGAGAGTTATGACCGATCTGGTTCAGGATGTCATCTCACTGGTTTGCATGAGCACTTTCCTCGTTTCCATGGCGATCTGGATCGGAGCCATGTGATTTTTGGCGGCATTCGCCGCCGCGGATCCTGCGCGGCCGAGACCGTTGCGCCCGTTAAGCCTTTCTTGCCGCCGCGACGATAGGGTGATCTGAAAGACAGGGGAGCAACGTCACGTGTCGCCCATCGTCACGGCCATTCTGGTGGCCAGCAATCTCGGGCTGATCTTTCTCTTGATGACCGTGCCGTTTGGTTTGCGCACGGTCCGGCTGTCTCGTCTGGTGGCGATGGACCGTCAGCGTCTCTGGCAGGCGCTGTGGCCGCTCGGCAGCGATGCCGGCTGGTCCGGTGAAATCCTTTCCGCCGAGGAGCCGGACGGAGAGGGCGTGGCTCGAATCATGCTGTCCTGGGAAGGAAGCGACGGCAAGCCGATCGAGCGCAAGTCGCGGTTTGAAGACGTCGTAGAGGGAAGCCGCTTTTCGATGCGCGTCATCGAGGACACCGCGCTCGACGCTTCGTTCTGGAAGGACTATCGCGAAACCGCCGAACTCGTTTCCGAGGGCAACGGTACGCGGGTGACGCTCAGCCAGACCGATCGTTATCGCGGCGTTGCCTTCCTGGTGTTCCGCTATTTCGCCATGCGCCGCGAACTCTCCAAGCTGCAGCGCTGGGCGCGGACCGGGCAGTATCGCAAGGGCGGCTGGTTCGAGCATCCGCTGAGCCAGGTGGGGTTCGCCGGTCTTTCGGCGCTGATCCTGTGGCCGTTCTTCGGCCTTCACCTTGGCGGGCTGGCACTTGCCGCGATCCTGACATCGGTGGTCGCCCTGCATGAGCTCGGTCACATGGCTGCATTTCGGCTGATGGGCCACAACAGGGCGCGGATGATCTTCATTCCGTTGCTCGGTGGCATCGCCATTGGCGGGCGGCCCTATGACAGCCGTTTCGAGGTCGCCTTCGTGGCGTTGATGGGCGCCGGCTTCTCCGCCTTCCTGGTGCCGATCGCAATCGCTGCGAGCACCTTTGCCGGCGCGGAAGGGCATCGGTTGGCGGCTGGGCTGCTGGCGACGCTGGCTGGCTTCGCCGCCCTGTTCAATATCGCCAATCTTGTGCCGGTGTGGAAGTTCGACGGCGGCCAGGTGCTGCGCCAGATCTGTCCGGGGCCCATCGTGCTGGCGCTGGCCTCGTTCTTCCTGCTCTCGGCCTTTCTGGCGGTGGGTTGGCAGGCCGGCTTTTTCCTCCAACTTTCTGCTCGCTACAGGGGCGGTGTTTTCAATTCTCAGCCTGCTGACGATGAGCAGCGGGTTCAAGCCGCGTCATGAGCTGAAGCCGATCCGCACCGTTGACCGCTTCGCCATGGCGGCGGCGCTGCTGGCGGTGTTCGCCATCCACGGCTACGGCGTCTTGTGGGCCTCAGCTCAGCTAATTTGAGCCGTATCGGATCAGGAAGAATCAACCCGCCTTGCGGGCAGTTTCGATAGACAAGGCCGTGGCGGGACCAAAGACATCCTCGAAGGCGGATTTCAGCGCGAGATCAAGGTCGGCCATTGTCAGGGGAAGACCGAGGTCGACGAGGCTGGTGACGCCATGGTCCTGCACGCCGCAGGGCACGATGCCGCTGAAATGGTCGAGATCCGGTTCGACATTGATGGCGATGCCGTGAAAGCTCACCCAGCGTCGCAGCCGGATGCCTATTGCCGCGATCTTGTCTTCGGCCGGCGAGCCGTCCGGCAGGGAAGGGCGATCTGGACGCACAACCCAGACACCGACCCGGTCCTCGCGGCGCTCGCCATGCACGTTGAAGGCTGCGAGCGTGCCGATGATCCACTGTTCGAGCGCGGCGACGAAGGCGCGCACATCCTCGCGTCGTCGCTTCAGGTCGAGCATGACATAGGCAACCCGCTGGCCCGGTCCATGGTAGGTGTATTCGCCGCCGCGTCCTGCTTCAAACACCGGGAAGCGGTTGGCGTCTATCAGATCCTCGCCGCGGGCACTGGTGCCGGCCGTGTAAAGCGGCGGATGTTCGACCAGCCAGACCATTTCGCCGGCGGCGCCGCTGCGGATCGCCTCGGCGCGCGCCTCCATGAATGCAAGCGCATCGGGGTAGGCGGTGAGGCCCGGTTCGACGCGCCATTCGACCGGTGCCGACCCGGGGAGCGGCAGGAACGACGTGGCGATCTGGCTGCGTTCTGGCATGACGTATCTCGTGTTGCCCTCATATGGCGCCAATCCGGCGAAACGTCCAGTTCGGCCCTGCATTGCCATCCTGTGGAAGGTTATGCCAATCGCCTGACATTATTGCGTGCCGCGCACTTGTTTCGCCGGAAACGATTTGCTACACGCCGCGAGCCGGTCGGTTCCGGCTCTACCACGTGCGGTCGTGGCGGAATTGGTAGACGCGCAGCGTTGAGGTCGCTGTGGGGCAACCCGTGGAAGTTCGAGTCTTCTCGACCGCACCAGTATCTCTTCCCAGAATCCGATTTGTGCCAGCCTCCGCCCGCTGCGGGCAGGGCGCATTTCGTTTGATATTCCCGCGCTTTACGCCATTTCCTTATTGAACATCGGATTCTCCCAAAACCGGTTTCCACTTTTGGGCCCGATGTTCTAGACCTGATTTGCACCTTTTCCGGGATTGCGATGGCGGGAGGCGCTGGTGGAAGGCCAGGACGAACGGATGACCGGCGCCAGGGCCGCCGAGGAACACCAAGCCGATATCTATGGCGAGGACGGCGCCGTTCTTTCGTCCTTCCTAGCCCAGATCGGTGCTGCGATCGCCGATCGCGACACGCTCGCGCTGAAGCGTGAAGTCGACGATCTGCACCAATCGGAACTCGGCGACCTGCTCGAGGCGCTGCACCCCGACCAGCGCCGCGCGCTGGTTGAACTGTTGGGCGCCGACTTCGACTTCTCCGCGCTGACCGAGGTCGACGAGGCGATCCGCATGGAGATCGTCGACAGTCTGCCCAATGCGCAGATTGCCCAAGCGGTGCAGGAACTCGATTCCGACGATGCGGTCTACATTCTCGAGGATCTCGACCAGGAAGACCAGGACGAGATCCTGTCGCGGCTGCCGTTCACCGAGCGGATCAGGCTGCGCCGCTCGCTCGACTATCCGGAAGAGACCGCCGGCCGCCGCATGCAGACCGAGTTCGTCGCGGTGCCGCCGTTCTGGACGATCGGTCAGACCATCGACTACATGCGCGAGGACAACAATCTGCCCGAGCGCTTCAGCCAGATCTTCGTCATCGATCCGAGCTTCAAGCTGCTCGGCGCCATCGACCTCGACCAGATCCTGCGCACCAAGCGCTCGGTCAAGGTCGAAGAGGTGATGCATGAGACGCGGCACGCCATTCCCGCCACCATGGACCAGGAAGAGGCGGCGCGGGAATTCGAGCAGTACGATCTCTTGTCGGCCGCCGTCGTCGACGAGAACGAGCGGCTGGTCGGCGTGCTGACCATCGACGATGTCGTCGACGTCATCCAGCAGGAGGCCGAGGAAGATCTGATGCGCATGGGCGGCGTCGGCGACGAAGAGCTCTCCGACAGTATCTTTTCGACCTCGCGCTCGCGCGTTCCGTGGTTGCTGATCAACCTTTTGACCGCGTTCCTGGCGGCGTCGGTGATCAGCCTGTTCGACCGCACGATCGAACATATCGTGGCACTGGCGGTGCTGATGCCGATCGTCGCGGGCATGGGCGGCAACGCCGGCTCGCAGACCATGACCGTCACCGTGCGGGCGCTGGCGACCAGGGATCTCGACATCTACAACGCCAGCCGCATCATTCGCCGCGAGATGGGGGTCGGCTTCATCAACGGCATCATCTTCGCCATCCTGATCGGTGTCGTCGCGGCAGCCTGGTTCCGCGATCCCAATCTGGGCGGCATCATCGCGGCGGCGATGATCATCAACATGTTCGTGGCCGCGCTCGCCGGCATCCTGATCCCGCTGCTGCTCGACCGTTTCAAGGTCGATCCAGCGGTCGCTTCTGCGGTCTTCGTCACCACGGTTACCGATGTCGTCGGCTTCTTTGCGTTTCTGGGCATCGCCACATGGTGGTTCGGCGTGCGTTGAGGTGCGCCCTTCAATTGACTTTTACGTAAACGCCGTGCGAGGCTGGCGCGGGGCGCCATGTCGATTCCGGCATGGCGTGGGTTTGGTCGGGATTCCGGCGTGTGGGAGTGACAATGCGGGAATATTATTCGATCACCGAGTTGACTCGCGAGTTCGACGTATCGACGCGGACGCTGCGCTTCTATGAGGATGAAGGACTGGTGCAGCCGGTGCGGCGTGGCCGCACACGACTGTTTCGCCCCTCCGATCGCCACCTCATCCGGCAAATCATGCGCGGCAAGAGACTTGGTTTTTCGATCAACGAAATCCGCGAAATCATCCAGATGTACAAGGAGCCGCCCGGCGAGGTCGGTCAACTCAAGCTGATGATCAAGCGCATCGAGGAAAAGCGCGAGGACCTCAGGCAGAAGCGTCGCGACCTCGAGGAAACGCTCGCCGAACTCGACCAGGCCGAAGAGTCCTGCGTCGAGCGGTTGGTGGAGCTTGGCGTCAACACCTGAATGGCCAATGATCGCGGTCGTTCCGGCAAATCTGCGTCTTCTCACAGCGCGAGCGACACAACCGCGCAGCCATAGGCTTCGAGTTCAATATCGCCGCCAACCGGTCGGCCCGTCAAGAGATCGATACCCAGCGGTACGTTCGGCACGGTGATGGAAGTATCCCTGGTATTCAAAACGAACATCAGTTGACGGTCGTTGGTTTCGCGCATGGACACCTCCACCCCGGCCGGCAGTTCCGGCAGCAAGGGCACCACGCCGGCCTTGGCCAGCACGACATCGGCGATTGCTTCGGCAAGCTCGGGCGTCAGATAGGTGCCGACATAGACGACGCGACCCTGGCCGAGTTGGCGAGAGGTGATGGCCGGCTGTCCGGCGCAAAAACGGTTCGACCATGTGCCCAGCACCTCGGCGTCCGGCTCGACCTCGAGCAGCTCGTAGAGGTGGGCTGCCTCGAACTGCCTGTTGCCCAGGGTGAAGCGATATTTGCGCTCTGCCGACGAAGACGGCAGTGGTGACGGAGGCACGTAGGCGCCCATCGCGGCCTGCCGGAACAAGGGGAACAGCCCAGTGCCGCCCTCCGGAACCAGGCGGCCGAATTCGGTGACCCTGACGCCGCTCAACGCCGAAAGCTCGCGCCCGGGTGCTTGCTCGCGAACAATGTGGTTGTTCTCGTCTCGGGTGCCGGTCAACGCCGACAGGATCAGCGTGCCGCCGTTGCGGACGAACGTCTCGACCGGGGCAGTCCATTCCTGCTTCCACATCACCCAATGCGGAACATAGAGCGCCTTGAGCCGTGACAGATCGTCCTCAGGGTGGATGAAGCCGCAGGCAATGCCATTCTGGTAGCAGTAGCGATGCAACAGCGTGGCGTCTTCGAGCGGGCTCGGTAATCCCATAGGATAGGTCTTGTGCGCCTCCTGGTTGTCGAAATCGGCGCTGGCAATGCCGAGGTCCATGCGCACGACGGTGCCGAGGATCTGGTCCTTGATGGCGGCGATCTCATGGAAGAAGCGGCTTGCCTCGTCGTAGCGGCGACGCGGCACATCGTCGTGATCGATGACCCCCATCCAGTAGATCTCGGCACCGAAATGGGCAGGGCGCCATCGGAAAAACATTATGCCGTCAGCGCCGCGCGCCACGGACGTCATTGCCATGCGGCGCATCTCTCCCGGCTCCGGCGTCATTGTCGAAAAACCCGGCTGGCTGCCGAAACCGGAAGCCTGCTCCGGCACGATGTAATTGCCGGTGTATGCGCGGCAGATGTCGAGATGCAGCGCCTGGGTGGCCGCATGTCCACCGGTGCGCCTCATCTCGTCGTACAGCATCGGATAGATATCGAAGCCGATGAAATCGAGGTCTTGCCCGAACTGGCCGCGGAAATCGATGTCGGCGAGCTGGCCAAGATTGTGAAAGATGAACCAGTCCGGATTGGTGGCACGCAGGATCTCGACCTGGTCGTGCTGGAAAGCGGCCGTCGCCGCGGCCAGGAACCGGTGGTAGTCCTGCACATGCCCAGGGCTCGGATAGGACGGCATCAGCGGGCGCGGCAGGTCGATCTGCGAGAAATCGTCGTAGGCGGTCGCCCAGAAATGGCCGCCCCAGGCGAAGTTCAGCGCGCCGATCGCACCGTATTTGTGCTGGAGGAATTTCTGGAATTCCAGCCGTGTCGCCGGCGCGAACGATTCCGAAACGGTCGTATTGAGCTCGTTGTCGGTCTGCCAGCCGATGACGCGTGGATTGTCCCGGTAGTGTTCGGCCATGGCGCGCGTGATGCGCCGGCTATGGCCGCGGAACACCGGGCTGGTGGTGTCGGCATGTTGGCGCGATCCGTGGCTTGCGGGGCGGCCGCTCACATCGACACGCAGCACCTCCGGATAGTTGGCGGTGAGCCAGCGCGGCGGCGTGGCCGTCGGCGTGCACATGATGGTGTCGATCCCTGCGCTCGCGAGAACCTCGATCGCGCGATCGAACAGGCCGAAGTCGACCTTGCCTTCGTAGGGTTCGAAGATGTGCCAGGCGAACTCGCCCATCCGGACCGTATTGACCCCGGCCGCGGCCATGCGTTCGGCATCGCGCTGCCAGCAGCTTTCGTCGACATGTTCGGGATAATGCGGCGCTCCCAGCAGGAAGCGGTCGAGGTTGAGTGGTCGCCATACCGAAAGCGGGGCGGGCTTGTTGCGCTGCATACGAGGATACTCTTGGATTCGGGGGTCAGGTTGCGGGGACGGGTTTTCGCGGCGTCAGCGTGCGGCCATCGGGTCCGAAGAGATAGGCATCGGCGACATCGAAGCCAGCCGTGAGCTGGGCCCCGACGCTGATCGGAGACACCTTGTTGAGCTGGACCGTGAAATTGCCTGTGCCGCTGTCCGAATTGGTCGCCTGAAGAGGAGAGGCGTCGAGGTAGAGAACCGTTTCCCGGCCCAGATGTTCGACCAACCGCACCTGGCCTGGGAACGATGCCTGGCCCGTGTTCGCCGCCTCGACCAGGAGCAGATTTTCCGGCCGGATCCCGACGGTCACCGCGTCGCCTGCCGAAAGGCCGTCGATGCCGCCAAAGGCAAGCGCCGGCATTCCGGCCGCCGTCAGCGTGATCTCGCCCGCACCGACGGTTTCCACCCGAGCTTCGATGAAGTTCATGCGCGGCGCGCCGAGAAAGCCGGCGACGAAGATATTCGCCGGATTGGCGTAGAGTTCGAGAGGAGAGCCGACCTGCTCGACTCGCCCTTTATTCAGCACCACGATCCGGTCCGCCATGGTCATGGCCTCGATCTGGTCGTGGGTGACGTAGACCATGGTCGATCCGAGCTGGGCGTGAAGGCTGGAAAGCTCGACCCGCATCTGCGTACGAAGCGCGGCGTCGAGGTTCGACAGCGGTTCGTCGAACAAGAAGACTTCAGGCGAGCGCGTTATGGCGCGGCCGATCGCGACGCGCTGGCGCTGCCCGCCCGACAATTGCTTCGGGCGCTTGTCCAGTTGCTCCTCGAGGCGAAGTATCTGCGCGGCGCGCTTGACGGCGGCGTCGATCTCCGCCTTCGGGCGTTTCGCCATCCGCAGGCCGAAGCCCATGTTCTCGGCCACGGTCATGTGCGGATAGAGTGCATAGGACTGGAAGACCATGGCGATGCCGCGATCGCCGGGCTCTTCCCTGGTGACGTCGCGCCCGTTGATCACGACCTGGCCGGAGTTGATGGTCTCAAGCCCGGCGATCGTCTTCAGCAATGTCGATTTTCCGCAACCGGAGGGCCCGACCATGACGACGAACTCGCCCTTTTCGATCCTCAGGTCGACCGCCTTCAAGGCGTGATAGCCGGCGTAGTGCTTGTCGACCTTGCGCAGTTCCACGCTGCTCATCGCGCGCCGCCTTTCTGTATTGACCGGTTGCGTCCGTACGGTGCGGCCTGAATTCCTCGAACAAAAATCATCCCTTGACCGCCCCCATGGTGAGGCCGCTGATGAAGTGCTTCTGCATCAGGAAGAACATGACCACGGGCGGCAGGGCGACGAAGATCGTTGCCGCCGAGACGATGTTCCAGGCGGACGTCCATTCGCCGCGCAGATTGTTCAGCCCGGCTGTGACGGGTTTGACGGCGTCGCTCTGGGTAAGCACGATCGCCCAGAAATAATCATTCCAGATGAAGGTGAAGGTGAGGATGGCCAGCGCCGCCAGCGCCGGTCGTACCAGGGGTACCACCACATGGCGCAGCACCTGGAAGGGCGACGCGCCCTCGGCGCGCGCGGCCTGGAACAATTCGCCCGGCAGTGCCGCGATGAAGTTTCGCATGAACAGCGTCGCAAAGCCGGTCTGGAAGGCGATGTGGAATACGATCAGCGCGTAGACCGTGTCGTAGAGGCCGAGCCTGACCATGAGGTCACGCACCGGGATCATCATGACCTGGGCCGGCAGGAAATTGCCGCCGACGAACAGCGCGAAAATGAGATTTGAGCCGCGGAACGGATAGCGCGACAGCACGAAGCCGGTCAACGTCGACAAGATCAGCACGCCGATCACCGAGGGGATGGTGATCAGCAGGCTGTTGAGGAAGAAGCGCAGCATCGCGGTCTGCTCGAAGACCGCCGTGTAGTTCTCGATCAGGCTGAACTTCTGTGGCCAGCCCCAGTAATTGCCTGCCATCAATTCCTCATTGGAGCGGATCGAGGTCAGCATGACGGCAATCAGCGGCAGCAGCCACAGCGCGACGACCAGCGTCACGCCGCCGACGTAGAGCCCGCGCTTGATCTTGGCGTCTTCGGGGATCGGGCGCGGATACATCAGGCATTGCTCCGTTCGGCCTTGATGAGGCCGTGCAGGTACCAGGCGATGAAGGCGCTCATAATCACGAAGAGCACCGTGGCGATCGCCGCGCCATAGCCGAAGCGATAGGAAAAGATCGATTCCTCGTACATCTGGTAGGCGAGCACAGTCGATGAGCCGTAGGGACCGCCGGTGGTCATGACGGCGACCATGTCGAAGGAGCGCAGCGCACCGATCACCGTCACCGCGATGGCGATGAAGCCGACCTGCGACAACTGCGGCAGGACTACGTGGCGAAGCATGCGCCAGCCGCGTGCTCCGTCGACGCGTCCGGCGCCGATCAGATCCTCGTCGAGGTTGTTCAGCCCCGCCAGGAACAGAACCATGCAGAAGGCGATCTGCGGCCAGAGAGCTGCGGCGGCGACCGCGAAAGTGGCGAAATTCTCGTCGGAAAGCAGCGCCGGCGCGGTGGCACCGAACAGGCCGAAGATCAATTGCAGCAAGCCGAAGGTGGGATCATAGACCCAGCCGAAAACGACACCCACGGTCACCGTAGCCAGCACCAGAGGGACAAAGAACAGGGACTTCAGAATGCGCATGCCGCGGATCTGCTGGTTGACGATCAGCGCCAGCGCGAGACCGATCGGCGGCGCCAGCATGAAGATCAGCAACCAGATGACGTTGTTCTTCAGCGAGACGTAGAATTGCGGGTCCTCGGCCAACTCGGCATAGTTGGCGAGGCCGACCCAGGTCTTGGCGCCGATACCGTCCCATTCGTGCAGCGAAATCCAGACCGTCTCGACGGAGGCGGCAAGGATCACCAGGCTGAACAGGATGAGGCCCGGCAGAAGGAACAATGCCGGCGTCAACCAATGACGATGTCTGCGCCAGAAGCGGGGCATGGGAATTCATCCAAAAAGGAGACGGGGCCGCCAGGGCAAGCGGCGCCCGTCAAGTCCGGGAGGACTAAGCTGCGTTCAATTTGTCTCAAAACCGCTGCGCGCTTTTGTGCGACAGCATCAGCTGAATATTCTCTTGCGGGTCTTTTCCAGCCGTTCGAGGATCTGATCGCGCCGTTCGGGTTTGACCATGAATTCCTGAAGCCCGGTCATGCCTTCCTGGGCCATGTCCGGATCGGTGTCGCGATCGTAGTATTGCGACGTGCCGACCACTTTCTTCAGCTCTTCCACGGCGGCGTTGACCAGCGGGTCGTTGCTGGGTGGGCAGTCGTTGCGCGGCGGGATCGCTCCCTCGGCGGCGAGGAAGGCTCCGAGATTCTCCGGTTTGTAGAAATAGGCGAGGAAGTCGCGCGCGCCTTGCTTGTTCTTGGCGTTGGCCGGAACATGAACGGAGTTGACCGAAAAATCCTCATATCTGGCGACACCGGGGATGATTTCGGGAAACGGCGCGTAGGCGAGCTGCGGGAGGTCTGCCTCCGGGAAGGCGGACCTGACGAAACCACCAAGGTCCATCATGGCGGCCTTCTTCTGCGCCAGGGCGGCGCCGGCCTGCTCCCAGCCGAAGGAACTGTGGTTCGGCGAGAAGAACCCGGCCTTGATCAGCTCGCTCCATTTGTCGAAGACGGGCGTAAGCATCGGGTCGGTGTACTGGACCTTCCCGTCCATCAGGGCGATGTGCTTGTCGAGGCCGTTGATGCGCAGGTTCATATGGTCGAACCAGCCGCCCGCGGGCCAAAGCTCCTTGGTACCCATGCTCATCGGGATCATGCTTGCGGATTTCGCGGCCTCGCCAAAGGCGAGAAAATCGGTCCACGTCTTCGGCGGCGTCCAATTGTGTTCGGCAAAAACATCCTTGCGGTAGAACAGACCCCAAAGCAGGCCGCCCATCGGCAGGCCATACTGCTTGTCGCCGACCGTGACTGCATTTGTCGTGGCGCCGAGCACGCTCTTGTAGTTCTCCCGGGCAAACAGATCGGAGATGTCGTCGAACAGGCCCTTGGTGACAAAGGCCTTCATGCGGTTGCCGGAGAACCAGAAGCAGATGTCGGGGGCGCCGACGACGAGATAGCTGCGGATCGCCGTCTTGTGCGCCTCGTGGTCCATGTTGTTGATGGTGATCTTGGCGCCGGATTTCGCCTCGTATTCGGCTGCCAGCCTGTGCAGGATGTCGCGTTGCCCGGCGTTGCTGAGATTGGAAATGATGGTGATTTCCTGCGCCTGCGCCAGGGCCGGCAAGCAGAGGCTCCCGGTGGCAGATGCAGCGAGAGCCGCGCCCGTGCCCTTCAGGAATCGGCGTCTTGTCGTGGATAGCATTGTAGCGGTGATGGTCATGGCTTTTATCTCCTCCCTGAGAACAGCCGGATTCCAATTGAACCACGGCGAGTCGTAGCGTATGCAGATGGAGCCGGTCAATATTTAATTTACAAAATTAACAATGAGGAAAGAATGAAACTGAAAGGCGACCAGCAGACGTCGCGCTCGATCAATCGCCGGCTGATTCTCAACCTGCTGCGAAGGGAAGGGGCGATCAGTCGTGCCGAGATTGCCGCGATCACCGGACTAAGCCCGGCGGCGGTGACGTTCGTCGTCACCGACCTGTTGCACGAGAACATTCTGATGGAGGGAGAGGCCAGCATCGGCGCGCCGGGGCGACGGCCAATCCCGATCAACATCAATTATGCCGGCCGCCTTGTCGTCGGGTTCAAGCTGATGGTCGGTGCGATCGATTGCGTGCTGACTGACCTGGCCACGACACCGCTTGTCTCCAAACGCGTCGCTGTGCCCGATCAGTCGCCGCGAAGCACGGTAGAAGCCTGCGCCGCCGCCGTCAGCCAATTGCTTGCCGATCGGGCCGCGCCAACCGGGGCGCAGCTCAGCGGCATCGGCATCGCCGTGCCTGGGGTCATCGACAATGGCATCTGCCGGCTCAGTCACCGGTTCAATTGGACCGACGTGCCGATAGCGGCCATGCTGGCCGATCTCGTCAATGTGCCCGTGTGGGCCGACGACGATACCAACGCTTTCGCGCTGGCGCAGCAATTGTTCGGTCTCGGCCGGCATCACCGCACTGTCGGCGCGCTGGCCATCGGCGCCGGCATCAGTTGCGCGGTGGTGATCGATGGTTCGGTCCATCACGGCGCGAACGGGGCCGCGGGCAAGATCGGGCACTCCATCTACGATCCAAACGGGCCGCAATGCGAGTGTGGCCGCCGCGGATGCCTTCAGACGTTCTTCTCCGAACCAGCATTGGTGAAGCGGTGGCGTGAGACGAAGGGCCTCTCGGCCGAGGTTGACCGCTACGACATGGTCAGAGCGGCCAAGACCGGTGACGAGGTGGCCGTGAATTTGCTGCGCGAAGCAGGCGAAGGCATCGGCCGGTTTCTGGGCAGCTTCTGCAATATCATCGATCCGGAGGTGATTGTCGGCGGCGGCGAAGCGGTGAGCTTCGGCGACTACCTCTTCGAACCCATGCGCGACGCGCTGCGGCGTTACGCAATGTGGACTCCACCGCCGATCACGCCGGACTGGGCAGACGATTCGTGGGCGCGGGGCGCCGCCGCCCTCGCTACCCAGCGGCTGTTTGATTTCGAAAGCAGGCCTGGAGAAGTCGCGGCCGTATAGGCAATACTCGAACTCCGACGCCCGCGGTGAGGCTTGCTCAAATCCAGCGCCGCACGCGTTTGGCGTAGTCGCGGTATTTCTTGCCGAACTTCGCCGCCAGCACCTTTTCCTCGCCCTCGATCGCCATCTTCTGCGTGGCGAAGGCCGCGATGAACGCCAGCGGCAGGAACCAGACTATCCCTGAGACAAAGGCGACGCCGATCAACAGCAGCGTGTTGGCCAGATAGATCGGATTGCGCGTGATGCCAAAGGGACCTGTGGTGACGAGGTGGTCGGGCACCGCGTTCGGATTGAGCGTGGTTCTGGCGCGGATCATGGTGCGGATGGCGGTGAACCAGAGTGCCGCGACGCCGAACAGTGCTACCCAGCCGGCGGCGAACAGAATATCGCCCAGGAGGTCACCGATCCAGGGCAGGGGATAGAGCAGGCCCAGCGCGATGCTGATGGCGATGGCGGCGATGTAGATCAGCGGCGGCCACGGGATGAGCCCCGGCTTCGGCTGTTTCTCGGTCATTTGACCCCTTCCTCCATCAACTTGCTGTCGGTTTTGGCGGTACACATGCCGGCAAGGTCGGACAAGTGTGCTTTCCATTCCGCAGTCTGGTCGTTGTTGTAGAGCCGATCAAGCGTCGCCTCGCCCTCGAGCGTATCGAGCATGCAGACACAGTAGCTTGAACAGAACTCGGTGTCGCGCGACTGCTCGCAGGACAGCTGGCAGGTTTTGAGGAAATTCACCTGCGGGGTTTCGACCTGCGCCGGCATGATCTGCGAGAACAGCCAAACGCAGCCGATCAGCAATGGCTGGTGGATCAGGTAGAAGGCCAGGCTGTGCCGGCCGATGAAGACCAGCGGGTTGGCCCAACGCCCGGTCTTGAGGTTCGCCAGCCACGTCAAGACACCCGCGCCCGCGGCAAGCCTGGCGGAGCCTATGCCGAAAAGCACAGCGCCGAACCATGGGAACAGTGGAACGTAGTCGTTGGAACGCGGATTGATCGCCGACAGGCCGACCCACCACAGCCATGGATGGTCGAAGGCCTCGAAGCGCAAATAGACCGGCGCCGCGATGACCAGCGCGGCAACCACCATGGTCAGCAAAGCCGGCAGGCGAAGAAACAGCAGGCCGAGCAGGCTGGCCAGCGCAATCTCGTGCAATATGCCGAAGAAGATGAAGCCGTCCGGGGTGGCGATGCGGGTGACGATCGAAATCGCGATCGCGGCTCCCGCGACCATGGCGAAACGCTTCCAGAAGCCGTTCCAGCGGATTTTCTTGCCGTGGGCGAGGTACAGGCTGACGCCGACCAGGAACAGGAAGGTCGAGGCGATGCAGCGCGCGTAGATCTTCCACCAGCCGAAGGCGGTCAGGCCGGGATCAGTGTAGCCGAAGAATTCCAGATCCCAGGTGAAATGGTAGCTCGCCATGGCGATCAGCGCGATGCCGCGCACGATGTCGATGACGACGATGCGCCTTGGTCGATCCTGGACGGGTGCGGTCGGCGTTTGGATGGTCATGGTCTCGCATTCTGTTTCGGCCCCGCAAAACGACTATCACGGTTGCACCGGGCAAAAGAAGGCCGGGCGTCTGACAACGCGGACAGGATCAGGCGCCGCTTTAGGCCAGTGGCGGAAAGCCTTTGGCCGACTTCGTTTTTTGCCGGGTACGCGTCGGTTTCCTCTTATTGGCGCAGGGATCGCCACGGCAGATTTGGTCCGATAGATTCTGCTTTGGGGAAGCAATGTCCACCCATGTGCGCCATCCGATCTGGCTTCCGGCCCTAAAGGCCGCGGACGCGCGCACCTTCGCCTCGCTCTATGCAGTCGAATCCTTCGCCCGCGCCACGGTGTCGAGCGTCATCCCGATCCAGGCCTATGAGATCCTGCACAACGAGCAGATCGTCTCGATCCTCTACACCGTCGTGGCGATGCTCGGCCTGTCGGTGACGCTCTTCATGCCAATGCTGATCCGCCGCTTTGCGCGGCGCTGGGTCTACACCGCTGGCGCCTGCCTGCTTGCCATCGGCTCGCTGTTCTTCGTCACCCATACGCTTGCCGGGCAACTGGCCGGCATGCTGTGCCGCGTGATGGGCGCCAGCGCGCTGTCGATCACGCTCAACCTCTATATCATGGACCATATCCGCAAGACCGATTTCATGCAGGCCGAATCGCTGCGCATGGCGTGGTCGATGTTGGCGTGGACCGGCGGGCCGACGCTCGGCATCTTCCTCTACACGCACTTCGGCATCTATGCCGCGCATGGCGCCGTGGCGATCTTCGCCCTGGCCTTGCTGGCGCTGTTCTGGACCTACCGGCTCGGCGACAACCCGTCGATCCGCCCGGGCAAGACGCGCCCGGTCAACCCGCTCGCCAATATCGGCCGCTTCGTCGCGCAGCCCAGGCTCAGACTGGCCTGGCTGATCGCTTTCGGCCGCTCCTGTTTCTGGACGACTTTCTTTGTCTATGGGCCACTGTTCATGGTCATCACCGGCGAAGGCAAGCTGGCCGGCGGCGTGCTGGTTTCGGCCGGCAACGCGCTGCTGTTCATGGCCATCTTCTGGGGCAAGGCGGGAAAGCGCTTTGGCGGCCGCAGGACGATGACATTTGCCTATTTCGCCATGTCGGCCATGCTGCTGGCGGCAGGCTTCGTCGGCGAGACCGTGCCGCTGCTCACCGGCGCCTTCCTGCTTGGCGGCGCCTTCTTCACCATCGCGCTCGACGCACTCGGCTCGACCGCCTTCATGCGCTCGGTGCGCTCCTATGAAAGATCGCAGATGGCGGCGGTCTACCGGACCTATCTCGACTTTTCCGAACTGACGCCGCCGCTGGTCTATTCGGTGGTGCTGGCGTTTTTCGGCCTAGGCTCGGTGTTCGTCACGCTGGGCCTGCTGGCTGCGGTCTGCGGCTTCGTGACGTGGCGCTATCTGCCGAAATCGCTTTGATCTTCAGGGCTTTGGTGGAAGTGCCGCATGCCAAGGTGCCTGCGGCAGCGGAGGCCCTCACTGGCACGACGCATTCGCGATGGTTGCCGCCGGAATTTGGTTTGCTGGAGGCGAGGATTCTGCCTATAGTCGGCAATGTCGTCGGTTCCATTTTGGAGCCAAGAGGGAATGCGGTGAGGGCGAGTTTCGCCCAATGCCGTGGCTGCCCCCGCAACTGTGTGCGGTAGTCCTCTCCATATGCCACTGAAGATTTCTTCTTCGGGAAGGTGGGGAAGGGCGCTGATCCGCGAGCCAGGAGACCTGCCGGCGACAGGAAACTGACTTCGATGCCCTCGGGTGGAGGGCGAAAGGACAAGACATGACTACTGCTTCCGTCTCCCTCGGCGCCTCCGTCTCCTCGCAGTCGCGCTTCATGCAGCTCGCGCTTGCAGCGCTGCTCGGCGTTTTCGTGATGGGCTTTGTCGGCTTCTCGCATATCGATGCGGTCCACAATGCGGCTCACGACTATCGCCATTCGATGGCGTTTCCCTGCCACTGACGAGGATCTGACATCATGAACCTGTTTCGCAACGTCGTGTTCATCGCGGCGATCGCAGGGCTCGTGGCCGGTGTCGTTCTCGCCGGCATGCAGGCCTACGCTACCGTGCCGCTGATTCTGAAGGCGGAAGTCTACGAACAGGCTGGCGGCGGGCATCACCATGACCATGCCGCTCCGGCCGCAACGGATAGCAATGCCATGAGCTCTGCCGCTCCGGCAGCGGAAGCCGCCCCGGCCGCCGAAGACGAGGGTTGGGCGCCGGCAGACGGTTTCGAACGTTTCGCCTTCAGCGTGCTTGCCAACATCGTCACCGGCATCGGCTTCGCCTTGATCCTGGTCGCGGTTTCCGAATTCGCCGGCGGCATCGGTGGCTGGCGCCAGGGCGTCTTCTGGGGGCTGGCCGGCTTTGCCGTGTTCACGCTGGCGCCGGGCCTAGGCCTGCCGCCGGAACTGCCGGCCATGCCAGCGGCCGATCTGACCGAGCGCCAGATCTGGTGGTGGGCGACCGTAGCGATGACCGCGGCCGGGCTCGGCGTGATCGCCTTCCGCAAGTCGCTGCCGCTGGCGATCCTGGCTGTGGCCTTGATCGTCGCTCCGCACATCGTCGGCGCGCCGCAGCCCGGCAGTTACGAGACGGCGATCCCCGAAGGCCTGCACCACCAGTTCGTGGTGGCGGTGACAGTGACCAATCTGGTGTTCTGGCTGGTGCTCGGCGCGGTCGTCGGCGTGGTGCGCGGCCGCTTCACCGGCACCGCGACCAGCCTGCGCGACAGCTTTGCCTGACAGCAAGGCACTGACCTTCCTCATCGGCGGTGGGGGGGGGGGGGCGGGGGCGGCCCCCCCCCCCCCCCCCCCCGCCCCCCCCCGCCGTCTCCCCTCTCCCGCCCGCCCCCCCCCCCCCCCCCCGCCGCGCCGGCGGGCCCCCCCCCCCCCCCCCCCCCCCCACGCCGAAACCCTGGCGACGGCCTTGCCCTCGCCATGGACCTATATCGCGACGGCGCAAGCCTATGACGATGAGATGCGCGAGCGCATCGCGCTGCACCGCTCACGCCGCGGCGAAGGCTGGACGACCATCGACGCACCGCTCGATCTTGCCGGCGCGCTCGCGGCGTTGCCCGACAACCAGCCGGTGCTTGTCGACTGCCTGACATTGTGGCTGACCAATCATATGCTGGCCGAACATGATCTCGAGCTGGAATGCCGGCGACTGGCGGAGGTGCTGTCGCGGCCGCGCGGGCCCTGGTTCGTGGTGTCCAATGAAGTCGGGCAAGGTATCGTGCCTGACAACGCACTGGCGCGCCGGTTTCGCGATGCCGCCGGCCGGCTTAACCAGCAGATCGCTGCCGTCGCCGACACAGTGCTGCTGATGGTGGCGGGACTTCCGCTGAAGGTGAAATGACATGACCGACGTCGACAATAAGGACGAAGAACGCCACCGCGCCAAGATGGCCAAGCGCAAGACGGTGCAGGATGCCGAGGTGGCGAGCAAGACGGTCGAGAAGGGGCTGCTGATCGTCAACACCGGGCCGGGCAAGGGTAAGACGACGGCCGCCTTCGGTCTCGCGTTGCGGATGCTCGGCTACGGCAAGCGCGTCGGCGTCGTCCAGTTCATCAAGGGCAAATGGCATACCGGCGAGAAAGACGCCTTCGCCGCCTTCGGCGACCGCATCGTCTGGCACGCGATGGGCGAGGGCTTCACCTGGGAAACGCAGGATCTGAAGCGCGACATCGCCGCGGCCGAAGCGGCGTGGGCCAAGGTGCTCGAGCTGATGGCCGATCCGTCAATCAGCCTGCTGGTGCTCGACGAGTTGAACATCGCGCTGCGCTACGACTATCTCGATCTCGACAAGGTGGTTGCGGCGCTGAAAGCCCGCCGCGAAGGCCTGCACGTCGTCGTCACCGGCCGCAACGCCAAGCCGGCGCTGGTCGAGGCGGCCGATCTCGTCACCGAGATGGGCGTGACCAAGCACCATTTTTCCGCGGGCGTTAAGGCGCAGCAGGGCATCGAGTTTTGAACGTTTCTTACCCTCCTCACAAGGGGGAGGGTGAAATGGGTCACGCCACAATGACGATGATCGAAATCACTCCAAACAGCGCAATCAGCAGATAGTCGGCGACGCGATAGAGTTTCAGCGCCTGCCTTATATCGGCGCTGTCGGCTTCGCGGCGGCCGCCTCCGCCCATGAAGACGTCGTCGACCAGGACGCCGCCGTAGCTGCGCGGCCCGGCGAGTGCCAGGCCGAGCGCGCCAGCCATCGCCGCTTCCGGCCAGCCGGCATTCGGCGAGCGGTGCTTCTTCGCGTCGCGCCACACCGTGTGCCAGGCATTGCGCGGGTCGGCGTCTCTGACCAGGAAAGCCGCCAACACGATCAGCAGCGCCGTCAGCCGTGACGCCGGCAAATTGATCCAATCGTCGAAGCGTGCCGCCGCCCAGCCGAACGCCTCATGGCGCGGGGTACGGTGACCGATCATCGAATCGGCGGTGTTGGCGGCCTTGTAGGCGGCGCCGCCGGCGAGGCCGCCGAGACCGGTCCAGAAGGCGGGAGCAACGATGCCATCGGAAAAATTCTCGGCCAGGCTCTCGATCGCAGCGCGGCTGACACCGGCCCGGTCCAGCGTCTCGGGATCGCGGCCAACGATGCGCGAGACGGCCACGCGGCCCAGGGCGAGGCCGCCAGTGTCGAGCGCGTCCGCCACCGCCTCGACATGTTCGTAAAGGCTTTTCTGCGACAGGAGCGAGGTTGCCAGAAGGGCCGTGATGATGAGTCCCATGGGAACGAACCAGAGCAGGATCTGCACGCCGAGGCCGATCAGCGCCGGCACGAGCACGATGACCAGCAGCGCCTGGACACCGCGCTTGCGACGCAACGCGTCGGGATCAGTGGCGTGGTTGAGCCAGCGGTCGAGAAAGGATATCAGCCTGCCGAACCACGTCACCGGATGGCCGATGGCGCGAAACAGCCAGTCGGGGTAACCGAGGGCAAATTCGACGGCCAATGACAGGAAAGCGATCAGGACTGACATGAAGCTTCTTGAAGGAGCGGTGGACCATGGTGGAAGTCTTGGCCGGGCGAGGGCGCTTTTCCCCAACGCTTCGCAGCCTTTCGTCGACCTCTCGACCGGTATCAATCCGCACTCCTACCCGCTTTTCGACCTGCCCGCCACCACCCTGTCGCGGTTGCCGGAATCAGGGCGTGCGCGCGACCTGATAGAGATCGCGGCCAATACCTATGGCGCGCCGTCACCGGCCAACGTCGCGGCGGCACCGGGCACGCAGATCCTGTTGCCGCGCGTGGCGTCGCTGATCGCGCCCGGCAAGGCGCTGGTGCTGGGGCCGACCTATGCCGAACATGCCCGTGCTGCGGCGATTGCCGGACACGAGGTGGCCGAGGTCAGCAATTTCGAAGGGCTGGCGGACGCCGACCTTGCCATCATCGTCAATCCGAACAATCCGGATGGACGCATCATCGAGCGGGATCGTTTGCTGGCGCTGGCCGCCGGACTGCGCGCCAAGGGCGGGCTGCTGGTCGTCGACGAGGCGTTCATGGATGTCGGCCCGCGTGAACATAGCCTTGCCGGCGATGTCGAGAGTGGCGGCATCGTCGTCCTGCGTTCGTTCGGCAAGTTCTTCGGCCTGGCCGGGCTGCGGCTCGGCTTTGCACTTTCAGATGCGGTGACGGTCGAACGGCTCGAAACGCAATTCGGGCCATGGGCCGTAGCCGGTCCGGCGCTTGAATACGGCATCCGCGCGCTTGCCGATATCGGCTGGCAGGACGCGATGCGGACATCCCTTGCGGAAGCATCGGCGCGGCTCGATACGCTGTTCGGCCGCTTCGGTATTCCCGTCGCGGGCGGTACGACCTTGTTTCGCTATCTCCGCCTGGCCGATGCCGAAGGCCTGTTTGCAGCCCTTGGCGAGCGCGGCATCCTGCTTCGGCATTTTGCCGACCGGCCGCATGTCCTGCGCGCCGGCCTGCCCGGGAGTCAGGATGAATGGCAGCGGCTTGAATCCGCTCTTGCCGAATGGGCGGCGCGGCGCGAGGATCGATCAAAGGGTTCAAAACAATGATCCATGTCTGCTCGTTGGCAAAGATCGAGGAAACGGTGGCAAGGACCGGTGCCGAGCGCATGCTGTCGCTGCTTGCCGCTGGAACGGAGGTGGTACGTCCCGCCTCGATATCGAGTGAAAACCATCTGCACCTGGTCATGCATGACATTGCTGTGGCGCAGGACGGCATGACCATGCCGGGCGAGGATCATGTCCGCAACCTGCTCGATTTCGCGCGCCGGTGGGACAGGGCAAGGCCGATGGTCGTGCATTGCTATGCCGGCATCAGCCGCTCGACCGCCTCGGCCTATATCATCGCTGCAGCACTGGCGCCGAAACGCGATGAGGCCGAACTGGCTCAAACGCTGCGAGCGCTGTCACCATCGGCGACACCCAATCCGCGACTGATTGCGGTGGCCGACACGCTGCTCGATCGCAACGGCCGCATGGTCGAGGCGATCGAGGCGATCGGGCGCGGCGCCGACGCCTTCGAAGGCACGCCTTTCGCGCTCAAGATAGACGGCTAGCTATTTCAGCCAGTCGACGAGTTTCGCCTTTCGCACATCCCGCAGCAGGCTGATGAAGCCATCGGCCTGATATTCTGCCGTCAGCCGGCCTTTCTCCGCTGTCGCAATGCTGGCGTCGCCGACCACGCAATTCGGGTTGAGATCGCCAGCCATCCAGGCAAAGGCGTGGGTGCCGGTGTGGCGCAGCAGCGAGAATTCCTTTTCGGCCTTGGCGACATTGGAAACGAAATTGTCGGCCTTGCCCATGTCGACAAGGTCCGGCCGGAAATGCAGCATCAGCGAGGTCTCGACATCGCCGCCATGGATGCCGTGACGGTCCTCGAGCTCGGTGTACATGCCGGCCGGGCGGCCAAAACGCTGCCAGCTGGTCTTCACCGCCAGCATTTTTTCGCGCACGCGCAATTCGCGCGTGACGATGCCCATGATCTCCTCGTTGCCACCGTGCGAATTGACGACGACCAGTTTTCGCACGCCGGCGCGCGCGATCGACAGGCCTAGCTCGGTCCAAGCTTCGATCAGCGTGGTTGCCGGCAAGGTGAGTGTGCCCGGCGCGTGCAAATGCTCGTTCGACTTGCCCACCGCCTGGACCGGCAGGATGCGGATGTCGAGATCATCGGGCAGGCGCGAGATGACCGTGTCCAGCATGCCGTTCATGATCGAGGTGTCAGTCGAAACAGGCAGGTGCGGCCCATGCTGCTCGATCGCCGCCAGCGGCAGCACGGCGATCGTAGCCTCCGGATCGATCGAGGCGTATTCGGTGGTCCGGTAATCGCCCCACCAGACGCGTTTCTTCGCAACCGTCATGTCATGCCTCTTCGATCAACGAGCCAGACCTAGCGCGGGAAGGACGGCCTGTCGATCACCCAGCCGCGATCGCCTCGACCTCGACCTTGAATTCGGGCCGCGCGAATCCGGAGACGATCATCAGCGTCGATGCCGGGGCGGGGCTGGAGAACAGGCGGTCGCGGACGTCCATGTAAGGCCGCAGATGCGCGCGGTCGGTAACATAGGCGTTGATGCGCACGATATCCCCGAGGGCCAGCCCGGCCTCGCCGAGCACCGCGGCGATGTTGCGGAAACAGAGCTCGGCTTGTGCCCCCGCGTCTTCCGGGATCTCGTCGTCCGCCGTAATGGCAACCTGGCCCGAGCACAGTACCAGCCGCTTGCCGGCCGGCACTTCGACGCCATGGCTGTAGCGGGCAAAGGGCGGCTTGATCGACTTCGGGGTGAGGAATTTGAACATGGCAATCTCCTGGATGCCGCCAGCCTAAGGCCTGACCCGTCACGCCTTCAAGATGGCGGTGCATGTTGCCGGTGCGATTGTGGACAGGCGTTCAAAAAATAGGCACGATGCCTCTAGTGCAGCACGACCTTGTCCGGCTTTCGCAGATGGCTGTGGTGCAAGCGGGCGGTCCCGGCGCAAGGCGCTGGTGGCATATGTCTTGCTTCTTGAATCTTTGGTGTCGAGCCTGGCGCGTGGCGCGCCGGTGCAAACAGAGGGTGGTGGTGTCGATGTACGGAAAACAGAAGATTTCGGCGGCGGTGGTGGCGCTGCTTGCAGCCGGCACGCTGAGTGCCGCTGCGAATGAGAAAGTCACCTTCGGCACCAACTGGTTGGCCGAGCCGGAACATGGCGGATATTACCAGTCCGTGGCCGATGGCACCTACGCTGCCTGCGGCCTCGATGTCACCATCATGCAGGGCGGCCCGCAGGTCAGCGGTCGGCCGATGCTGCTTGCCGGCAAGATCGATTTCTACATGGGCGGCAATCTCCTGTCGGCTTTCGATGCCGTCCAGCAAGGTATTCCGATGCGCGTGGTGGCGGCGGACTTCCAGAAGGATCCGCAGGTCATCATGTCCCACCCCGGCGAAGGGCTCGACAAGTGGGAAGACCTGAAGAACGCCGACCAATATATATTGGGCGACGAGGGCGTGCAGACCTTCTTCCAATGGATGGTCATCGAACTCGGTTTCGACGCCTCCAAGCGCGCGCCCTACACCTACAACACCGCTCCTTTCCTCGCCGACAAGAAGTCGATCCAGCAGGGCTACGTCACCTCCGAGCCGTTCGCGGTAAAGAAGGAAGGCGGCTTCGTGCCGAACCAGTTCCTGCTGGCCGACTATGGCTGGGACACCTACGCGACGACGATCGAGGTGATGCAGGACACGATCGACAAGAAGCCGGAGGTGGTCCAGTGCTTCGTCGATGGCTCGGCCAAGGGCTGGTACAAATATCTCTACGGCGACAACAAGGCCGCCAACGACCTGATCAAGAAGGATAATCCCGACATGAACGACGAGCAGATCGCGTTCTCGATCGATCAGATGAAGAAGTTCGGCCTGGCCGATTCCGGCGACACGGAAAAGCTCGGAATCGGCGCAATGACCGACGCGCGGGTCCAGAGCTTCTACGACAAGATGGTCAAGGCCAAGGTCACGCCAGCCGGCATCGACATCAAGAAGGCCTACACGCTGACCTTCGTCAACAAGGGCGTCGGGCTCGAGCTGAAGAAGTAGGCCGTCCCGGCATGATGCAGGAAAAAGTGGCGCCAGCGCCGTCTGCGTCGGGCACGTCCTCGACGCTTCTGGCGCTGCGTGGCGTCGGCAAGGTTTTTTCCAACGGTGTGACGGCGCTGAGCGATGTCGACCTGACGATCCGGGAAGGCGATTTCCTCAGCCTGCTCGGACCGTCGGGTTGCGGCAAGTCGACAGCGCTGCGGCTGATCGCCGGCCTGTCGACGCCGACCTCCGGCGTGCTCGACTGGCGCGGCGGCGGCTCGCTTGACCGCTCGAACATCGGCTTCGTCTTCCAGGAGCCGACCCTTTTGCCCTGGGCAAATGTCTTTGACAATGTCTGGCTGCCGCTTCGGCTGAAAGGCATTTCGCGCGCCAAGGCGACACCGGCGATAACGGAAATGCTGGCGCGGGTGCATCTGACCGGTTTCGAAGACGCGGTGCCGCGCGAACTGTCCGGCGGCATGAAGATGCGCGTCTCGATTGCGCGGGCTATGGTGACCAAGCCGCGCGTGCTTTTGATGGACGAGCCGTTCGCGGCACTCGACGAGATCACCCGCTTCAAGCTCAACAATGATCTGCTGGAGCTGTGGCAAGACGAACGCTTCACCGTCGTGTTCGTCACCCACAGCGTCTTCGAAAGCGTCTTTCTCTCCAACCGCGTCGTCATCATGGCGGCGCGGCCGGGCAGGGTGTTCGACGAGCTCGCTATCGAGGCTTCCTATCCTCGCGACCAGGCGTTTCGCACCTCGCCCGACTATGCGGCACAGTGCCGCCAGGCCTCCGATGTGCTGGTCAAGGCCATCAACTCAACAGCAGGCACACACCATGACGGCCATTGACGAGCGGGTGCTCGAACTCGACCCCGAGGAAGCGCGCCGGGTGCGCCAGGAACGCTTCGAGCGGATCGGCCGCTGGGTGCTGCCGCTGGCGATCATGATCCTGGCGATCTGGCTGTGGGACCGCATCTGCGTGTGGAACGAGATTCCGCAGTACATCCTGCCGCGCCCCGGCGTGGTTCTGTGGACGCTCTACAACGATGCCGGCCTGCTGTTTTCCTCCCTGCTGGTCACCTTGCGCATCACCTTCCTCAGCCTGGCTCTGGCCGTCATCGGGGGGGTCGGGCTAGCGGTGCTGTTCGCGCAATCGAAATGGGTCGAGATGTCGTTCTTCCCCTTCGCGATCGTGCTGCAGGTGACGCCGATCGTGGCGATCTTTCCGTTGATCAACATCTATGTGAACGACCAGACGACCAAGCTTCTGCTGTGCGCCTGGATCGTCGCCTTCTTTCCGATCCTGTCCAACACCACGCTTGGCCTCAACTCCGTCGATCGCAATCTGCGCGACATGTTCAAGCTCAACGGCGCGACGCGCTGGCAGCAGTTGCGCTATCTCAGGCTGCCGGCGGCGATGCCTTATTTTCTCGGCGGGTTGAAGATCGCCGGCGGCCTGTCGCTGATCGGCGCCGTCGTGGCCGAATTCGTCGCCGGCACCACCGGCCAGTCGTCGGGGCTTGCCTCGCGTATCATCGAGGCTGGCTACCGGCTCAACGCGCCGCGGCTGTTCGCGGCGCTGTTTTTGATTTCGCTCACCGGCATCCTGATCTTCCTCGTGCTGTCACTGATTTCGCATCTCATTTTGCGGCGCTGGCACGAAAGCGCACTGAAGCAGGAGCGCTAGGATGACTGAAAGGTTGGTGCGAAACACCCCCCTCTGTCCTGCCGGACATCTCCCCCTCAAGACAGAGGGGGGCAAGCCTTGATACCAGCCTCCGGCTCTTATCAGCTCGCCAACGTCCGTGTTCATCAATCACTGACGTCGGGCCTTACTGCAACTTACGATGATGATGGTTTCGCCCTGGCTGACATTACCGTTGCCGACGGCAAAGTCGCCAGCATTGCAGCGCATGGCAAATTGAAGGCACGTGCCGATGCCGTCGACCTTGCCGGCCGCATAGTGCTGCCGTGCTTCATCGACTGCCACACGCATATCGACAAGGGCCATATCTGGCCGCGAATGCCCAATCCCGACGGCACCTTCATGGGTGCGCTGAACGCCACCGGCACCGACCGTGCCGCTCGCTGGAGCGCAGAGGACGTGGCGCGGCGCATGGATTTTTCGCTGCGCTCGGCCTATGCGCATGGCACAAGGGCGCTGCGCACGCATCTCGATAGCGTCGCACCGCAGGAGGAGATCTCCTGGCCGGTGTTCGAGACGATGCGCGAGGCATGGCGCGGCCGTATCGAGTTGCAGGGCGCGTGCCTGATCGGCATCGAGGGCGTGCGCGACAAGAAGTGGTTCGACAGGCTGGCCAAGCGGGTCGCCGCCGCGAAGGGCGTGCTCGGGGTCGTCACCTATATGGTGCCGGACCTCGAAGAGCTGCTTGACCATGTCTTCGCGCAGGCGATCAAGCATGGCCTCGATCTCGATTTCCATGCCGACGAGACCGACGATGTTGCCGCCATATCGCTGAAGAAGATCGCGGAAGCCGCCCTTTGGAACGGCTTCGAGAGCAAGATCCTCATCGGCCATTGCTGTTCGCTGGCGCGCCAGCCGGACCTCGATGTGCTGGACACGCTGGACAAGGTGGCGAAGGCGGGGCTGGCCGTCGTGTCGCTGCCGATGTGCAATCTCTATCTGCAGGACCGGCGCGGCAACGGCACCACGCCGCGCTGGCGTGGCGTGACGCTGCTGCATGAGATGAAGGCGAGGGGCATTCCGGTGGCGGTCGCATCCGACAATACGCGCGACCCGTTCTATGCCTATGGCGATCTCGACATGCTGGAGGTCTACCGCATGGCGACGCGCATCCTGCATTTCGATCATCCGGTCGCCGACTGGCCGCAAGCAATCACCGCGACGCCGGCCAAAGTGATGCGGCTCGACGGCTTCGGTACGCTCGCCGCTGGTGGCGATGCCGATTTCATCGTGTTCAAAGGTCGAAGCTGGACGGAATTGCTGTCGCGGCCCGAATCGGATCGCGTTGTCGTGCGCGGCGGCAGGGCGATCGACCGGCAATTGCCCGACTATGCCGAACTCGACGAACTGATGGTGGAATGATGGACGTTTCGGCGCTCAAACGCGATCTCGAAGGCCTGAAGGTCGACGACAATCCGGCCATCGTCCAGCAGAAGAGCCGCGATTTCTATTGGTATAGCCCGGTGCTGAGGCAGCAGCTCGATCATGTCACCGGCGATTTGATCGTGACGCCGAAGACCGAGGCCGAACTGATCCGCGTGCTTGCGACCTGCCATCGCCATGGCGTGCCGGTAACGCCGCGCGGCAGCGGCACCGGCAATTACGGGCAGGCGATGCCGCTCTCCGGCGGCGTCGTGCTCAACCTTGCCGAAATGAATGAAATCAAGTCGATCGCGCCGGGTCGCGTGGTGACCGGACCGGGAGCCATTCTGGCCGACATCGACAAGGCAACGCGGGCGCATTCCGGCCAGGAGCTTCGGCTGTCGCCGTCCACCTATAACACAGCCTCGATCGGCGGCTTCATCGCCGGCGGTTCGGGTGGCGTCGGTTCGATCAATTTTGGTGGCCTGCGCGATTTCGGCAATGTGCTGCGGCTGCGCGTGGTGACGATGGAAGCGGAGCCGAAAGTGCTCGAACTCACCGGCGAGGACCTGCACAAGGTGACCCATGCCTATGGCACCAACGGCATCATCACCGAAGTCGAGATGCCGCTGACCGCCGCTTACGATTGGGTCGACGTCATCGTTGGCTTCGACGCTTTCATGGATGCGGCCCGCTACGGCAACGCGCTGGCCTGCCAGGACGGCATCCTGACCAAGCTGATCACGCCGATAGCGGCACCCGTGCCGCAGCTCTATTTCAAGCGCCACCAGAAATTCCTTCGGGAAGGGCAGAGCATTTGCGTGGTCATGGTGGCGCGGCACGGGCTCGATGCCTTCCTGGCCTTCACCCGGCGCGCCGGCGGCGAAGTGATCTTTAACGCCGCCACCGTGACGCCGGAGGAGAAAAAGGGCTTGCCGCCGGCCTATGAGCTGGCCTGGAACCACACGACGCTCAGGGCGCTGCGCGTCGACCCTTCGATCACCTATCTGCAATCGCTTTATCCCTTTCCCCACCAGCTGGCGCTGGTCGAAAAGATGGACGCGATGTTTCCGGGCGAGGTTTTTTCGCATCTGGAATTCGTGCGGCTGGACGGCAACATCACCTGCTTCGGCTTGCCATTGGTCAAATTCACCACCGAAGCGCGGCTCGACGAGATCGTGCGCCTGCATGAGGAGAACGGCTGCCCGATCTTCAACCCGCATCGCTACACGTTGGAAGAGGGCGGCATGAAGCAGACGGACGCGGTGCAGCTTGCCTTCAAGCGGGAGACTGATCCGCAAGGGTTGCTCAACCCCGGCAAGATGATCGCCTGGGAGAATCCGGACTACGACTACCGATCGGGTCGGACATTCCTGTTCAAGGGGCTGCAGAGGATGGGATGAGAGGTTCGCGCTTGAGCACCCCCTTCTGTCCTGCCGGACATCTCCCCCGCAAGGGGGGAGATTGGCAGCCTCTCGGTCGCGACCATTCTGCGGCGTTGAAAGTTGGCGAAAGCGATGCGGCGGTCCGATCTCCCCCCTTGCGGGGGAGATGCCCGGCAGGGCAGAGGGGGGTGCCTCGCGCTGACCTGGGGGATATTCCCCTGTGAACATCCTCGTCCTCTACGCCCATCCGGTCGAGACCAGCTTCAATGCCGGCCTGCACCGGATGATCGTGGAGCGGTTGACGGCAGCGGGCCATACCGTCGATGACTGTGACCTCTATGCCGAGGATTTCGATCCTCGGCTGACGCGCCGGGAAAGGCTGGACTATCACAACCAGCGCGGCTCCTCCGATGCGGTGGCTTCCTATGTCGAACGCCTGCTGCGGGCGGATGCGCTGGTGCTTTCCTATCCGGTCTGGAACTACGGCTTTCCGGCGATCCTGAAAGGCTTCTTCGATCGCGTCTTCCTGCCGGGCGTGTCGTTCAAGCTGGTCAACGGCAAGGTGCAGCCGTCGCTGCACAATATCCGTAAGGTTGCAGCGGTGACCACCTATGGCGGCAGCCGGTTCCGCGCCATGCTGATGGGCGATCCGCCCCGCAAATTGATCAAGCGTATGCTGCGCGCCACCGTAAAACCGGGCGCGCCGGTGAGCTATCTCGCTCACTATGCAATGAACCTGTCTACAGACGGCACGCGCAAGGCCTTCGCGGCAAGAGTCGCAGCCAGCATGGACGCCTTCTGATGCGCGCGCTGTTGGTCTACTGCCATCCGGTGCCGGAGAGTTTTTGCGCCGCAATCCGCGATACCGCCGTGGACGTGCTGAAGGCGAGGGGCTGGGAGGTGCGGCTGCTCGACCTCTATGCCGAGAAATTCGACCCGGTGATGACCTGCGACGAGCGGCGCTCCTACAACGACCAGGCGCCGCAGGACCCGGCGCTGAGGCCGCATTTCGAACTGCTCAACTGGGCCGAAGCGATCCTGTTCGTCTATCCGACCTGGTGGTATGGGCTGCCGGCGATGCTGAAGGGCTGGCTCGACCGGGTGTGGGCGACGGATGTCGCCTTCAAGCTGCCTGCTGGCAAGGGACGCATCAAGTCGCTGATGACGCATGTGACCAAGGTCGGCGTCATCACCACCTGCGGCGCGCCGACCTGGTGGAGCGTCGTCGTCGGCCAGCCCGGACGCAAGACCCTTTTGCGCGGCATGCGGGCGCTGTGCGCGACGCGTTGCCGGACATTCTTCCTGGCGCACTATCTGATGGATTCCTCGACGCCACGGTCGCGCGCAGCGTTTCTGGCGAAAGTGCGGGCGAAGCTGGAGCGGTTTTGAGTGGCACGCCTTTCCCTTCTCCCCTTGTGGGACCCCTTGTGGGAGAAGGTGTCGCCGAAGGCGACGGATGAGGGGTGTTCCAGGGAACGCCAACGTCTCACTCCGCTGGAACACCCCTCATCCGTCTCGGCGCTGCACGCCGATCCACCTTCTCCCACAAGGGGAGAAGGACAGGACTGCGTGCTACATCCTCACCCTCTCCGACTTCGGGTCGTACATCGGCTTCAGCGATACTTCCGCCTCAAAACGCTCGCCGGCGATCTCGATTTCGTAGGACGAGCCCAGCACGTCCGCCTCGCTCTCGCCCAGGCACTTGATATAGCCCAGCCCGACGGCGCCGCCGAGATGATGGCCGTAATTGCCTGAGGTGATCGGACCGGCGATCTTGCCGTCGCGCAGGATCGCCTCGTTGTGGAAGAGCAGGGGTTGCGGGTCCTTCAGGCGGAATTGCACCAACCGGCGTGACAGTCCGGCTTCCTTCTTGCGCAGCACGGCATCGCGGCCGATGAAGTCGCCCTTGGCCGTTTTAACCGCGAAGCCGAGGCCGGCTTCCAGCACGTCGTCCTCATCGGTGATGTCATGGCCGAAATGCCGAAAAGCCTTTTCGATGCGGCAGGAATCCAGCGTGTGCAGGCCGCAGAGTTTCAGCCCGACATCGGCTCCTGCCTCTTCGATTGCTTCGAAGATATGGGCTGCCTGGTCGGTCGAGACATAGAGTTCCCAGCCGAGCTCGCCGACATAGGTGACGCGGTGGGCGCGGGCCAGGCCCATGCCGATCTCGATCTCCTGGAACGTACCGAACGGATTGGCTTCGTTGGAGAAATCGTTCGGGCTCACCTTCTGGATCAGCTTTCGCGAGTCCGGCCCCATCAGGCACAGCACGCCTTCGGCTGCCGTCACATCGGTGATGACGACGAATTCGTCGGTGAGGTGTTTTCTCAGCCAGGCGAGATCGCGCTGCAGCGTGGCGCCGGGAACGACCAGAAAGAACGCCGTCTCCGACAGGCGCGAGACGGTGAGGTCGCTCTCGATGCCGCCGCGCTGGTTGAGCATCTGGGTATAGACGATCTTACCCGGCGCGACGTCCATGTCGTTGGCGGATAGTTTTTGCAGGAAGGCACAGGCGTCACGGCCCTCGACGCGGATCTTGCCGAACGAGGTCATGTCGAACAGGCCGACCTTGTTCCTGACCGCCAGATGTTCTTCGCGCTGGTTGTCGAACCAGTTCTGCCGCTTCCAGGAATAGCGGTATTCGCGCTCCTGGCCCTCGCGAGCGAACCAGTTTGCGCGCTCCCAGCCGGCGACTTCGCCGAAGACAGCGCCGCGCGCCTTCAGATGCTCATGCAGGGGCGAGCGGCGGACATTCCTCGATGTCGCCATCTGGCGATAAGGGAAATGGTCGGCATAGAGCAAGCCGAGCGTTTCGGAGACCCGCTCCTTGAGATACCGGCGGTTCTTCTGGAACGGCTGGGCGCGGCGGATATCGACTTCCCAAAGGTCGAAAGGCGCTTCGCCATCGTTGATCCACTGCGCCAGCGCCATGCCGGCGCCGCCGGAGGAGACGATGCCGATCGAATTATAGCCGGTCGCCATCCAGTAGCCGGACAATTCTGGTGCCTCGCCAAGATAATAGCGGTCGTCCGGCGTGAAACTCTCGGGCCCGTTGAAGAAGGTGTGGATGCCGGCGGTCGCCAGCATCGGCATGCGGTTGACGCCCATTTCGAGGATCGGCTCGAAATGGTCCATATCCTCGGGCAGTTGGTCGAAGCAGAAATCCTCGCGGATGCCGTCCATGCCCCAGGGCTTGGCCACCGGCTCGAAGGCGCCCAGCATCATCTTGCCAGCGTCCTCCTTGTAGTAGGCGCATTCGTCGGGCACGCGCAGCACCGGCAGCCGGCCGAGGCCGGGGATCGGCTCTGTGACGAGATAAAAATGCTCGCAGGCATGCAGCGGGATGGTGACGCCGTTCTGCGCGCCAAGCTCGCGCGCCCACATGCCGGCGCAGTTGACGACGATTTCGGCTTCGATGGTGCCTTGGTCTTCGCCCTGTGCCCAGGACACGCCGGTGACGCGACCAGCCCTGGTGTGGATCTTGGTGACCTTCACATTCTCGACGATTGTGGCGCCGCGCTGGCGCGCGCCCTTGGCCAGCGCCATGGCGATGTTGGCGGGGTCGCACTGGCCGTCGAGCGGCAGATGCACGGCGCCGACGACATCGGACACATTGAGATGAGGGTACATCTCTTTGACTTCATTGGGCGAAATCTCGCGGACATCGACATCGAAGGCGCGGGCGAGAGAGGCTTGTCGATAAATCTCGTGCTTGCGCTCCTCGGTCAGCGCCACGGTGATCGAGCCAACCTGGCGCATGCCGGTGCCGACCTCGGTCTCGGCTTCCAGCTTGACGTAGAGGTCGGCGGAATATTTCGCCAGCCGCGTCATGTTCTGCGAACCGCGCAACTGGCCGATCAGGCCGGCGGCATGCCATGTCGTGCCCGACGTCAGCTGCTTGCGTTCCAGGAGCACGATGTCGGTCCAGCCGAGCTTGGCAAGGTGATAGGCGACCGAACAGCCGGAGACGCCGCCGCCGATGATGACGGCTCTTGCTTTGGCGGGAACTGCCTTGGCGGTCATGCGGCCTCGCGACGGTAGCTGGAGGCAAAGCGGCGCAGCCGGAGCGCTGCTTCCTGCAGCACGGGTTCGGGCTGGCAGAGGCTGATGCGAATATGGCCGGCTGCGGCTTCGCCGAAGCTGGAGCCGGGCATCACGGCGACATTTTCCTTGTCGAGCAGAGCCCAGGCGAATTTCTCGTCGTCGGGTTCGAACGCACTGATGTCGAGCATGACAAACATGCCGCCCTCGGAACCGCGCACGTTGACATTGTTCATGCCGCGCACGGCGTCGAGCAGGACGGTACGGCGCGCCGCATAGCGCTCGGCGATCTCCTTGACGCCATAGCGGTTCTCCAGCGCCTCGGCGCAGGCGATCGAGATGAAGGCCGGCAAGCCGTAAGTCGTCACCAGATTGAGATTGGTGAGCAGTGTGATCATCGCCTCCGGGCCTGTCAGCCAGCCCATGCGCCAGCCGGTCATGCCGTGGCTCTTCGACATCGAATTGATGACCAGCGTGCGCTCGGCCATCCCGGGCAGCGAGCGCGGCGAGACGTGCTCGCCGCCGCCCAGTGTCCAGTAGACCTCGTCGGATAGCAGCCAGAGGTCATGCTCCCTGCAGACCTCGGCGAGTTGTTCGAGGCGCTCTCGCGAATAGACCGCACCGGTCGGGTTGTTCGGCGTGTTGATCAGGATGGCGCGCGTGTTCGGCCGGAGTGCCGCCCGGATCATGTCGGCACGCGGTTGAAAGCCGTCCTCAGCGGGCGTCTCGACGACGGTGAAATCGGCGCCTGCAGCGCTGAACGTGTTTGGATAGGTGGCGTAGTAGGGCGCCACGACGATGGCGTGGTCACCCTGGTCGAGCACGGCCTGGATGGCCGCGTAGAGCGCTGCCTGGCCGCCGGGCGTGGCGATGACCTGATCTGGTGTCGTCTCGACGCCGGTGCAGGCGCTCGAGGCCGCCGCCATCGCCTTGCGCAGGCGCGGCAAGCCGGGAAGTGGGGTGTAGTGGTGGTTGCTGCCGCGAACCGCTGTCACGCAGGCTTCGATCGTTTGCGAAGGCGTGTCGAAATCATGGTCGCCGACCGACAGCATGATGATGTCTTCGCCAGCCTCCTTGCGGGCCCAGGCGGCTGAATGGACTTCCCAGCCGTCCTTGCCCGAAGGCACGATGCCGGAGATGCGCGATGATGGCTTAGGCATGAAAAACTCCCGAAATTTCGTAGCCGGCCTGTTCGAGCCGGTCGCGCAGAGCAGCGATATGCGGCGGTCCAACCTCGCAGCAACCACCGACAATATCCGCGCCGGCCTCGACCCAGCCGATCGCCTGGTCGGCATAGGCATCCGGGCCGAGATCAAGTCGCGCGTGCAGCACATCGACGGTGCCGCCGTGCTTGAGCGCTTCTGTGGAGGTGAAGCCGTTGGCATAGGCGCCGACCGGGCCGCCGAGGTCGATCAATTCAGGCAGTGCCGCGGCAATCGCTTCCGGCCGGCAGCAGTTGAGCAGCCGTGCAGCGACTGCCAAGCCGTCGAGCGCGCTGGCCGCGGCGGTTATTGCCTCGCCGCTGCGCAGCCTTGGTTTGCCGTGGTCGGCCAGCGTCCACGAGACCCATACGGGCTTGCCGCTTTCCGATGCCGCGGTGACGGCCGCGCGCGCCTCCTCTGCGGACGCCATGGTTTCGCACAGGAACAGGTCGACGCCATCCGCTTGCTCGGCAACGATGCGGCGGTAGATGTCGAGCGTCTCCTCGAAGGAAATGGTCAGCGCCGGTGCGTAACTGCCGAAAAGTGGGGACAGGCAGCCGGCGATCGCCGCATCGCCGGCCTCGTCGCGGGCTTGCCTCGCCAATTCGATGCCGCGCTTCTGCAATGGCTTGAAGAGATCCTCAGCGCCCTCACGCGCCAGGCGTTCGGGTGTCGCTGAATAGGTGTTGATGGTAATGACGCGAGCGCCGGCACGGATGAATTCCGCGTGCAGGTCGCGCACCAGATCCGGTTCGTCGATCAACACCCTGGCCGACCATAGCGGTGTCGGCTCGGACTTGCTGCGGCGGACCAGTTCCTGTCCCATGCCGCCATCGGTGAGAATGATCCTCTTCATGCGCGCAGCCTCTCGTTCTTCGGATCCCATAGCGGTTCGTCTTTCTGGACGACCGCCTGGAAACGGTCGCCGAAGATTTCGATCTCGACAGCGGTGCCGGGTTCGGTCAGATCGGCGCGCAGCATCCCGAGTGCGATCGACTTGTCGATGCGATGACCCCAGCCGCCCGACGTCGTCTCACCAACGATCCGGCCGTCATGCCACAGCGTCGACATGTAGGGAGCGTCGCAGTCGCCGGGATTTTCGACGACCAGCGTGACGAAACGCTTCTTCACACCCTGTTGTTTTTCGTTCAGCAACGCCGACTTGCCGCGGAACTCGGGCTTATCCCATTTGACGAAGCGCTCGAGCCCGCCTTGCAGGATCGAATAGTCGGTCGAAAGGTTGCCCTTCCAGGTGCGGTAGCCTTTTTCAAGCCTGAGCGAATCCAGCGCAAACATGCCGAACGGCTTCAGCCCATGCTGCTGTCCGGCCGCGCAGATGGCATCGAAGATGGCAGCGGTGTCGTCGACCCGTGTGTGGATCTCCCAGCCGAGTTCGCCGGCGAAGGAGACACGCACAAGCTTCGCCCAGCGGCCGGCGATCTTGGTCTCCTGATGCGTCAGCCATGGCAGAGAGAGGTCGGCTTCGCAGACATCGGCGAGGATTTTTCGCGAGTTGGGGCCGGCCAGGATCTGTGTCGAGAATTCCTCGGTCCGGTCGATCAACTTGAATGGCGCATCCTTGGGCATGCGCGACTTCAGCCATTCGAAATCATGCCATTGCGCGACCGCCGCGGTGATCAGCGTCATCAAATTCTCATCGTGACGCACGACGGACATTTCGGTGACGATGCGGCCCTTGTCGTCGGCGAAGTAGACGAGGCCGATGCGGCCGGGTTTCGGCACCAGCCCGGTAACCTGCAGGCTCAGCCATTCGGCGGCGCCCGGGCCGTCGAGATTGAAACGCGAGAATCCCGGCAGGTCGAGGATGCCGGCTGCGTCGCGCACCGCCAGGCATTCTTCGCGCACGCGATGCTGCCATGGTCCGTCGCGGCGGAAGGTCAGTGTGGCTTCCTCGGAAACATCGTCGCCGTCTTGCGCATACCAGGTGGCGCGCTCCCAGCCATTATAGGCATCGAAGCGGGCGCCGAACGCCTTGATGCGATCGTGGATCGGCGACAGCTTGCGGTCGCGGCCTTCAGGCCAGGCATGGCGCGGAAACTGGATGGCGTATTCGTTGCCATAGATCTCCATGCCCTTGGCGACGCAATAGTCCGGCGCCGAGGCAAAGGACGTGAAGCGGCGCGGGTCGCACGACCACATGTCCCATTCGGTTTGGCCTTCGGTTAGCCATTCGGCCAGCACCTTGCCGGCGCCGCCGCCCTGGGCGATACCGAAGGTGAAGGCGCAGGCCTCGAAGGCATTGGGAACGCCGGGCATCGGCCCGATCAGCGGATTGCCGTCCGGCGTGTAGGGGATCGGCCCGTTGATGACCTTGGACAGGCCGGCCGTGCCCAGGATCGGCACGCGGGCGACGGCGTCGGCCAGATAGTGCTCCAGCCGGTCGAGATCGTCGGGGAACAGCTGGAAGGAAAAATCCTCCGGCATCGGATCGTTATGGGTCGCCCAATGCGCGCGGCAATTGCGCTCGTAAGGGCCGAGGTTCATGCCGTTCTTTTCCTGGCGCAAATAGTAGGAGGTGTCGACGTCGCGCAGCAGCGGCAATTTCTTGCCCTGTTCCTTCGACCACGCCGCCAGTTCCGCAATTTCCTCGAACAATATGTACTGATGGCTCATCACCATCATCGGTACCTCGCGGCCGAACATCTTGCCGACTTCGGCGGCGCGGTAACCGGCAGCATTGACGACGATCTCGCAGCGGATCTCGCCTTGCGCTGTCTCGACCACCCATTCGTCGTTCTCGCGGCGCACGCCTGTGACCGGGCAGAAACGGATGATTTTCGCGCCCATGTCGCGTGCGCCCTTGGCCAGCGCCTGCGTGAGCTGCGCCGGATCGATGTCGCCATCGCTCGGATCGTAGAGCGCGCCCTTCAAATCATGCGTCTCGATGAAGGGATAGCGGCGCTTGATCTCATCGACGCCGACAATGTCGATGTCCATGCCCTGATAGCGGCCCATGCCCTTGGCGCGCTGAAACTCCTGCATACGCTCTTTCGTATGAGCAAGGCGCAGCGAACCGGTAACGTGGTAGTTCATGGGATAGTCGACCGCTTCGGCCAGCCCGCGATAAAGCTCGGTCGAATAGCGCTGCATGTTCATCAGCGACCAGGACGAGGAGAAGGTCGGGACGTTGCCGGCAGCATGCCAGGTCGAGCCGGAGGTCAGCTCGTTCTTTTCCAGAAGCACGCACTCGGTCCAGCCCGCCTTAGCGAGATGATAGAGCGAGGAGGTGCCGACGGCACCGCCTCCGATGATCACCACGCGAGCCGTGCTCGGCAAACCCGCCATGTTCTTCTCCCAAACCTGAAGCGCGTCGCGCTTCTATTTTTGTTTTGATGCATGTCGTTCTCCCAAAACCGCTGCACACTTTTGGGCGACATGCATTCTTCAATAGACTGGTGGTGAAACCACCCAGATGACAATTGCCGGCTCGGAACCCGGATTGCGCCAACGGTAGGGCTTGCCTTCGAAGCGAAAGGAATCGCCCTCGCCAAGCCGATGCCAGACGCCGGCTATTTCGATGTCGAACAGTCCGGATGCGACGTACCCGGCTTCCTCGGTCGGCCGCTGTGCCTCGGCCTTCAGTTCGGCACCCGGCGCGAAGACCGAACGCACCATTTCGAAGCTACCGCCGAGATCGGGCGACAGAAGCTCCTCCACCAAGCCGGTTTCGCTTGTGCCAAGCGTGCGACGTCTGCCGGCGCGCACAACCACGCCGCGCTCGCTTTCGACAGGCACGTCATGGCTGAAGAACAGGCTGATCGGCACACCAAACAGTTCGGCGAAAGCTCTGAGGTCGCTGAGCGATGGCGTTGACAAGCCACGCTCCACCTGACTGACCCAACCGACCGAACGGCCAAGCTTCAGGCCGATCTCCGCCAGCGTCAGACCACGCAGTTTGCGCAAGGCCCTAATATCGCCGGCCAGCACGCGTTCGTCAGGTCCCTGCAATGTACTTGCTGTAGGCGAAGGCAAGGCGCTCACTTCATGAAAAAATCCGCATAAATTTCATGAGAAATCAAGCGCATGAAAAAATCAAGTGGATTTTCACGCTTGCTCAAGATTTGCTTGCACGATTTTGATGGTTCATGCAAAGGCTCGGGCACGAACGGCGAGTGGGGACGTCTGGTCGAGACGAGGGTTAAGGGACGGCCCATGCTGGAAAACAACACTCGAATCGCGAGCGAGGCCGAGATCGTCGACGAGGCGATTCTGTCGCGCCGCTCGGTGCGCGCTTTCCTGCCCGACATGGTCGACGACGATACGATCCGCGCCATTCTGGCAGTTGCAGCGCGGGCTCCGTCGGGCACCAACATGCAGCCGTGGAAGGTCTATGTCACCAAGGGCGAGACCAAGCAGCAGATTACCGACGCCATTCTCAATTCTGGCATTCGCGCCGAAAAAGCCGACTGGGACGAGTACCGCTACTATCCCACCCAGTTCTTCGAGCCGTACCTGACCCGGCGCCGCGCCAACGGCTTCGGCCTCTACGGCGCGCTCGGCATCGGCCGCCGCGAGGTCGACAAGATGCGCGCCCAGCACGACCGCAACTTCGTCTTCTTCGACGCGCCGGTCGGCATGATCTTCACCATCGACCGCCGGCTCAACCAAGGCTCATGGATCGACTACGGCATGTTCCTGCAGAACATCATGGTCGCGGCGCGCGGTAGGGGTTTGCACACTTGCCCACAGGCAGCGTTTGCACCCTACCATCGGCAGATAAGGCCGGTGCTCAACATTCCCGACGAGGAGATCGTCGTCTGCGGTATGGCGCTTGGCCATGAGGACCTATCCAAACCGGAAAACACCTTCCGCACCGACCGCGTGCCGCTGGAAGAGTGGGTGACGTTCAGCGAGTAAGCCGGTCCGGCTAGGAACCCAGGTGGTAGGTAGGCAAGCAGTGCCCAGAGCGTGATGACGCCCTCGATCACGAACTGGAGGCGGAAGTCGTCGGCGAGTGGCCGGCCGCCTCTACTGCACCTCGTAGCCGACTTCCTCGCTTGCGTGACAGAGCGCCTTCCAGAACGACCGGGCGAAGGAGCGGAAGACGTAGATGTCGAACTGGTCGGCGCCGGTGCGCTGGATCTGGGCGAAGACATCGTGATGGGCGGTCGAGCGGCCGGCGCCGACTGGGAAGGCAGGCAGCGAAAAGTCGATGGCGAAGAACTTTGCCAGCACCCATTCGGCCTTCGGCCCGGCAATGCGGATCACGGTGCGGCCATGCGAGAGGTCGGTGATCGTACCGATGGCCGGGGTAACCACCTTGGCAAAGGCAGCGGCCAACTCCTCGGCCTCGTCGGCAACGGTGAACTTTCCAGGCGCGAAGCCGAACACCGACTTCACGCCGTCGCTCGCTCCGCCGCCGGCACCGTCCGGCAGCGCAAGTCCGGTGACGGTGTGGATGGCTGATATCAGCTTCTTCTCTTCGCCAGGCCAGGCGGCGAGCTGCACGATCGAGCCTGGCCGCGTCTCGGTCAGGATGATCTCGACGCCGTGCTCGAAATTGCCGTGCGAGCCGACGTGAAATTCCGGCTCGAGTGGCGACAAGTGCTCTGGCGGCTTGCGCTCGGGTGATTGGCGCTCAACCATGCATGCGACTCCCATCCGGATCGAAGAAGTGGTTGGAGACGATCTCGACTGGTCCGAACCGCTTGCGCAAGGGATCGGAGACATGGGCGCGCGTGCCCTGCCTGGCCTTGCCGCCCTTGATCAGCGCCAGCGCGATATGCTTGCCGAGCGCCGGCGAATAGCAGCAGGCGGTGATGTGGCCGATGGAACCGTGCGGATTGGCCTCGTCCAGTTCTTCGACGATGTGCGCGCCGCCGTTGAGTGGCCGGTTGTCGAGCGAAATCAGGCCGACCAGTTCCAGGCGGTCAGCGGCGATCAGGCCTTCGCGGTCCATCATCGCCGAGCCGATGAACGGCTTCTTCTTCGACAGCATCCAGTCGAGATGCAAATCGCGCGCAGTGGTGCGGCCATCGATCTCGGCGCCGGTGACATGACCTTTCTCGATGCGCATCGTGCCGAGCGCCTCGAGCCCGTAGGTGACCAGCCCGAATGGCTTGCCGGCCTCGATCAAGGCTTCCCAGACATGGGTGCCGTAGCCGGCGCCGGAATAGACTTCGAAGGCCATTTCACCGGAGAAAGACAGCCGGCAAATCATCACCGGTACGCCTGATATCTCGCCACAAACGATGCCCATGAACGGCAAGGTAGCGTTGTCCACCGCTGTGCCAGTGACACATGTAGCAAGGATCTGCCTGGCCTTGGGCCCGCCGATCGCGGCGCCCGCCCATTCGTCGGTCACCGAGGTGACGTGGACTTTCAGGTCCGGCCAGATCACGTCGAGGAAATATTCGAGATGCTGCATCACCTTGCCAGCGTTGGCCGTGGTGGTGGTCATCAGGAAATCCTGCTCGCCGAGTCGCCAGGTAGTGCCGTCGTCGAAGGCGAGGCCGTCCTCGCGCAGCATGAGGCCGTAGCGGGCCTTGCCGACGGCGAGCGTCGAAAACATGTTGGTGTAGACGCGGTCGAGGAACAGAGCGGCGTCGGGCCCTTGCACCGCAATCTTGCCCAGTGTCGAGACATCGACGATGCCGGCGCTCTCGCGCGTCGCCTTGGCTTCGCGGACATAGGCCTGCTCGACCGTCTCGCCGGCATGGCCGTAGATCATCGGACGGTACCAGAGGCCGGCGGAATACATCGTTGCACCATTGGCTAGATGCCAGTCATGCATCGGCGTCAGCCGTTCGGGCTTCAGGTCGCCGAAGCGCTCGGCCGCCAGCGAACCGATCGAAACCGGTGAAAAGGGCGGCCGGAAGCGCGTCGTGCCGACCTCTGGGATCGGCTTGCCCAGCGCTTCGGCCATGATGGCAAGGCCGGGCACGTTGGAGCTCTTGCCCTGGTCGGTCGCCATGCCGAGCGTGGTGTAGCGCTTCAGATGCTCGACCGAGACAAAGCCTTCGCGATGCGCCAGCCGCACGTCCTCGGCGGTGACGTCGTGCTGGAAGTCGACAAAGCTCTTGCCCTTGGCCCTGATCTCGAACACCGGGGCAGGACGGGGGTCACAAGGCAAGGATTCGATAATCGGGTACGCCATCGGCGTGACTGTTGCGCCGATCGCCGAAAAACCAGCGT
The DNA here is from genome assembly GCF_040323315.1 of Mesorhizobium sp. M0047. Classification (NCBI taxonomy): domain Bacteria; kingdom Pseudomonadati; phylum Pseudomonadota; class Alphaproteobacteria; order Hyphomicrobiales; family Phyllobacteriaceae; genus Mesorhizobium; species Mesorhizobium sp. M0047. The sequence goes on along the minus strand of NZ_JAMYUW010000011.1, from coordinate 46,829 downwards.
TGCGGCCGTCCAGTATTGCCTCGAGGGTCATGAAATGGCCGTTGAAGGCGCCGGCGCCGACCCATTTCTGCGTCGGCTTCGGCGGCAGGAAAGCTTGCAACGCCTCGTTCCATTCCGCTTTGGCGCCAGCCTGGCTTGCGAGATGGATGGTCGGCGACCAGCCGCCGGACATCAGCAGGCAATCGGCATGGATGCTGCGCGCGTCGCCGGCGAGCGTTCCGTTGGTCATGTCGAAGCGTTGCAGCTTGAGGCCGGACAGCGCCTTGCCACCTTCGGTGGCGACGACGGCGTAACCGGCGAAGATCTCGGCTTCGGCTTCCGTGGCCAGCTTGCGCATCTCTGGCGACAGCTCCGGCCTGATATCGGCGATGGCAACGATCGCGGCACCGGCCTTCTTCAAGGCGACGGCTGCCCGGTAGGCGCTGTCATTGTTGGTGAACAGCGCGATCCGCTCCCCCGGCAGCACGCCGAACTCGTTGGCATAGCGCTCGGCGGCGTGCGCCAGCATCACGCCTGGCCGGTCATTGCCGGGGAACACCAGCGGCCGTTCGAAAGCGCCGGTGGCCAGCACCACGGATTTGGCGCGGATCGCCCAGTAGCGATGGCGCGGCTCGCCTTTGCCTGGCTGCTCCTTGTGATCGTTGACCCGTTCGAGCGCGGCGAGCGTGTTGTTGTCGTAGTAGCCCCACACCGTGGTGCGCGGCAAAAGGCGGACATTGTCGCGGCCTTCGAGCTGGGCGACTATGCGGCGAGCCCAATCGGCGGCCGGTGCGCCATCGATGGTCTCGTCGGACCAGCTGGCCGAGCCGCCGAAACGCGGCTCGAGATCGGCCAGCATGACGCGGGCGCCCAGATCGGCGGCGGTCTTGGCTGCCATCAGGCCCGCCGGGCCGGAGCCGACCACCAGCACATCGCAAAAGGCATTCATGCGCTCGTAGCGGGCCGGGTCCTTGGCCGATCCGGCGCTGCCGAGCCCGGCGGCACGACGGATGAAATGCTCGCAGAACATCCAGAAGCGCGTGCCCTTCAGCGGGCCGAACACCGGTCCCATGAACGTCTTGTAGTAGAAGCCTGCCGACAGGATCTTGCCGCCGAGTTGGTTGACGGCGTTGATGTCCCAGGCAAGGGAGGGAAAGCGGTTCTGGCTGATGGCAACCAGCCCGTCATGGATCTCGACCATGGTCGCCGGGATGTTCGGCTCGCGGACGTCGCCCTTCAGCACTGTCACCAGGGCGTTGGGCTCCTCGACGCCTGCGGTGACCAGGCCGCGCGGGCGGTGGTATTTGAACGAGCGACCGAAGAGGGTGATGCCCTTGGCCAGCAGGGCCGACGCCAGCGTGTCGCCGGCATGGCCGGTGTAGGTCGCGCCGTCGAAGGTGAAGCGGATCGTTTTCAGCCGGTCGATGCGGCCGCCAGTGTCGGTGCGGCGCGGGCTCATGCCTTGTCCTCTGCCTTGCGGCGCGCGGCCGAGCCATGATCGCCGCGCACAAAGGCGACGCTGGAAATCTCATGCGTCAGCGTGTTGCGCACGACCCTCAGATGCGCGCGGCAACCACCGGAATGCTGCCAGATCTCGTTGTGTTCGCCGGCCGGGTTCAGGCGGTCGTAGACATAGGCGTTCCACGCCTCGAAATTCTGCGAGGCGGGGTCGGGACGCTGACGGTTGCCGTCACCTTGATAGGTAAACTCGATGACGTCGCGCGGGCCGCAATAGGGGCAGGTGATCAGCATCGAATTTTATCTTCTTGGTTGACCATGAGCTTATCGGAAAACCGTTCTCCACTTTTCCGCATCATGGTTTAATGCAGCCGCGGGTTTGCACCCTGGCCCTTGTCGTCGATCATCAGGCCGCGATGGAAGCGGTCAAGCGTGAAGGGGGCGTTGAGGTCGTGCGGCTGATCCTTGGCGATGGTCCAGGCGAAGCACCAGCCGGAAGCCGGCGTCGCCTTGAAGCCGCCATAGCACCAGCCGCAGTTGAGATACATGCCGGGCAGAGGGCCGGTGGTGATGATCGGCGAGCCATCCATCGACATGTCGCAGACGCCGCCCCAGGAGCGCAGCATGCGCACGCGGGCAAGGCCCGGAAACAGCGCCAGCATCTCGCTCATCACCTCGTCGACGATAGGCAAATTGCCGCGCTGGGCGTAACTGTTGTAGCCGTCGATGTCGCCGCCATAGATGAGGCCGCCCTTGTCCGACTGCGACATGTAGAAATGGCCCATGCCAAACGTGACGACGGTGTCGATGAAGGGCTTCAGCGATTCCGTCACAAAGGCCTGCAGCACATGGCTTTCGATCGGCATCGTCTCGATGCCGGCCAGCTGCATGACGCGTCCAGTGCTGCCGGCCACCGCGACAGCCACCTTCTTGGCGCGGATGTCGCCGCGCGACGTCGTGACGCCCGTGATGCTGTCGCCATCGCGCAGGAAGCCGGTGACCTCGCAATTCTCGATGATATCGACGCCACGGCGGTCGGCGCCACGCGCATAGCCCCAGGCCACCGCATCGTGGCGAGCAGTGCCGGCGCGCCGCTGCATCAAGCCGCCGACCACCGGAAAGCGTGCGTCGGCGGAAACGTCGAGCGCCGGGATCAGGCGCTTGATCTGCGCCGGTGTCATCAGCTCGGCGTCGACGCCGAGATGGCGCATGGCGTTGCCGCGCCTTGCATAGTCGTCGAACTGGGCCGGCGTGTGCGCCAGGTTCAGGCAGCCGCGCTGCGAAAACATGACGTTGTAGTTGAGCTCGTGCGAAAGGTTCTCCCACAACTTCATCGAGTGTTCGTAGAAGCGGGTGTTGGCCGGCAGCAGGTAGTTCGAGCGCACGGCTGTCGTGTTGCGGCCGACATTGCCGGAGCCGAGCCAGCCTTTCTCCAGCACGGCGACATTGGTGATGCCGTGCTCCTTGGCGAGATAATAAGCGGTCGCCAGCCCGTGGCCACCGCCGCCGATGATGACGACATCATAGGACGCTTTCGGGTCCGGCTTCCGCCAGGCCGGCTTCCAGTCCTTGTTTCCCTTGAGCGCGTTCGCGAGCAGCGAAAAGGCCGAGTACTCTGCCATCATGGTCATCCGGTTCGGGCGATGCGGCAGACTATAGAGCAGGCCGCATCGGCAAAGCCAATATTGCGCCATTGCCTTTCGACTGGCCGACGCACTGTGTGATCGGACGGGCCAGTGATGGTTGCGACGGCTTGCCCCATGATATGGCCGTCTCTATCAAGGACAGGCAATTTCAAATTGCCTCTGCTGCACGAGTCGCCATCAAAATCATGATTTTCCGATTGCATCGCCTCATTTTGATCCTCGCGCTCGTTTTCTCGGCGCTGCACCCGTTCGACGCTACTGCGCAAGCGCTCGGCCAGGGCGCCGCCGGACTGATCACCGATCAGCAGAAAGTCATCCAGGGCCTGACGGCCAAGACTGACGACCTCGAGAAGAAGATACAGCAGGACGGTGAGGACGATGCCTTGCTGGTGGATATACGTCTGCAACTGGAGGGTCTGTCGCGGGCGGCCCTCACTGGTGCGCTGGCGTTCCGTTCGCGTCTCAACGATATCAACAATCGAATCGAGACGCTGGGTCCGCCGCCGGCGGCAGGCCAGCCGCAGGAGCCCGACATAGTGACCGGCGAACGCCAGGCGCTGGTGTCGGAAAAGGCCGAGATCAATGCGGTCGTCGCCAGCGCGCAGAACCTGTCGATCCGCATCAGCGGGCTGATCGACAGGATCGGCAGCATGCGCAGCGAGCTGTTCCGCAATCTTTTGACCAAGCGCTACGTGCTATCCGATGCACTGAGCCCGCAGGTCTTCTCCGACGCCAGGGACGAATTCGACAATTTCTACAAGGCGGTATCGTCCTGGCTGAGCTTCGCCTTCAAGTTCAAGTTCCAGGCCGTCCTTGCCGCGACCTTCGTGGCGCTCGGGCTGGCCCTGGTGCTGCTGGTCGGCGGCAGGCGGCTGTTCGGGCGGGTGTTCGAGGCTGACCCCACCAACGAAGATCCATCCTATCTCAGCCGTCTTTCGGTGGCCTTCTGGTCGACCTTGCTGCCGACGCTGGCGGTCGGTGTATTCCTGGCCTCCACGGTATTCTTTTTCAACTATTACAATGTGCTGCGCGGCGATATCGGCCTCTTCCTGAATGCGCTCGCGGCGGTTATCGGAGTGGTGTTCTGCGTCAACAGGCTGACCAACGCGGCGCTTGAGCCGCGGCTGCCGAACTGGCGGCTTATCCCTGTCGAAACCGGCCCGGCGCGCTGGCTGGCGCGGCTGACGACCGCCATGGCGGTGGTCATCGGCGTCAACTATTTCCTGTCAGTGGTCAACGACAAGATGGGCTCGCCGCTGTCGCTGATCATCGCCCGCAGTTTCGGTGCCACCATCATCGTCGGCGTCATCCTGATCCTGATGGCGATGCTGAGGCCGTTCAAGGCGCATGACGGGAGCTGGCGGCCGTGGCCGGCATGGCTGCGCTATACATCGCTTGCGCTTGGTCTTTTCACCATCGTTGCCGCGCTGCTCGGCTATATCGGACTTGCCTTGTTCGTCTCTCAACAGGTGGTTGTTACCGGCACCGCGCTGGTCACAGCCTATATCGGCTTCCTGTCGGCGCGCGCGATCGGCGAGGAGGGCGCTTTCACCAACACGTCCGTCGGGCGCTGGCTGTCCGCCAATTCGAATTACGAGGATACCGCGCTCGACCAGCTGGGCCTCGTCGTCAGCGTCGCCATCAATGTGATGATCGTGCTGGTATTTCTGCCGCTGATCCTGCTGATGTGGGGCTTTCAGCCCGGCGATATCGAGGCCTGGGCCTACAAACTGGCAACCGGGATCAATATCGGCTCGGTGACGATTTCGGTCACCGGTATTCTTTCGGGCATCGTCGTCTTCATCATCGGCTATTTCCTGACGCGCTGGTTCCAGGGCTGGCTAGACGGTTCGGTGATGGCGCGCGGCAAGGTCGATACCGGGGTGCGCAATTCGATCCGGCTGGCGGTCGGCTATGCCGGTGTTGCGCTGGCGGCACTCGTCGGCATATCGGCGGCGGGCATCGACCTCTCCAGTCTGGCGCTGGTCGCCGGCGCTCTTTCCCTCGGTATCGGTTTTGGCCTCCAGAACGTTGTGTCCAATTTCGTTTCCGGCCTGATCCTTCTGGCGGAACGGCCGTTCAAGGTCGGCGACTGGATCGTCGCCGGCGATGTCAGCGGCACCGTCAAGAAGATCAGCGTGCGCGCCACCGAGATCGAAACTTTCCAGCGGCAATCGGTCATCCTGCCCAATTCGAACCTGATCAACAACGCCGTCGGCAATTGGACGCATCGCAACAAGCTCGGCCGTATCGATATCAAGGTCGGCGTTGCCTATGGCAGCGACGTCAAGCAGGTACATGCCGTCCTGCTGGACATCGCCCGCAGCCATCCCTTGGTGCTGAAAAACCCCGAACCCTTCGTGCTGTTTTCCAACTTCGGGCCTGCCGCACTCGAATTCGAGATCCGCGTGTTCCTGGCCGATGTGATGAACGGCAACATCGCGCAGAACGACATCCGATTTGCCGTGCTTGAGAAATTCAGCGGCGAGCACATCGAAATTCCATCGACGCCCCGCGCCGTCGTCGATGTCCACAAACCCAAGGCTTGGCCGACCGATGATGACAAGATCGAGGCCGACTTCGCCGAGCAGGAGCAGGCCAAGGTGGCGGCTGCCGCCGAAGCAAGACGGGCCGTCAAGACGGGCCGCAAGGTGCGCAAGCCAGATCCCGACTAAGGTTGTGCCGATTTCAGCCAGCCCGCCAATTGACGCGCTCGGTCCGGCAGAGCCAATTGCGGCATGAATGCGGCATTCAGTTGCGGTTCAGCTTCCATCTCATATAAGCTCCCATGCAAAGGCGAAAGTGCCTTGCGAAATGCAACAGAGGCGGTGGGAACACCGATATTGCACCATGTGGAAGTCTCTCGTCGCTGCCGTCGCCTTGCTCGCCGTGAGCGGCTCGACCCATGCCGCAAGCGCGGTCAACAAGGACGCCGAGACCCGCACGCTGATCGTGACCGAGGGTGGCAGCAAAAGCGATCTGGCGCTGGCCGCTGGCGAAACCGTCGAGTTCTGCCCGAATGGCTGTTTCGTCACCTTGCCCAATGGCGACCTCGAGGCCCTGACCGGCTCGGAAACGGTCGAAATTTCGGGTGGCGTCGCCCGCATCAAGTAATCTTGGCGGCATGATTGGGAAAGGCCGGGCACTTGCTCGGCCTTTTATCGCTCCCGGTATTGATCGTTTGACAATGACGCCGGAAATGGCGCCGCGGCAGCCACAACCAAACGCCACCGGCCCTGCCAGCGGTGCCTGAGTTAGCCCCGATTCGGAAGGCGACCCGCTCAAGGCGCCAATGTGAGCATTTCACCCTATGGTCGCTCGGCTTTTTGCCAATGTCGCAAACAGGCTTCGTCAGCGCCACCGCTCCGCCCTATAGTCCGCCCGCTTTATCACTTTGGAGTCGCGGGCAATGGCAGAGTTTCCGAAAAAGGCGAAGGTCGTCATCGTCGGCATGGGCGGTATTGTCGGCGCATCGATCGCCCATCATCTGATCGAGCGGGGCTGGGACGATATTGTCGGCATCGACAAGTCAGGCATTCCAACCGATATCGGCTCGACGGCGCACGCCTCCGACTTCTGCTACACGACCAGCCACGATTTCCTGTCGTGCTGGACGACGCTCTACTCCATCGATTTCTATGAGAAGATGGGCCACTACGCGCGCATTGGCGGGCTCGAAGTCGCGCGCGTCGGCGACGACAGCCGCATGGAGGAAATCAAGCGCAAGATCGCCTCGGCCAAGGCGTTTGGCACGCGCGCTCGCCTGATCGAACCGGCCGAGATCAAGGAAAAATTCCCGCTCATCGAAGAAACAATGGTGCAGGGCGGCCTATGGGATCCGGACGCCGGTCTCGTCATCCCGCGCTCTCAAACCGTCGCCGGCAAGCTGGTCGACCAGGCGGAAGCCTCGGGCAAGCTGAAATCCTTCGCCAACACGCCGGCCCGATCGCTTGTCGTCAAGGACGGCCGCATATCAGGCGTGGTGACCGATCGCGGCACCATCGAGGCCGATTATGTCGTCGTCTGCGCCGGCATCTGGGGCCGGCTGATTGCCGAAATGGTCGGTGAGGACCTGCCGGTCATGCCGATCGACCATCCGCTGACCTTCTTCGGCCCGTACAACGAGTTCGCCGGCACCGGCAAGGAGATCGGCTGGCCGCTGCTGCGCGACCAGGGCAATTCGGCCTATATGCGCGACACCGGCGATCCCAAGACCGCCGAGGGCGGGCAGATCGAATGGGGTTACTACGAGGAGACCAACCCGCGCCTTTGCCATCCGCGCGATCTGCTTGAGAAGGACCAGGCGCGGCTTTCGCCCTCGCAGCGCGACCTCGACATGGAACAGATCCTGGCACCGCTCGAGCGCGCCATGGAACTGACGCCGATCCTCGGCGAGCTCGGCTACAATGAAAGCCACTCCTTCAACGGCCTCTTGCAGGTGACTGCGGATGGTGGCCCGTCCATGGGCGAAAGCCAGAAGGTGCGGGGCCTTTGGTATGCCGTCGCCATCTGGGTCAAGGACGGCCCCGGCATGGGCAAGCTCATCGCCGACTGGATGACCGACGGTCGCACCGCGATCGACCATCACGCCATCGACTATGCGCGCTTCTATCCGCACCAGACGAAGGAGCAGTTCATCTGGGACCGCTGCACCGAGACGGCGATGAAGGTCTACAATCCGGCCGTGCATCCGCGCGAGCCTTTCTCCAAGGCCCGCAACATCAGGCGCTCGCCGTTCTGGGAGCGCGAGAAGGAACTCGGCGGCTATTTCATGGAACTGGGCGGCTGGGAGCGCGCCCACGGCTATGCCGCCAACGAGCATCTCTTGGAGAAATACGGCAACCGCGTGCCGGTGCGCGAGAATGAGTGGGACAACCGCCATTTCTGGCGCGTTTCCAATGCCGAACACCTCGCCATGAGCGAGGATGTCGGCATCGTCAACCTGTCGCACTTCGCCATGTATGACATAGAAGGCCCGGACCATGTTGCGCTGCTGGAATGGCTGTGCGCGGCCAAAATCGGCGGCGACAACAACATCGGCAAGGGCATCTACACTCACTTCCTCGACGAGGAGGGCATGGTGCGCGCCGACTTTACCGTCATCCGCATGGCCGACCGCTGTCGCTTGATCGACGGCGCCGACGCCGGCCCGCGCGACTTCCAGTACATGCGCCGCACGGCGCAGGACAAAGGCTTTGATGTCACGATCACCGATGTCACCGAGAAATATGTCACCGTCGGTATTTGGGGGCCGAATGCCCGGGCGACCTTGCAGAAAGTTGTCGAGAATCCGGACGGGCTTTCGCATGAGAATTTCCCATTCGCGGCGATCAAACCGGTTCGTATCGGCGGCAAGGACGTCACTGCTTTCCGCATCTCCTATGTCGGCGAGCAAGGCTGGGAACTGCACATGCGCTACGAGGACGGCCTAGCCGTCTGGGATGCCCTGCGCTCGACCGGCGTGATGCCGTTCGGCGTCGAGACCTACGCCAACACGCGCCGCATGGAAAAGAGCCTGCGCCTGCAGAACGCCGACCTTTTGACCGAATACAATCTGCTCGAAGCCGATCTGGCTCGGCCGAAGGTCAAGGAGAACGACTTTTGCGGCAAGGCCAAGCATGTCGAGTATCGCGCCCGCGAGCACCAGCCGGCCATGCTGTGCACGCTGGTGATGACCAGCAATGTCGATTCGAAAGGCGTCTCCCGATATCCCGTCGGCACCATGCCGGTGATGGACCCGAAGACCGGCGAGACGCTGGTCGACGAACTTGGCCGGCGGTCCTTCACCACCTCGATGGCCTATGGCCCGACCATCGGCAAGAACATCGGTCTTGCCTATCTGCCGTGGGCGTACGCCCAGGAAGGCCGCAAGCTCACCATCGAATATTTCGGCGAAACCTATCCGGTTGAAGTGGCGGCTGTCGGCTACAAGCCGCTCTATGACCCGGAGAATTTGAAGCCGCGCAGCTGAATGTTGCAGGACTGTGAATGCAAAGCCCGGCTCGGCCGGGTTTTGCTCTTTTTAAACGGACGATTCTCGCTTACCCTCTGCGAATGTCTGCTTTTGCCTGCGCCAGACATTTCTTTTCAGGCTGCGCCGCGTTCGCGCTGACGCTCTGGCTGACGCCAGTATCCGCTGCGGATGAGCCGGTCGATGTCGAGTTGGTGCTGGCCGTCGATGTTTCGCTGTCGATGTCGCCGGACGAACTCGAGATCCAGCGTCACGGCTACGCCGCAGCGCTGACGCATGACAATGTGCTGCAGGCCATTGCCGACGGCGCCCATGGCAAGATCGCGGTCACCTATGTCGAATGGGCCGGCACCAACTGGCAGCGCGTCATCGTGCCGTGGACGGTGATTGCCAGCCGCAGCGATGCGGAGCGAGTGGTTGCGCAATTGTCCGCCCAGCCTCCCAACAGTGCGCGACGAACCTCGATCTCCGGCGCGCTCGAATTCGGCAACGACCTGTTCGCCGAAAGCGGCTACCAGGGGACGAAGCGGGTCATCGATATTTCGGGCGACGGCCCCAACAACCAGGGCGCGCCTGTCAACCTCACTCGCGACGAGCTGATCAAGCAAGGCATCGTCATCAACGGCCTGCCGCTGATGACCCGAGGCGGCTTCACCGGCGCCTATGACGTCAACAATCTCGATCGCTACTACAGCGACTGCGTCATCGGCGGCCCCGGAGCCTTCATGATCCCGGTCAACGACTGGACGCAGTTTCCCGAAGCCATCCGCCGCAAGCTGGTGCTGGAACTTGCCGGTCCGGCCTCGCCGCAATGGGCAGCGGAAGAAGCCGCGCATCCGCCGGTGGTATCGGCGCGGGCTGAACCCGCCACCGACTGCCTGGTCGGCGAGAAAATGTGGCGCAACCGCAGCTGGATGTTCGACAGCCGCTAGCTTGCCACTCCGGCAGACGCATTGGCAAAATACCCGGGCCGCGCTATCAGCCGGAGGGGACCCGCGGTCGAAACGGAGGAAACATCAGATGAAACGTCTAGCCATCCTGACTGCTGTCGCGTCCCTGCTTTTTGCCGACGGCGCCAGCGCCCAATACAACGATGAACCCGCCTGCATAATGTTCGAGCACTCGAATTTTCGCGGGCGGTCCATTGGTATGGAGCCTGACGATTCCGTAAACTTTCGCGGCGGCCAGTTCTGGAACGACCGTGTTTCGTCGGTGATCGTTCGCCGCGGCTGCACGCTCGTTGCCTATGAGGATTCCCGGATGGAGGGCCGTTCGATCGAAATCAGACGCAGGATCCGCGATTTCGGCGGTAGCGAGTGGAACGACCGCATCTCGTCGGCGGAGTGCTATTGCGACGGCTACTGAAGGTTATTTGGATTTAAGGCAGCCCGCTCCGTTTCGGGGATGGGCCGCCCGATAGTGTTGACTATACAGCCGCCGGCTCGCCGGTTGCCTCACCAAGCTGTTCATTGACAAGCCGATTGGCGTCTGTGAGACAATTTCCTCAGCGAAAACAAAAGGGGAACTGACATGACTAGGATCGCCGTTATTGCCGCAACATTGACGCTTGCCACCGGTCTGTCCGCACCGGCGATGGCAGCCACCTCGGTTACCATCGGCATCAGCGGCTGGACCGGCTTCGCGCCGCTGACGCTTGCCAAGCAGGCAGGCATTTTTGAGAAGCACGGTCTGGATGTGACCTTGAAGAAAGTGCCGCAGGCGAGCAGGCCGCTTGCCATCGCCAGCGGCGACCTGCAATGCGCCGCTACCACGGTCGAGACCTGGCTGGTGTGGAACGCCAGCGGGGTTACTACCAAGCAGATATTCCAGCTCGACAAATCCTATGGCGCCGACGGTATCGTTGCCCGCAACGACATCAAGACCGTCGCCGACCTGAAGGGCAAGACTGTCGCGTCCTCGGCCCCGGGCACGTCACCCTATTTCATGCTTGCCTGGGTGCTGAACAAGAACGGCATGTCGACCAAGGATGTGACCGTCGTCAACCTGGAGCCGGACGCGGCGGCGCAAGCCTTCCTCGCCGGGCAGAACGATGCGGCGGTGACCTATGAGCCGTTTATTTCTGCGGTGCGCGACAAGTCCGACCAGGGCCACATCCTGGCAACCACGCTCGACTACCCGATGGTGCTCGACACGGTTGGCTGTACGCCCGAATTCCTCAAGGCCAATCCGGATGCGGCCAAGGCGCTCGCCGATAGCTATTTCGACGCGCTCGACCTGATCAAGAAAGATCCGCAGAAATCCTACGAGACCATGGGCGCCGATGTGAAGCAGTCGGCCAAGGAGTTCGAGGATTCGGCGAAATACCTGAAATGGGCCGACAGGGCGGAGAACAAGCAGTTCTTCACCAAGGAATTCCAGGATTTTTCCAAGACCGCCGGCGAACTGCTGCTGCAGATGGGGCTGATCAAGGAAGCGCCCGACGTCACCACACTGGCCGACACCAGCGCGTTGTCGAAGTGAAGGTGCTGCCTTTGACCGCAATGCGGCGGCGCTTGGCGCCGCCGCCTTCTCCTGGACAAGTGACGATTTGACGATGGGGACGATTTGACGATGCGCCCCTTGCATCCGGTCTCGCCGGGCACCCGAACCGTGCTCGGCATTTCCTTCTTCGTGCTGTTCGTGATCTTCTGGGCGTGGATCACGCTTGGCGGCCACGTCAACCGCATCTTCCTTGCCGATCCGCTATCGATGCTGCGGGATGGCTGGCGGCTGCTGGTCGAGGATCGTTTCTGGCTCGACATACTGATCACGATCTGGCGGGTTTTCGGCGGCTTCCTGCTAGCGTCGGTTGTCGCGGTGCCGCTCGGCATCGCGATGGGCGCCTGGAAGCCGGTGGAAGCGTTTTTGGAGCCGTTCGTCTCCTTCGCACGCTACTTGCCGGCCTCGGCCTTCATTCCGCTGCTTATCCTGTGGGCCGGCATTGGCGAGCTGGAAAAATTGCTCGTCATCTTCGTCGGCTCGGTGTTCCAGATCGTCCTGATCATCGCGGTCAAGGTCGGCAGCACGAGACGCGACCTCGTCGAGGCGGCCTATACGCTCGGATCCACCAACGACGGCATCGTCAGACGGGTGATCATGCCGGCCAATGCGCCCGAGATCGCCGAGACCTTGCGCCTGGTGCTCGGTTGGGCCTGGACCTATGTCATCGTCGCCGAGCTTATCGGCTCGTCCTCCGGCATCGGCTACATGATCATCAACAGCCAGTCGCGGCTGGCAACGGGGCAGATCATCTTCGGCATCATCGTCATCGGGCTGATCGGGCTGTTGTCCGACTTCGCCTTCAAGGCATTCAACCGCTGGCTCTTTCCGTGGAGCCTGGCGTGAGCAAGCTTCTCATCGAAGGGGTCTCGCGCACTTTTGCTGGCGTGAGCGGCGGAGAGCCGGTCAAGGCATTGATGCCGATCGACGTGGCGGTCGCCGCCAACGACTTCATCACCATCCTCGGGCCATCCGGATGCGGGAAGTCGACATTGCTGCGGATCGTCGCCGGGCTCGAAGCACCGAGCGAGGGCCGCGTGCTGCTCGACGGCAAGGTGGTGACCCGGCCCGGGCCGGATCGCGGCATGGTCTTCCAATCCTACACGCTGTTTCCCTGGCTGACGGTTGCCGAAAACATCGCCTTCGGCCTGCGCGAACGCGGCATGCCTGAGAGGGAGCGGGACGGGATCGTCGCCTCCTATGTCGACCTTGTCGGCCTGAAGGGGTTCGAGAACCATTGGCCGAAGCAGCTCTCCGGCGGCATGCAGCAGCGCACGGCGATTGCACGGGCGCTGGCCAACGATCCCGAAATCCTCTTGCTGGATGAGCCGTTCGGCGCGCTCGACAACCAGACCCGCGGGCTGATGCAGGAGCTGCTGCTCGGCATCTGGGAACGCCGCAAGAAGACGGTGCTGTTCGTCACTCACGACATCGAGGAGGCGATCTTCATGGCCTCGCGGGTGATCGTGATGACGGCGCGGCCTGGCCGCATCAAGTCGGATGTCGCCATCGACCTGCCGCATCCGCGCCATTACACGCTGAAGACCAGCCTGGAATTCTCGGCGCTGAAGGCACGGCTGACGGAGGATATTCGGATCGAGGCGATGCGCACGGCGCAGGTGTAGTTCGCCTGGCTCACATTGGATCGCGATCGGATAAGATGCTCGGCTCGCTCAACAGGCGTTTCAGGCGTGAAAGGTCACGCGTCGAGGCATCCAGAGCCGCCATGAACGCAGCCCACTTCTTCGCGTCGAGGCGAAAGCTGCGCCGGTCGGCCAGTTTTTCGGATCGCGTCGTTCTCTTACTCACGTGACACCTGATCAGGCCGCCAGCAACTGCTTGCGGTCGACGCGCTCCTGCTGCGGCGAGCGGGCGTAGAGTTCGCGGTAGCATTTGGAGAAATGCGAGGCCGAGACGAAGCCGCAGGCGACCGCCACCTCGACCACCGGCAGCGACGACTGGATCAACAGGTGTCGAGCGCGGTCGAGCCGGATTTCGAGATAATAGCGGGCAGGGGATCGGCCCATCTCGGTGCGGAACAGCCGTTCGATCTGTCGGCGCGACAGGTCGACATGGTCGGCGATCTCTATCAGCGACAGCGGCTCGGAAAGATTACCCTCCATCAACTCGATGATGGTCAGCACTTTCGAGTTCTGGACGCCGAGGCGGGCGCGCAGCGGCAGACGCTGGCGGTCGGTAGGGCTGCGCACGCGATCGGTCAGCACCTGCTCGCAGACGCGGTTGACGAGGTTCTCGTCAAAGTCGTCGCCGATAAGTTTCAGCATCATGTCGAGCGCCGCGGTGCCGCCGGCGCAGGTGTAGACGTTCTGGTCGATTTCGAACAGGTCGGCAAAGACATTGGCCTTCGGGAACGCCTCGGAAAAGCCCGGCAGGTTCTCCCAATGGATGGCGCAGCGCTTGTTGGACAACAGGCCGGCTGCCGCGAGGATATGCGCGCCGGTGCACAGACCGCCGACGGCGACGCCGCGATTGTACTCCTCGCGTAGCCAGGCAAAGGCTGACTTGTTCTGATAGCGCTCGACATCGATGCCGCTGCAGACGATGGCCATGTTCGGCCGGTCGGGGCCCGCCATCTTCTTGCGCTCTTCCTCCAGCGAGGTGTTGACAGCGCATTCGACCCCGTTCGAGGCACGCACCGGCTTGCCATCAATGCTGGCCAGGCGCCAGCGGTAGGCTTCGTAGCCGAGCATGCGATTGGCGGAGCGTAGGGGATCGAGCGCGGTCGCAAAAGCGATCATGGTGAAATCGGGAACAAGGAAGAATACAAACGATCGCTTGATCGGATGCTTTACGGCGTTCAAGTGAACCTCACTCATCCATGGCGCGAACAGGATGTCGCGAATAGCATAGCGACATCAGGAAAAACCATGTCTGTCAATTGGCTACGCCGCCCGGAAAAGATTAAATTTGCGACATGGGTCGCAAATGGGCAATCTGCGTGCAGCGAGCCCCGGAAGTGGCACCCGCTGTTCAAAGGACAGGCAGCGTGCGTCCACCGGCAGAACAAAAACGCCGCTCTGGCTGGAGCCAGGCGGCGTTACAGTTCTAAAGCAGCGGCAGGGATGCGCTGCCTCTTAATCTTCAGGCGACGAAGCCCAGGCGCGCCGCATTCATGGCGCCGGTCTGGCCGGGCATGGTGTTGGCGAGGCGCTGGCGCTCGAGAGCGGTGGTCAGGTTCATTTCGCGGCGGGCGAAGAGGCGTGCAAAAAGCTTCATAATCATCTCCATTTGTTGCTCAGACGGGTCGCCTTCGCTTGATGGAGTGGGGCAGCTCGTTTGCTGGCGGTGATATAGGCTCGTGTAAGCAGAAACTAAATCGCAAAAGCGAAGCGCTTGATATGAAAAGCGACATCCAATGCGACAAATTTGGGCAAAGTGCCCGAAATTTATGATTGTTTACAACGAATTAATTGGAAACAGGAGCTGCTATGCGGCTTTCTCATATGCGTCATGCGCGAGCCACATGGCTCCGAAACTCATTTGAACACAAATAAAATAGGGAAGGCCTGCCGGGCTGGTTCGCGCGGCAGGCCTTCAGCAAATGCTACACACGATCTACTTTGCTCCAGCCCAGGATCCGGCGCCATGGCGTGCATTGGTCTTGGCGTCGGAGGCTTCAGGCCAGCCGATATCCTTCTGCAGTTCGATCGGCAGGGAGCGGATAGCGCGTTCGGTCTGGTAGCGGGCGCGGGCCGCGCTGAATTCGGCCGCGATACGACCGATGGACGACAGAATAGACATTATGTTCTCCTTTGGCATCTGGCGCAGCCAGACTGCGCGTTGGCAAATCGGGTTCGTTTCAACTTCATTCGCGTCGAAGGCAGGTCCTGGTTCGCAGGTCATTTCATGGTGCCGATGGCAGCGACCTGCTTCGATGGAGTTGACTATCCTCCCGTTCTGATGTTCAATCAAACGAAATGGAATGATGTTTTGTATCAGAAAAATTGAAGGTCGGTCCCCATGAACGCCCCGCTCAATCATCCACTGCCGTTGCTCGATCTTGACGTTTTGCGCACTTTCGTGGCGATTGCCGAGACCGGCAGTTTCACCACCGCCGCCAATGCCGTCTTCCGCACGCCGTCGGCCGTCTCCATGCAGATCAAGAAGCTGGAGGACATCCTTGGCCGCTCGATGTTCGCGCGCGACGCCCGCTCGGTGTCGTTGACCACGGATGGCGAAATGCTGCTCGGCTATGCCCGCCGGCTGCTGTCGATCAACCGCGAGGTGGTGTCGAAGTTCATCATTCCCGAGATTGTCGGCGTGGTGCGGCTTGGTTCGCCGGATGATTACGGCGAGCGCGTGCTGCCGCATGTGCTGAAGCGTTTTGCGCAGTCGCATCCGTCGATCGCCGTCGACGTCACCATCGACCAGAGCAGCAATCTGCGCCGGCGCATGGACGACCGGGCGCTCGACATCACACTGCTGACCAATTCCTACAAGACCAGCGCGCTCGGCGCCGAGGTGCTGCTGACCGAGCCTATCGTCTGGGCCGGCGCCAAGGGCGGCTGCGCGCATCTGCGCGAGCCGTTGCCGGTATCGCTGTGGGAAGAGGGATGCGCCTGGCGGGCGGGAGCGCTCGATGCGCTTGGCCGCGAGGGCCGCAATTACCGCATTGCCTATATGAGCGCGCACACGGCCGGCCAGCGTGCCGCGATCATGTCCGATCTCGCCGTGGCGCCGCTGCCAAAGTCGTTTCTCGGCAACGACATGGTCGAGCTTTGCCCGAAGGACGGCATGCCCGACATCGGCACCTACAATCTGGCGATGGTGGTGGCGCCGGACGCCAGCGCGCCGGTCAAGGCAGTCGCCGACCACATCCGCGCGACCTTCGAAGTGTTCCGGGAAACCGGCAAGTTCTGATCCGCCAATAGGTTCGAACTGAAAGCAGAAGCACTACTCCGCCGCCGCGGCGGAGGGCGCTTCGAGGCCGGTTCTCATGTCTTGCCCGATCGGCAAGCGGTCCTCACTGAGAAATGCGACGATGTGCTGGCGGGCGCGGCGTGATTCCGGCATGTCGATCAACGGCCAGACGTGGAACATGCCTTCCTCGTAGACGACATCGACTTCGACGCCGGCGGCACGCGCCTTTTGCGCGAAGATCAGATTGTCAGGCGTCAACAAATCGCGTGAGCCGGTCAACAGCAGCGTTTTCGGCAGCACCGACAGATCGCCATAGAGCGGGCTGATGTGCCAGTCTGACGGATCTATTCCTGCACTATAAAGGCGGATTGCCTCCCGCCCGCCCGCAATGCCCAGCCATGGGTCGTCGCGTTCGGCCTCGAACACTTCGGGGTTAGCAAGCGACACGTCGAGGCCGGGTGAAATCAGCACATGGCGCGACGGCACCGGCAGGCGCTGTTCTGCGGCCATCATGGTCAGCACCACAGCCATGTTGCCGCCGGCGGAATCGCCCATGAAGACGATGTCTTCGGCCTCCGTCTCGTCGAGCACCTGGCGGTAGACGTCGCCGACCATGCCGAACATGGCGTGGAAATCGTGTTCGGGGGCGATGGGGTAGATCGGCACGGTGATGCCGTAGCCCAGCCGGTCGGCCATGTCGGCGATCAGGTGCCAATGATAGGGCGTGATTTCAAAGACATAGGCGCCACCGTGTAGATACAGTATCCGCTTGCGCTCGCCGGCCCTGGGGGCGATTTCATAGACGGGGAAGCCATCGATCGTATGCATCTCGACGTTAAGACGCTGACGCAGCGAGACAGGAGGCTGGTGATCCTCGGTCTTGCGCGCGGCGGCGATCCAGCGCTGCAGGTTCTCCGGGCTGGAAAACGCCTTCTTGCGGCTGTGCCTGAGCACGAAGGACACGACGTGGCTTTTCAGACTTGGCATGCTGATACACGAACTTCGGCCAAAGCCGACTAAGAGAACCCCTCTATTTCTGAAGATTGTGCCGTCGCTGAAAATGTCAAGATTTGTGTGTCTACACGGTGGTGTGATCCGCGCGCGGAGGTCAGCGATGCGGCAAAAGCGCGGCACGCAGCCGGTTGCTTGTGATTGTCGGGGCCATGCGAGGTCCGCGGCGGACGCCGAGCAATTTACATTTGTCGGCGAAGGTCATCAGCGCGATGTAGCCAGAAGCAGCGAGGCAAGCGCGGCTTGAGGATCGTTCGGCGGCGATGCTGGCCAACCAATATCCTTCTGGACATGAGCCGGCAGGCTATTCAGCGCGCGGATCGCCTTGTTGCTGGCGTGGGTCTGCCTGATGGTCACACCGAAGCGACCGAGATTTCCAAACATCGACATTTTCATCTCCCTTGACGAGCGGGGCCGAGGACTATCTTCGGCCGCCTTTCGATGCTCGGGTAAATGCACCTGCCATGTATCAGACGGATTTCGCTAAAACGGCGGTTTGGTTTCCAAGTCGTCGCGATTTGGAAACATTTGCATGCAAATGAAATTATACCGAAGTCAGTGCTCCGGCGCCAACGCGCGTGAAAAAACGAGGCGTCCGATGACTCGAATAATTTCCTCTTGCGCCCTTACTGCTCCCGACCACGCCGCCGCCCCTCGTGGCCTTCGCGCGAACGCCGGCGCGGGGCGGCATCGCCGGCAACGCCATCCTCGCTGACCGTCTTGCGCGGCGGCAGTTTCACCGCCGCCGATAGTTTCGGGAATGGATCGACCTTGTTGGGCAGCGCCATGGCGTAGACGAAATGCTCCTGGAATTTCGGTTCGAGCGCCGTCTCGATCTTCTCGATCTTGCTGACCGTGTCCTCGATCTCGCGGCGATAGCCCCGATTGAGCAGCGCCATGCGGGCGCCGGCACCGGCGGCGTTGCCGACCGCTGAAACCTTGTCGAGGTCGCAATCCGGGATCAGACCCAACACCATGGCGTATTTCGGATCGATGAAGGAACCGAAGGCACCGGCGAAGTGGATGCGGTCGACATGCTCGGTGTTCTGCTTTTCCATCAACAGCTTGGTGCCGGCATAAAGCGCTGCCTTGGCGAGCTGAATGGCGCGCACGTCGGTCTGGGTGATGGTGATCTTCGGCCCATCTTCCTTCAATGCGGAGCCTTCCTTCAGCACGTAGGAGAAGGTGCGGCCGTTGGCGACGACGCGCGGCGAGCGGGCCGCAAGCCCCCCATCGATGACGCCGTCTTCCGAGATGATGCCGGCGAGATACATCTCGGCTACCACCTCGATGATGCCGGAGCCGCAGATGCCGGTGACGCCGGTTGCCTGGACGCTGTCGACGAAGCCCGGCTCGTCGGACCACAGGTCCGAGCCGATGAC
The DNA here is from genome assembly GCF_040323315.1 of Mesorhizobium sp. M0047. Lineage (NCBI taxonomy): Bacteria > Pseudomonadati > Pseudomonadota > Alphaproteobacteria > Hyphomicrobiales > Phyllobacteriaceae > Mesorhizobium > Mesorhizobium sp. M0047. The sequence continues at coordinate 28,002 of NZ_JAMYUW010000011.1, read as the reverse complement.
GCGGTATTTTGGTTCCAGAGTGTCGGGATCGATGCGTACGCGCTCGATTGCGCCGGGCGCGGCTCGCTGGCCGCCGGAGATCTCAGCACCTTCGAAGGCTGGGCCCGTGGGTGAGGAGGCCGCGACGACGCGCGTGCGGTTGCCAAGCACGATCTCGGCATTGGTGCCGACGTCGACGATCAGCATCATCTCGTCCTGGCGATGCGGACCTTCCGACAGCGTCACCGCCGCCGCGTCGGCGCCGACATGGCCGGCGATGCAAGGCAGCATATAGAGCCGGGCGCCCGGATTGAGCTTCAGGCCGATGTCCGATGACTTGATGTGCACCGCGCCCGAAACGGCGAGCGCGAAGGGCGCGCCGCCAAGCTCGGTCGGATCAATGCCAAGGAACAGATGGTGCATGATCGGATTGCCGACGAAGACGGAATCCAGGATGTCGTTGCGCTGGACGTTGCCTTCGGCGCAGACCTTGTCGACAAGACTGGAGATCGCCTCGCGCACGGCGACCGTCATGCCTTCACGGCCGTCCGGGTTCATCATCACATAGGAGACGCGGCTCATCAGATCCTCGCCGAAGCGGATCTGCGGGTTTGAGGTGCCGGACGAAGCGGCGACGCGGCCCGACAGCAGCGACACCAGATGCATGGCGATGGTCGTCGAGCCGATGTCGCAGGCGAGCCCATAGGCCTCGTTCTTAAGACCGGGCCAAAGTGCCACGACACGCGCGGTCTCGCTGTCGGCATCCTTGTAGATCGCGGCGGTGGCGGTCCAATTGCCCTTGCGCAGGATGCCTTGCACCTGCGGCAGCAGATAAAAATCGAAATCGAGGCTTTTCAGGCCCCAGTCGTGCATCAGCGCGATCTTCAGGCGGTCGAGGTCGCCAAGCGGCTTATGCATGTCGGGTTCTTCGATCTCGACATAGCACATGCGGATCGCTGAATCGCGGGCGATCACCCTGGTGTCGGCATCCTTGCGGATCGTCTGCGCGTTGATGACTGTGTCCTGCGGCACGTCGATGACGAGGTCGCCGAGGATTTGCGCCGAGCAGGAGAGGCGGCGCCGTTCGGGCAGGCCACGGACGCGTTCATAGCGCTCTTCCTTGGCGCCCTTGGGCGTGATGTGATCGTTGGAGGAGGTGATCTTGTGCTTGGCGAAATTGCCTTCCTGCACCTCGATCTGGCAGCGCCCGCAGGTGGCACGTCCACCGCACACACTTTCGACGTAGACGCCGAGCTGGCGCGCGGCATCGAGCACCGGCGTCCCGACAGGAAACCGCCCGCGCTTGCCCGACGGCATGAACAGCACGAGCGGATCGGTGATGTTTGCAGGTGAGTTCACGATTGCGCGCTTATCCTCGACCCATCCGAGCTTCACGGCCGCCACGGCGGCGGCCGCCATTGTTGGCGCCTTCACCTGGCGCGTTGACTTGCGTCGGCGCGGCAACTGCCTGGCCGCCCTCGGCCGGCTTGTAGTCCTTGTAGGTCCTGATCCAGTTAGTGCAGTTCTCGTCGGTGCCGTTCAGCACATTGGCGCCGCGCACGGCTTCCATTTCCTGCGGACGCACCGGGTTCATGATGGCTGATGTCATGCCGGCGCCGATCACCATGGGAATGAAGGCGGCGTTGATGCCGTGGCGATGCGGCAGGCCGAACGAGATGTTGGACAGGCCGCAGGTGGTGTTGACCTTGAGCTCCTCGCGAAGACGGCGCAGCAGCGCGAACACCTGACGGCCGGCATCGCCCAGCGCGCCGATCGGCATGACCAGAGGATCGACGACGACGTCATGGGCGGGAATGCCGAAATCGGCGCAGCGCTGCACGATCTTCTTGGCAACGGCGAACCGCACATCCGGATCCATCGAAATGCCGGTCTCGTCGTTGGAGATGGCGACGACGGGCACATTGTATTTCTTGACCAGCGGCAGGATGGCTTCGAGCTTTTCTTCCTCGCCGGTGACGGAGTTGACCAGCGGCCGGCCCTTGGCGACCTTGAGCGCAGCTTCGATCGCGGCGGACACCGAGCTGTCGATCGACAGCGGCAAGTCGACCAGTCCCTGGACGATTTCCAGCGTCTGCACCAAGAGGCCGGGTTCGGTCTCGTTCGGGTTGACCGAGGTTACGCCGGCATTGACGTCGAGCATGGTGGCGCCACAGGCTGCCTGCTCGAGCGCATCCCTGATGACGGTCTCGAAATTGCCCACGATCATCTCGGCCGCCAGCTTTTTGCGGCCGGTCGGATTGATGCGTTCACCAATCACGCAGAACGGCTGGTCGAAGCCGATGATGATTTCTCGTGTCGCCGAGGCGACGATGGTACGGGTCATGAATTCTCTCCGCCATGATATAAAGATTTCTTTATATCGTTGTCTGTTTTCGTTCAAGCGAGCCGGTGGTCGGTGCGCTATCAGTGCGCGGTCTTCACCATGTCCACCTGCGTTTCGGTAATGTCGTCGTGCAAGATGCTGTCGAGCCGGTCGGCGACAAGCTGGTCGTCGCGACGGATTTCGCGTTTCCACGGCTGGCGACCCTTCAGCACGCCCGATTCATCAACGATCTCGGCGACATATTCCTCCTGCCGGTAGGCCATCACATGGACGCCGGAGACGCCTGATATTTCCTTCACCTCGTTGATGATGTCGATGCAGAGCTGCTTGCCTTCCTTCTTCTGGTCCTGGGCGCCTTCCAGCCGTTTGATGATCGAATCGGGAATATGGATGCCTGGCACATTCGATCGGATCCACTTGGCAGTCTTGGCCGAGGCGAGCGGCCCGACACCAACCAGAATGAAGCATTTTTCGGTGTAGCCGAGGTCGCGCACCTTTTGCATATAGCTGCGGAACATGGGCACGTCGAAGCAGTATTGGCTCTGCACGAATTGCGCGCCGGCAGCGATTTTCTTGCCCAGCCGATGCGGACGGAAGTCGATCGGCGGCGCGAAAGGATTGATCGCAGCACCGAGGAAAAGCTGGGGCGGCGTCGTAAGCTTGCGGCCTGACAGGAACTTGCCGTTGTCGCGCATGATGCGGCAGGTTTCCAGGAGCGACATGCAGTCGAGGTCGAACACCGGTTTGGCGCCGGGCTGGTCGCCGGCCTGGACGCCGTCGCCGGTCAGGCACAGCATGTTGGCGACGCCCATCGCAGCCCCGCCCAGCACATCGCCCTGGATGGCGATGCGGTTCTTGTCGCGGCAGGCGATCTGCATGATCGGCGCATAGCCCATGCGGGTCAGCAGTGCGCAGATGCCGACTGACGACATGTGGCAGTTGGCGCCGGATGCATCGACGGCATTGATGGCATCGACCCAGCCATCGAAGATCTTGGCGCGGTTATAGACGTCTTCGGGATCGGCGCTGTCGGGCGGATTGAGCTCTGTCGTCACCGCGAACTCGCCGCGCCGAAGCACGCGCTCCAGCCGGCCTCGCGAGGTATGGCCGGGCAGGGGATCGAGCGGCAGGTGGATGCCGGCCGGGTTCTCGTCGCGCTGGCGTCCGATCATGCCGATGCCCCGGTGTTTGCCGCCTCATTCTTGGCGGCAGCGGCGGCTTCGCGCGCGGCGGCGGCCTGCGCGGTCACCCGCAGCCACGCCGAGGTCTCACGCAGAGACTGGTCGACCGGCTTCTGTACCGTCAGGATCCTGTCGCCGTGAACCATGTTCTGCGAGCCTTCCCAGGCCTTGACCCAGACGCAGGGCATATCGGGCTCGACCTCGCAATTGCCGTTGGCGCGGACGCCGCCGCAAGGGCCGTTGCGCAGCTGCTTGGGGCAGTTCATTGGGCACGACATGCCGGTCGACGACAAAATGCACTGGCCGCACATGCGGCAGTCGAACATGAAGCCCTTGACGCGCTTCTCGACGAATTTGATCGGCCCTTCGACGCGGCCGTAGCCGATGCCTTTCCACAGGGGATGGAGCGTCAGGAACATGTCGGCGAATTTGGCGTAGAACCATTCAAGCAATCGCGAGTGCCGCACAGACCATAATCTGACCGCGAAGGAACGCTGCACGCGCCGCTGCGGCGACACGTCAGCCGGCTTGTAGTCGGATTTTGGCGCTGCCTTCTTGACCAAAGTGGCCTGGGTAATCGCCGGGGTGGTTTCAGACATTTTCCTTGCCGCCCGCCTTGACCAGACCGACAAGCCGCTCGCGGTCATATTTCGTGTCGATATCGTTGAAGGCCTTCTCGACTTCGGCTTCAAGGTCATCGCTGACCGGAACGGGATCGGCCTTGCGCCATTCGGCCAGATAGTCGTCAGTGCCACCGGCGCCGGTGCGCATAGCGCACATGTCGATCGCCTCGGTGAAGCGCAGCGGCAGTTCGCGCTTGGCGTTCTGCCGACCCTTCTTGACGATCACCTGGGCAGGAATGTCGCGCCAGTAGACGACGATCAGATCGGCCATGAATTCTCGCTCCCGTAGAACGCCTCCCGTCCGCTTGGACGCACACAAGGACGCTCTACCACTTCAATTTGCTGCATCAGGCTTTCCGAAGATCGATTCCTATTTTCGGGGCCGATGCAATATCCGAGCATTGCCGCAACCGCAGTTGGGTCGCTTGTTATGGGACGACGCGCGCGCATTCAAAAGCGACGCATTTGGATGTCGTAAAATGAAAGGTGTGTTTATTCGTCTGTGGCGCGTGCCGGCGGCAGATTAGACGCGTTGGAAATGCCGGCGCGCGGCATGCGGATCCGGGAGAAGAACGCGCTACCAGATGCCCGTTCTCAGGCCAGTCCAGAGGTAGAACCAGATCGTTGGATGATACCATTGTTGCGACGGCAGGCCCGGGTCGATGGTGGTGAGTTTTCCGGCCAGCGCGTCGCTGATAGCCTCGACGCAGATGTCGCGCGAGAACGCGGCCTGACGAAGCGCGTAACTGGAGATGGTGTCGCCGCGTTTCGGCTGACCGTGCACCTGTTTCAGCACGCCGCCAGTGTCGACGCCGGCATCGACCAGATGCACGGTGGTACCGAAATTCTGCGGATCGCCTGAAGTCAGTGCCCAATAGCCGCCGTTCATGCCGCGGTATTTCGGCGTAATGCCAGCGTGATAGTTGAGCACCGGGCAAGGCATCCTGGCCAACATGCCCTTCGATAACAGCCTGCAGCCGTTAAGCAGGACAACTCCGGGCTGGAGCTTCTTGATCGCCTCGAGGCACTCTGGCCCGTTGGCCGAAGCAACATGGATGGTTTCCTGGCCTCGCCGCGGCTCGACCTCCAGCTTTTCTTCGGCAATCAGCCGGGCGGCATGGCTGGCTAGAAGCCGTTTGCCGAGTCTGCTGAGCACCATCGTGCCAAGTTGGCCGACGGCGGAGATCCAACCCTGACGGCGAGCCCGACCACAAAGCAATTGCTTTTTGGATTCAGGCGTTTCGAGGACGACGCTGACAGGGCCGACGCGGTCGGTGATCGCGTTGACGATAGCCCAGACATGCTGGCCTCCTCCGGTGACGACCACGATCCGCGTACTGGATTCTGATGCTGCCATGGATCTTGCCCCCTCCAAGCAACCCGTTCTCGACAATGGGCGGGATGCTAGGGCGTTCGGGTTAATCCTTGGTGATCAGCTCTTCGATACATGGTCAGCGCTGGAACTCGATGATGTCGAGCTTCGATTCATAGTAGGGCGCCGGAAATTCGATGCGCCATTCCTTGGCGCTGTTGCGAAAGGCATAGCCGACCTGGTCGGTCTGCGGACCACTGCCATAGGGCTTTGCCGGATCGCTGTTGACATAGAAGGAGCCGAGATAGATCGCACGTTTTTCGCCATCGTCGAAGAAACGGCCCTTGGTGCGCTGCGAGCCGCTGATCTTTTCCAGCTGCCAGCCGGAACCGTCGTCGGTCACCTTACATTTGAACCAGCCATAGATGACGAGCGGCAAAGGGCCGCCGGCCTTGATCGTGCGGCACTGCCAGTTGCCGGTCAGGCCGTTGTCGGAGAAGGAAACCAGCGGCTTCGCCAGCAAGGTGTCGAGCTGCCTGACTTCGGCCGGATCACCCGCTTTCGCCTCGGCGAGCGCTGCCTTGCGCGTCTCGCCATATTTGTCGAGCCGCGCCTTGTCGGCGGCAGTGATGAGTTTCTGCACCTCGCCGTCGGCAAAGGCAGGAAGAGTGCAGCAGAGCAGGCCGACAAGGGCGAACAGCGGGCGAAGTGTCATAGGAAGCCTCCCGGTTGAAGTCTGGCGCAGTGCCGGCTGGTGCATAATCTATCGGGTCGCTGGCGCCTGTCATCCGTGCTTAACAGCGTCACGGTCAAAAATCATGGTGTGACGAATGCGAATCTTGCTCACGGGGTCGTCGGGGTTAGTTGGCAGCGCACCTGGCACCGCGCCTGCGCGCGATTGGGCATGACGTCACCGGGCTCGATCCTGCGCCATCGGCGGAGACGCGCCTTGTCGGCTCGATCGCTGATCGCAACCTTGTCATGCGGACGGTCAGGGAAAACCAGATCGACGCGATCATTCACAGCGGCGCGCTGCACAAGCCCAACATAGAGAGCCGCGCAAACAGCGATTTCGTCGCCACGAATGTGCAAGGCACGCTCAACCTGCTCGATGCGGCGGTGGCGGCCGGCGAGCAGCGCTCTGATCGCCGATGCTCCGTCGGTCGTAGTGCGCAATTTCCCGGATTTTCCGGGCCCCTACGCGCGAAAGGGCTGGACGATATTTTCCTCGATCGACCGGGTCTACGGCGCCGCGCGGGGCGGCCTAGCCGGTGCCGGCAGCGGCCTGCGCCACTCCGGCCGTCAGATCGCCATAGCCGGTGGCGCGGCGCTCATAGACCAGACGGAGCATTTTCGCAGCCTTTTCGGCTACCTTGTCGAGCTCCGGATCATCGGTCTGGGCGAGATAGATCAGCTTCTCGTAATTGCCGAAATAATCCTTGATCAGCTCCGGGTGCTTGTCGAGGCCGAGCGGCTTCATGAAGAAGGCGTCGAACTGACGGCACAGGAAGTCGGTCATGTAGAACGACATCATGTCGTCGTCGGCGACCTTCGCATAGGCGTCCATGCCTTGGTAGAAGGCGAAGCAGTGCGGCCCTGCCATGCGCTCGACGCCATGCTTCTCGCAGACGCGGTCGAGCATGCCGCCCGTGCCGCAATCGGCATAGCCAACGAAGATGTGCTGATAGCCGTCCGCCCTGGCCTTTTCGATCGCATTGTCCATGGCCGGCGCTATGCGGTCCGGATAGAAATGGAACTCCGCCGGCAGGCAAGTCAGGTCGAGATGATCGAGCTTGAGCTGCTCCTTGACGGCCAGAACCTCGCGCGCAATCATCCCACAGGCGATAACGAGCAGCCTGTCGTCTTGATTCGGTTTCGTTATTTGCGTCTTGGCCATGGGACCAGTCGGGTCGGCTTTCGTTGCTGTGGCGCTGATTTATCTATTGAGGGAGACACCGTTCATGAAACTGCTACGCATCGCGCCGATTGCCATATTGGCCTGCGCGCTGGCCCTTACGGCTTGCGCGAACACTGTCCGCGGCGTCGGCAAGGACGTCAAGTCGACGGCCAAGGCAGTCGAGGACACCGTCACCAAGCCTTGATCCACGCGCAGACTTCCTCATCATCTGGGGACAAAAAAGCCGCGCTGCAAGGCGCGGCTTCTTTCATGGAGCATTTCGGGGCCGGCTCAGGCCGAAGCGCGAACATTGTGCTTGCGCTTCATGTAATCCTTGGCGGTCTCGACCGCCACCGCCGCGTCGCGGCAGTAGGCATCGGCGCCGACGGCCTTGCCGAATTCCTCGTTCAGCGGGGCGCCACCGACCAGCACGACATAGTCGTCGCGGATGCCCTTTTCCTTCATCGTGTCGATGACGACCTTCATGTAGGGCATGGTCGTGGTCAGCAGTGCCGACATGCCGATGATGTCTGGCTGGTGCTTCTCGATCGCATCGAGATATTTCTCGACCGCATTGTTGATGCCGAGGTCGATGACGTCGAAGCCGGCGCCCTCCATCATCATGCCGACAAGGTTCTTGCCAATGTCATGGATGTCGCCCTTGACGGTCCCGATCACCATCTTGCCCTGCTTCGGCGCACCAGTGGCGGCGAGCAGCGGACGCAGGATGAACATACCGGCCTTCATCGCATTGGCCGACAGCAGCACTTCGGGAACGAACAGGATGCCGTCGCGAAAATCCTCGCCGACGATGCGCATGCCTTCGACCAGCGCTTCGGTGAGCACCTTATAGGGCGCCCAGCCGCGCTCGAGCAGGATGTTGGTGCCTTCCTCAATCTCTTCCTTCAGCCCGTCATAGAGATCGTCGTGCATCTGCTGCACCAACTCGTCGTCGGAAAGTTCGGAAAGGATGATCTCGTCGTCGGACATTTGTATCGAACTCCTGCCGGCATCGCGACTGCGTCGCAAGGCACCAAATATTCACGGTCATTCCTAACCCGCTAGGGGCATGTATCCATAGCTGATTTGCGACTTCCCGCAAAAGGAAAGCGACCGCAAATCTCTTGCAATTCTTGTCGATTTTGCGACAGGCGTTGGCGCTGGCGGGCCGTTTCGAATAGGGTGCATGGCTACGATCTGGCAGGAAGCGGCGAGAGGCAGTCGCTACGGATTCCAGACAAGAACAAATTCAGGGAAGAACGACCATGAGCGAACACGCGGCAGTCGATCAGGAAGCGTCAAACGCGCGACGCGGGCGCGGCGCTAGCGGCGGTGCTGCTGCCCGGCGCGCAGCACGTTCGGGCGGTGGCCCCGGCACCCAGCTCACCTACATCAAGCGCAAGATCAACATCTACGAGGTGCTGGACGAGGAAGGCCTGGCGCTGATCGAGAAGAACACCGACACGGTGCTCGAGGAGATCGGCATCATCTTCCGCGATGACGCCGAAGCGCTGCAGCTCTGGAAAGAGGCGGGCGCCGACGTCAAGGGCGAGCGCGTGCACTTTCCGAAAGGGCTTTGCCGTTCGCTGCTCAAGACCGCACCGTCCGTCTACACCCAGCACGCCCGCAATTCCGAGCGCTCGGTGCAGATCGGCGGCAATGCCACGGTCTTCGCGCCGGTCTACGGTCCGCCCTTCGTGCGTGACCTCGATGGTGTCAGGCGTTACGCGACGATCGAGGATTTCCGGAATTTCGTGAAGCTCGCCTATATGGCGCCGTCGATCCACCATTCGGGCGGCACTGTGTGCGAGCCGGTCGACGTGCCGGTCAACAAACGCCATCTCGACATGATCTACAGCCACATCAAATATTCCGACAAGCCATTCATGGGTTCGGTGACCGCGCCGGAGCGCGCCGAAGACACCGTCGCCATGGCCAAGATCGTGTTCGGCGACGATTTCGTTGAGAACAACACGGTGCTGACCAGCCTGATCAACGCCAACTCGCCGATGGTGTTCGACGAGACCATGCTCGGCGCGCTGAAAGTCTATGCGCGCCACAACCAGGCCTGCATCGTCACCCCGTTCATCCTTGCGGGCGCGATGAGCCCGGTGACGGTGGCCGGCACGCTGACGCAGGTTCTGGCCGAGGTGCTGGCCGGTGCATCGTTCACGCAGCTGATCCGGCCGGGCGCGCCGGTGCTGTTCGGCACCTTCGCGTCATCCATCTCGATGCAGTCGGGCGCACCGACTTTCGGCACGCCGGAGCCGTCGCTGGTTTCCTATGGTGCGGCACAGCTGGCGCGCCGTCTCGGCCTGCCGTTCCGCACCGGCGGCTCGCTCTGCGCGTCGAAGGTTCCGGATGCTCAGGCAGCCTATGAAAGCGCCAACACGCTGAACTCAACCATCCTGGCCGGCACCAATTTCGTGCTGCACTCTGCCGGCTGGCTCGAGGGCGGGCTCGCCTCCTGCTACGAAAAATTCATGATGGACATCGACCAGCTCGGGATGACGCAGAAATTCTCCGAGGGCATCGATCTTTCGGAAAACGGCCAGGCGATGGATGCGATCCGCCAGGTCGGGCCAGGCAGCCACTATCTCGGCTGCGACCACACCCAGGCCAATTTCCAGACCGCCTTCTACCGCTCCAATATCGCCGACAACAATTCCTATGAGCAGTGGCTGGCCGAAGGCGAGAAGACCGCACCGCAGCGCGCCAACGAGCTTGCCCGCCGCTGGCTGGAGAGCTACGAGGCGCCGCATCTCGATCCGAGCATCGACGAAGCCTTGAAAGACTTCATAGCCAAGAAGAAGGGATCGATGCCCGACGCCTTCACTTGAAAGGAGCCCGAGTCAGGCGGGGCTAAAGTCGCCAACATCATCCACAAGGAAGTCTGGCGGAGCGCTTTCTCCGATCCGGTCAAAAAGGAATGACTACGCCTGCCTGCAGCGTTGACAGCATCGCTGGGGCGTTTCTCGCCAACGGCCTCGTTCTTCGCGGCGGTTTCAATTTTGCGCCTGGCGAAGCCTCGCCAACGGGATCATCGGGCGCGCCGGCCAGAGCCATTCTGCTGGTGGGGCAGGCGGGTGCCGCTCCCTGGCCGCATTTCATGCGTTGGCGCGAACAGCAGCCGCAGAAAATCGCCAATCCGCTCGACAGCTGGTCGCGCGAAGTGATCGGTGCCGTGGCGAAGACATTCGGGGCGCGCGCCGTTTCGCCTTCCGACAAGCCTTACCTGCCGTTCCAGCAATGGGCGATGCGAGCGGAGGGGCTGAAGCCTTCACCGCTCGGTATCCTCATGCATCCGCAATACGGGCTCTGGCACGCCTATCGCGGCGCGCTGCTGTTCGAGGACGAGCTTCCGGTTCGGGCCGCCGAGGCAGCGCCCCACCTTTGCGATACCTGTATCGAAAAACCCTGCCTGAAGTCCTGCCCGGTCGATGCTTATTCCCCGCAAGGATTCACCTATCAGGCCTGCCTGGCGCATGTACGAGGGGCGGACGGCGAACCGTGCCGTGGCGGCGGCTGCCTCGATCGCAACGCCTGTCCCTATGGCACGGCCTATCGCTATCCCCCGGAGGTCAAGGTCTTCCACATGGCGGCATTCGCGGGGCTGTAAACCGACACGCAATCCTGCACGATATGTTGACTGTCAGGTTCGGAGAGCGTCTTGCCGTATCGGATTGGCCGGATATGTATCGCACGACAACCGAACGGAGGCGGGCGATGACGAAACAACACCTTCACATCGAGACCAGGGATGGCGTTGCCAAGGCAGGGCTTTTCCGTTCGGCAACGGCATCTTCGACCAAGGCCGGCGTCATTCTTTATCAGGACGCTTTCGGTCCGCGGCGGGCGCTCGACAGCATGGCCGAGCGGCTGGCAAATGAAGGTTATGCGGTGCTGGTGCCGGACCTGTTCTACCGAAATGCGCCTTACGGGCCGTTCGACGCCAAGACCGCCTTCGTCGAGGAAAACACCAAGGCAGCGCTGACGGCGCTGGTCACCGGTACGACGCAGGAGATGACCATCCGCGACAGCGCTGCATTCCTCGACGCTCTGGCTGCTGAAGGCGTCACTGGACGCATCGGCACCGTTGGCTATTGCATGGGTGGCGGCCGGGCACTGAATGCCGCCGCGACCTATCTAGACAGGATAAGGCCAGCGGCGAGCTTCCATGGCGGCAATCTGGCCAGCGATGCCGCCGACAGCCCGCATCGCAAGGCAGCCTCTATCAAGGCGCGGGTCTATGTCGGCATGTCGGGTACCGACAGAAGTTTCCCGCCGGAACAGTCGGCACGACTGGCCGAGGCGCTCAGGGTGGCGGACGTCGACTACCTCATCGAGAACTACGTCGGCGTGGCGCATGGCTGGTGTGTGCCCGACCATAGCGCTTTCAATGCCGCAGGTGCGGAGCACCACTGGAAGCGATTGACGGAGTTCTTCGCCGAGACGCTCGTCTAATGTCGGGATTCACTGCCAGGTCAGAAGATGACTATCTGCGCGCACCGTCATTGCGACGTGGCCTATTCCATTGATCGCACAGATCGCACTGCGCGCCATGCGATTACGACCGCACGACCGATGGGACGAAGAACGAGCGGCGGCGGCAGATGATTTTCACCTTGCCGCCGCCGTACCCAGGCAGCGCCTACTAGCTCTGCTCTTCCGCGGCTGTTCTTGCCTGTTGGCTGCCCGTCTCGTTCGCTGTATCAGGCAGCACAAATGGCGCTACCCCATGTGAGCGGGTCGAGCGGGAACGAATAGCTGATGCAATCCTTTGATGTCGTGATCATCGGCGCCGGTGCCGCCGGAATGATGTGCGCCGTGGAGACGGCCAAGCGCGGCCGTTCGGTGCTGATCCTCGATCACGCGGCAATGCCTGGTGAAAAGATCCGCATTTCCGGCGGCGGCCGGTGCAATTTCACCAACATCCATGCCAGCCCGAAGAATTTTCTCTCGGGCAATCCACATTTTTGCATTTCGGCGCTCAGCCGCTACACGCAGCGCGACTTCATCGCCCTCGTCGAACGCCACCGCGTCGCCTATCACGAGAAGACGCTTGGGCAGTTGTTCTGCGACGGCTCCGCACGCCAGATCATCGACATGCTGGTCTCGGAAATGCAGGGCAGGGGCGTGGAGCTGGCACTGTCGACCAAGGTTGAGGATGTCCGCAAAACCGCCGAGGGGTTTATGCTCGCCCTCTCCACGGGCACGGTCACTTGCCAGTCCGTTGTTGTGGCCTGTGGCGGCAAGTCGATCCCCAAGATGGGGGCGACCGGTTTCGGCTATGAGCTTGCGGAACGGTTTGGCCTTGCTGTTGTCGAAACGCGGCCGGCGCTGGTACCGCTGACCTTCGACGCCAACACGCTCGAGCGGTTGGCGCCCCTGGCTGGCAACGCCGTCGACGCGGAAGTCGCCTGCGGCAGCACGCGGTTCGCTGAAGCGATGCTGTTCACGCATCGCGGCGTCAGCGGACCGTCCATCCTGCAGATCTCGTCCTATTGGCGCGAGGGCGATGAAATCCGTATCGCCATGCTGCCGGGAGTCGATGTGGCGGACCTCATTCGCGCCGCCAAGCGCGGCAATGGACGGCAAGCGGTGCAGACAGTGCTGGCAAATCATCTGCCGAAGCGGCTTGCGCAGTCGATCGCTGAGCGAACCGGGCTCGACGGTAACCTCGCCGATCTTTCTGACGCCCAGATCAAAACCGTCGCCGCCGCGGCCAATGAATGGCGCATCAAGCCGGCCGGTTCAGAAGGCTACCGCACCGCCGAAGTGACGCTGGGCGGGGTCGACACCAACGGACTCGACCAGAGGACGATGCAGGCGAAATCCGTGCCGGGCCTGTTCTTCATCGGCGAAGTCGTCGATGTCACGGGCTGGCTGGGTGGCTATAATTTCCAGTGGGCATGGTCGTCTGGCTGGGTGGCGGGGCAGGCAGCTTAGGGTCGAAAGCGCCGATCCACGACGGGCTTGGTAGTTTTACTTCTGTGGCTTCGCGCCAGTAGCCACCGGCGCCTTCGTCTTCTTTTTGGCCTGGTTGTAGTCGATGGTGGCACGGACGAGCTCTTTCAGGGCATCCTCATCGAGCTTATCGCCCTCAAAGATGTCGATTGCCCGCCACACCTTGCCGCCAAAACCGTTGTTGAACAGCTTGTCTGGATCGGGCAGGCTGGCGCCATGGGAAAAGGTGAGCTTCACCTTATCCTCGTGCGCGTTGCCGACCAAGATGTTCCCGTCGAGGCACCATACGGGGCTCCCCATCCACTTCCACTCCTCGACGATGTCCGGGTTGGCTGCAAGGATGGTCTTGCGGATGCCGGCGAGCGTCTCGCCGCGCCAGTCAGTGAGGCCGGCGATCAGCTGGTCGATCTGTTCGGATGGGCTCATTGTGTGCCTTCCTGCGCTTTGACGCGTTTTCAATTGCCGCCTTACCAGCGCGCCAGCTGGGTGATCTGAACGAGGTTACCACAGCCGTCGTTCAGCTGGGCGATCGTTGAACCCGTGACCTCGGTCGGCGCCATCGTGAATGCTGCGCCCTTCGCCTTGATGCGCTCATGGTCGCCCTTGACGTCGTCGGTGAAGAACATAACCGCGGGCTGGCTCTGTTTGAAGATGGCTTCCTGATAGGCCTTGGCGGCCGGGTTGTCATTGAGCGCGAGCTGCAGCTCGGTCCCGTCGGGTTCTTCGGCAGATGCAACGGTCAGCCAGCGATAGGGCCCATTGCTGAAATCGGCTTTCTTGATAAAGCCGAGCACGTCGGTATAGAAGCGCAGTGCATTTTCCTGGTTGTCCACGTAGACGCTGGTCAGCTTGATCTTCATCGCTCTTTCTCCTCTGTCGTATTCGGTCGCTGCGGGATCCAGCCGGGCAGGGCCGCGGCTTGTTTCACCCAGTCCGCCATCCGCGCCTCGTCGAACTGGTCTTCGCGGATGTCGATCCAGCGCACATCCTTGCTCTTTGCCGTGCCGCCGGGCGGGATCGGCTGCAACGACATGCCGCTGAAGAAGGTCACCTTCACGTAATGGGTGAAGACATGGAACGACACGAACCAGCCCTGGCCCTCGATGCCGTAGAATGGCGAGTTCCATCGCACGGCCTTGCGCACGTCAGGCACGTTGCGCTGGATGAGTGCGTCGAGGCGCTCGCCTAGGCCGCGCTTCCAGCCCGGCATTGCGGCGATGTATGCCTGCACCGGGGTGTCGCCGTCGCCTTTGGCTATCTGCGGGTTGCCGCCCGACAGCAGGACCGGTGCGGCGCTGGCCTTGGTCGATTGTCCCGGCGTCTTGGCCATTCTGCCACTCCTATCCGCCCGCATGCTGCGCGCGGTTGGCGGCATAGGGCAGCACGAACATGTACAGACCGCTGAACAGCAGCAGGAAGAGTGGCAACAGTGGTGAATAGACCACCCAAGCGGGAGGCTGCCCGAATGCCATGGTGACGAAGTTGGCGATGACAGTCAGCGTAAAGATGATCGACAGCCAGCGATGAATTTGCCGGATCCATTTGTTCCAGTCCAATGAGACCTCCGTCAGACGAGCCGAAGCGGACCAGCGATCCACTTGCCGGCGGTTTCAATCCAGCCGCGCCAGCACATCCTCCAGGGCAGTAAGGAACCTTTGCCAGCCTACCGTGGCGCCGCGGAAGTAAGGCTGCTGATCCGACCGGAAGCCCGTCTGCTCCATGCGCAGATGGGTCCCGTTGCTCGTAGCGGTAAGCGTCCAGGTGACCACGCTCTCGAGATCCTTGGTGTCCCAAGTGTAGGACAGCGTTTTGTTCGGCTCGACCGTCTGGACCTGACAGGTGACGCCGCCCCAGTCCGCGCTGAGATTGAAACGGTGGTCCACGACTGGCTTGAAGTTGTTCTTCATCAGCCACTCCTCGATCAGATGCGGTTGGGTGAGCGCGCGCCAGATCTTTTCCGCCGGATAAGGTATCTCGCGTTCGACGACGACGGAGCGCGTTTCGGTTGCAGTGTTGGTCATTGGTCCATTCTTTTGAGCAAATTTTCGAGGTCATCGAACCGGCTCTGCCAGAACGCGTTCATCTGGTTCGTCCAATCGGTCAGTGGGGAAAGCGCTGCGAGCTGGGCGCTATAATGGGTCTGCCGTCCCTCATGGCGATCGCGCACCAGCCCGGCCTGCCTGAGCAGACCGAGATGCTTCGACACCGCCGGCTGTGACACGCCGGATTGAGCCGTCAACGCCCCCACCGTCTGTTCACCCTCGCGGCACAGGCGCTCGAAGATCGCCCGACGCGTCGGATCGGAGAGCGTTCTGAAGAGGACATCGTGAGCGTTCGTCATTGGATTGATAACTCACCAGCTATTGATTTAACGTATAACCGCCGAGATATGGATGTGTCAAGCGGGCGTTGATGGTCACGATCCGGCTGTTTCCAAAAAATCTTTCCATTGCCCAAAGGAATCGCCATTAGCCTTCGTCCAACAGGCAAATGATGGCGATGATGCTGGATGAAAGCGAAGCCTCCGACGCCGAACTGATCGGGCGGGCGCAGGGCGGAGATAGGGGGGCCTTCGGCACATTGCTGGAAAGGCACTATGACTTCGTCTATCGCGCCGCCTATCGCTGGTGCGGCAGGAAGGCGGACGCCGAAGACATCGCCCAGGAAGTCTGCGTGCGGTTGGGCAAGGCGATCCGCGATTATCGCGGCGGCGGCGCCTTCACGACATGGCTCTATTCCGTGACGATGAACGCCGCGCGCGACATGATGCGAAAGACCGCGCGCGACATGGCCAAGACAGAGGCCTATGGCGTTCACGCGCTGATCTCGGGCGCGGCTTCGGTCGAACCGGAAGACCCGGCCGAGGCGTTGTGGGCGGCGGTCAGGCGGCTGCCGGACAAGCAACGCGACGCGGTGCTGCTGGTCTATGGCGAAGGGTTGAGCCACGCGGCCGCCGCCGAGGCGATGGCGATCTCGGAGACGACGGTTTCCTGGCACATCCATGAAGCGAAGAAACGGCTGAAGACGCTGATGCACTCGGCCGGGGAAGTGTGACCATGGTCGACGACAACGAACTCAACAGACTGCGCGATATCGCGGCGCCGGCGCCGGGCGAGAGCGCAAAGGCTCGGGCCTTTGAAGCCGCCCTGCGCGCATACGATCAGGAAAATATTTCTGCCGTCACCCAAGGATCGGTTGGCGGGCTTCGTCTCACAGAGCGAGCACAAAAGCTCTGGAGCGAGATCATGCAAAAGAAACTCATTGCCACGCCGGCCCTTGCAGGGCTCGTCGCCCTGCCGATCGCCGGATACGCCACCTTCCATCTGCTGAGGGAACAGCCGCCTAAATTCGGCGGCGACGAGAAGATCAGCGAGACACTGGCCGACAAACCGGCGATCGTGAAGCCGTTGGCCGAGCCGAAGCCGGCTCGCACCGAGTTGGAGAAAGACAAGAAGACCGACGCCGATGTGGAAAGCCGCGACGCGACCGATGCGCTTGTGGCGCCGGCTTCGCCGCCGAAATCCGAATCGACCGTTACCGGCGGTGCGACACAGCAGGAATCGGCGACGGGCGCTCCCCGCCAGGACGCCGCTAACGCTGGAAAGATGAACATTGCACCTCCGGCGCCAGCCCCGACGGGCGAGTTCGCACTGGATAGCCGAGCCGCGCCGTCTGGCAGAGTGGTGACGGGCCTTATGCCATCTCCAAAGGCCGATGGCACGTCGCGTGCCGCCCGTATCCAGGCCGAATCCAAGCTGGTGGCGCCGCAGCAACCCGCCACCATGCCGGCCGACCAGCTGGCGCCACAGGAAGAGAACCGCGACCGCATCGAGGATTTCAAGACCAATCCGGTGCATGCCGCGCTCGAGGATCCGGTCTCTACCTTCTCGATCGACGTCGACACAGCCTCCTATTCCTTCGTGCGCAGCTCGCTGAAGCAGGGCACCCTGCCGCAGGCCGATACGGTGCGCGTCGAGGAGATGATCAACTACTTCCCGTATGACTGGAAGGGACCGGAGTCAGCGTCGACGCCGTTCAACGCGACCGTCAGCGTGATGCCGACGCCGTGGAACACACACACCAGGCTGATGCATGTCGCCATCAAGGGGTTTGACGTCAAGCCGACCGAGCAGCCGAAGGCCAATCTGGTCTTCCTGATCGATGTCTCGGGCTCGATGGACGAGCCGGACAAGCTGCCGCTGCTCAAGTCGGCTTTCCGGCTGCTGGTCAGCAAGCTGAAGGCCGACGACACCATCTCAATCGTCACCTATGCCGGTGATGCGGGCACAGTCCTGGAGCCGACCAAGGCGTCCGAAAAGGACAAGATACTCAGTGCCATCGACAATTTGACGCCCGGTGGTAGCACCGCCGGCGAGGCGGGCATCAAGGAAGCTTACAGGCTGGCGCAAAAATCCTTCGTCAAGGATGGCGTCAACCGGGTGATGTTGGCCACCGACGGCGACTTCAATGTCGGCCAGAGCGACGACGATGATCTGAAGCGGCGGATCGAGAGCGAGCGCAAGACCGGTGTCTTCCTGTCGGTGTTCGGTTTCGGCCGCGGCAATCTGAACGACCAGATGATGCAGACCATCGCCCAGAACGGCAACGGCACCGCCGCCTATATCGACACACTGGCCGAGGCCGAGAAAGTGCTGGTCGAGGATGCCTCCTCGACGCTGTTCACCATCGCCAAGGATGTGAAGATCCAGGTCGAGTTCAACCCGAACAAGGTCTCGGAATATCGCCTGATCGGCTATGAGACCCGGGCGTTGAACCGCGAGGATTTCAACAATGACCGCGTCGATGCCGGCGATATCGGTTCGGGCCATTCCGTCACCGCGATCTACGAGATCACGCCGAAAGGCAGCGGTGGCGAGCAGATCGATCCGCTGCGCTATGGCCAGGCGTCAGTGGACAATGGCGGCGTTGCCAATGCGGACGAATATGCCTTCGTCAAGATACGCTACAAGCTGCCCAATGAAGACGTCTCGAAGCTGATCACCACGCCGGTGACCTCGGCCAACGAGATTTCGTCCTTCGACCAGGCCAGCACCGACCAGCGCTTCTCCGTCGCCGTTGCCGCCTTCGGCCAGAAGCTGCGCGACGAGGATGCGACCGCGAAGTTCGGTTACGACAAGATCATGGAGATCGCCACTGCCGCTCGAGGAGCCGACCCGTTTGGGTACAGGTCCGAGTTCCTCTCGCTTGTGCGCCTTGCCTCGGCGCTGGGCGGTAACCGGTAGTGGTGATAACGGCCGGTTTCTTCAGACGGGATCGTTCCGACAGGGGAACCGACCAACGGGCGGGTGAGGCAGGCCGGTGAGGGGTTCATTCCCTTGCCGGCCTCTTTTTTTGGGAAGTTTCCCGGGTCGTTAAATTGCGCAGCATTTCCGGTACCGGATCGCAACGTCCACCTTGCTAAACGGGATAGGTCTACGGGGCTTGAGGAGCCGGAATTGCAGATCAGGACTATCGCCAACTCGATACCGCCGACACAGGACGCCTCGGCGGTTCCATCTGCCCCGTCATCCGAATCCAGGCGCATCGGCGACGATGTCGCGCAGGCGCGCCACACCGCCATGTCGGCGCTGAACAACGACCGCTTCCGCATCATGCTGGAGCAGATCACCGATCCGACTTCATCCGGCGCGCTGATGACGATGCGCAGCGACAGTTTGGTCGATTTCAAGTCGGCGCAGTCGAGCTACGCCGACAACAGCGAGTAAAAGACCCACAGGATCAGGCGCGGCTGCGGCGGCGCTCGCGGCGGGCTTCGCTGGTCTCGGCGGTGTTTTCCGTCGCCACCTTGTTACGCATCGGACCGATGCGCTCGACGATTGCGGTAACCGTCGGACGATCCGCCTTGGTGTGGGCGTCGAGCGCCTTGCGCATCGCGGCAAGGTGCTGGAACGAGGTGCCGCAGCAGCCGCCTATGATTTTGGCGCCGCCATCGACGGCGAGCCTGACATAATCGGCCATCAGTTCGGGCGTGCCGGAATAATGGATTTCGGTGCCGCGGAATTCAGGAATACCACAATTGCCCTTGACGATGACCGTCGCCTCCGGCTTCGCCTCGGTCATGTCGAGCAGCGAGGCCAGGATGTCGGATGCGCCGACGCCGCAATTGGCACCAACGCCGAGCGGCGCTTCCGACAAGCCGTCGGTGACGCCGTGGATATCCTTTGGCAGCAGGCCCATCATGGTGCGGCCGGCGGTGTCGAAGGACCCGGTGTAGGTGTAGGGCAGGCCGACGCGTATGGCAGCTTCGGCGGCGGCGCGGATCTCGTCGGGAGCCGACATCGTCTCGATCCAGGCAACTTCGGCGCCACCGGCCTTGAGGCCCTCGATCTGCTCGGCGAAGGCGTCGACCGCCTCGTCATAGGTCATGGCACCAAGCGGCACCAGCAATTCGCCGGTCGGGCCGACCGAGCCGGCTACGATCACCTTGCGACCGGCCTTGTCGGCGACAGCGCGCGCGAGCTCGGCCGCGCGCTTGTTCAGCGCATACGCGCGGTCCTGCGCATGGTGCAGCTTCAAGCGATGACGAGTGCCGCCGAAGGAGTTGGTCAGGATGATGTCGGCGCCGGCATCGACGAAATTCTGGTGCAGGCTTGTGATGGTGTCGGGCGCCGTCTCGTTCAGCAGTTCGGGCGCCTCGCCGGCCTCGAGCCCCATGGCGAACAGATTGGTGCCGGTGGCGCCATCGGCGAGCAGCACACCCTTTTCAGCCAACAGCGCATCGATCGGGTTGGTGGTCGTCATCGGATTGGCTCTCATGTTTCGAATTCGAATAAGGATATAAAGAAGTCTTTATGTGCAGTCAATGAAATAGCAGTGACGGCAGGATCCAGTCCGCCCATGGAATCATAATCCCGAGGCTCAGACAGTGCCTGATGGGAACGACATGCCGGCCAGTCTGTGCGCAAAGCCTGCCGCCTCGTGCGCGTTGATGTCGGCGGCGCGGATCAGATTGTCGAAATGCTGGATCAGCGTCTGGATCGGCTGCGTGGCGTTGAGCACCAGATACATGTCGCCGACATAAATGGCGGCACGATAGGGCCCGAAGATGGTGTAGGGGATCGAATAGCGCATCCGCCCGTCATAGAGAAACAGCCGGAAGGTCGGATAGAGGTCGTCGAGCAGCGTCGCCATGTGCAGCAGCTGAGCGCGCCGGTCTGCTTCCGGGAAACGATCCCAGACGCCCAGCCCGCGTGCGAATATCTCCAGCGTATGGCGCGGCATGCAGACTTCCATGTCGGTTTCCGGCCGCCTGTTGTAGTCGATGCGGTATTGCGTTTCGCCGGCCTGCGCCAGGCGGCTCTTGTTGGTGATGCCCGCTTCGTACTCGACCAGCGCCTCGGTGCGCAGGAGATCGGGAATGCCGGCTGGCACGTAGCGGATCTTGGTGCCGGCGGCCTCGGCATGCCATTTGGCCAGCAGCGTGCGATCGAATCCATCGGGTGCCTCCTCGATCTCGAGGCTCTCGCGGATTTCGCCGGTGAGGCCCTCGTCCTGGCTGAGGCCGAGAAGCCAGTCGAGCGACACCTTGAACTCGGCGGCGATGTTGAGCAGCGTCTCGGCGCGTGGCAGGCGGGTCGAGGCGCCCGACAGCAGCTGCGAGAGCGCCGAGCGATCGATGCCGACCGCCGTCGCGAAAGCCGACTGATTGAGGTCGGAGCGTGTCAAGAGCATTTTCAGGCGTTCGCGAAAGATGGTCGACAGATCACGCTTGTCCATATCGGTGCTCCGGTCCGATTGAGGAAAAATTTGCGCCGAAGCGTCTTCGAGCGCTCCCTAGGCGTAAATGAATCCCCAATCTTGTTTACAATGTGTAACACATGCAGTCAAAAATGCGCAATCGCAACAGCTTGTGCACTTTGTCGCGTTGAGTCGAATCATTTCTCCTGACACAATGCTGTCAGGAACCAGTTGGGGTTCCGGCGACTGAGGGGCAGTGGTCGATAGGATGACGGGCAAGAGCATCAGGCGACACAGCATACCGGCTATCGAATGGCCGACAGTGGCTCTCGCTTTCTTCTGTTACGCAACATGGCTAGCCGCTGGTTTCCTGCTCTGGCCATCGTACCCCATCCTCGCGCTCGCCGTCCTGGCCTTCACCGCCGCACTGCAATCCTCGATCATGCACGAAGTGCTGCACGGTCATCCGACGCGCAACGCGCGGGTCAACGAAGCCTTCGTCTTCCTGCCGATCGGCCTGGTCTGGCCATTCCGACGCTTCAAGACCATACATCTGCGCCACCACGCCGACGAGCGGCTGACTGACCCGTTGGACGATCCGGAAAGCTATTATCAGGCGCTGTGGCAGCATGAAGCGCTGCCGCCGACGATGAAGTTTCTCCTCAGGATCAACAACACCATGACCGGCCGTCTGGTGCTCGGCCCCTGGCTGTCATGCATCGGTTTTTTCATCGACGACGCCAAGCAGATGATCGCCGGCGACAAGGCGATCCGCAGAGCTTGGCTGCTGCACGCGATCGGGCTTGCCATCGTGGTGCCGATCGTCCAGTTCGGCTTCGGCATTCCGCTGTGGCTTTACATTCTCGTGCCGGTATGGCTCGGCCAGTCGCTGATTTCGATCCGTACGTTTGCCGAGCATCAATGGTCGGAACACCCGGAGGGCCGCACGGTGATCGTCGAGCGCTCGCCGCTGTCGTTCCTGTTCCTCAACAACAATCTGCATTTCATCCACCACAAGAGCCCGACAGTAGCCTGGTACCAGCTTCCAAAGCTGTTTCGCGACCGTCGCGACGAGTGGCTGCGGATGAACAATGGCTATGCCTATCCAAACTATTTCGCGCTGATCAAGGCCTATGCCTTCAAGGCGAAGGAGCCGGTCGTGCACCCGGTGCTGCGGCGCCAAGCGGAGCCCGGCAGGGCGTTCAAGCCGCGCGTAAGGGCGCGCAGCATCAGCGGGCTTGGCAGCGCGCCGGTTCCCGCCGAGCCGCCCAAGGAATGAGTTTTGCGGCAGGCAGGTGCTGCCTGATTGACTGGCTGGGATCGGTTCCCTTCAGTCCAGACATAGTGGTCAGATTCGGTCATGAGTGAATTGGTTGCGGCGTTGCCGATGTATGATTGGCCTGAAGTGCGCGCCCAGATCGACGCTCAATGGGCGGGATTGCGCGATGCATTCCGGCAAAAGGCCATCGACGCGCCGGAAACCATCGTGCGCCGCAATGGTGACCTGCCGCCGATGCCGGGCGGGATTCACGATGCCCAGGGAGCACTGATCGCGTCCGACCCGGCGACATTGCCGCCGGACGAACTCGATTTTCACAGACTGTGGCTGCACCCGGCGCTGCTGTTCGCGCAGACCTGCTGGGGGCCGATGGAGCTTGGCCTGTCCAGGCATGTGCAGGTGATCGGCCAGCCGAGCTACGACGGCTATGAAGGCGGGCAGGGCGAGCTCTACTCCAGCGCCATCGTCATGCTGGCGGATGGCGCGCCATCGGTTGCCTCGCCAGCTGACGGCGGCCCGCTGATCCCGCTCGATCGCATCCGGGGCAAGCGCTTCACCTTCAACAATCTCGATTCCATGTCCGGCCTGATCGGACTGACGCGCGACCTGGAGGCGATGGGCGAGAGCCTTGACCTCTTTGCCTCGCGCAGCAAAAGCGGCGGGCACCGTTCCTCGATCGTCGCAATTGCAGAGGGCAAGGCCGATGTCGCGGCCATCGACTGCGAGAGCTGGGTGCTGGCGCAGCGCTTCGAGCCGGCAGCTCGGAAAGTAAGGGTCGTTGGTTGGACGGGACGGCGCAAGGGCCTGCCTTACATCACCGCCGCAACGACACCGGAAAAGACGGTGACCGCGCTGCGCGAAGCTCTTGTCGGCCTAACCGAGCAGCCGCTCGTCAAGCGGGTAGGTTGAGAGCTGCTCGTTGCCGGTCTCGGTGACGAGGATCTGCTCCTCGATCTTGACGCCTTCGTGCCCGCCAAGCCTGCCGATATAGCTTTCCACACACAGCACCATTCCCGGTTCCAGCACGCCGTCCGGCGTATCGGCAGTCCAGTCGCTGGTATGCGGCAAGGTCGGGTATTCATCGGCCAGGCCGACGCCGTGATAAAGCACGCCATAGCGCGTCGGGAAGCAGTCTCCCGGCGGCACCGCCGAGCTCTCGACGAGGTCACGGAATGACATGCCGGGCTGCATCAGCGCTATGTTGTGCGCGATCTGGCCGGCGGCGATGCGAAACAGCTCGCGCTGCTCGTCGGACGGCTTTGCATCGCCGCACAGCCATGTGCGCGATAGATCAGCGCAAAAGCCGTAGGGACCGATCAGGTCGGTGTCGAAGGCGACGAGATCGCCTGATACAATCTTGCGTGACGAGCATTCCTGGAACCACGGATTGGTGCGCGGGCCTGACGTCAGCAGCCGCGTCTCGATCCATTCGCCACCGCGGGCGATGTTGCCGCGATGCAGTTCGGCCCATAGCTCGTTTTCAGAAATACCGGGCTTCAAAGCCTGCTCCATCTCGCCCATCGCCGCCTCGCAGGCGACGATGGCGCGGCGCATGGCGAGGATTTCGTCCGGCGACTTGATCAGCCGCGCATTCTCCATCACCGCTTCACCATTGCCGATAGAGACGCCAAGGCGCGCCAGTTCCTCGACGCCTTCAGGATTGATGTGGTCGACTGCGATGCGGCTGTTGCCGCAGCCATGTTCGCGAACCAGATCGGCGATGCCGGCGGCCCAGCGGCGGACCTTCTGCTCCGTAAGCTCGCCGCTATAGAGGTATATCCACGACACAGCGGGGCGAACCTCGTCGACGATGCCGGAATGGTCGGAGAGGTGTTCGCAGGAGAAATAGTCGAACAGCACCACCGGTCCGTCGGTGGCAACGAAGCAATGCCGCGTCGGATTGTGCGCCACCCATGGCTGCATGTTGGTGCTGTCGGTGGCGTAGCGGATGTTGACGGGGTCGTAGAGCAGGGCGCCGGCATAGCCGCGGCGTTTCAGCTCGGCGCGGATACGCTCCAGCCGGTATTGACGCATCGCAGGCAGATCGGGAGCTGCAATGCCTGCCGCGGCCCATTCAGCCTCCGCCTGCGCGCCATAGCCCAGCACATGCTGGTTGAGCGCCGCCGCCTTCTGGCGCGAGGCGTCGCGCAAAGCCTCGATCGAGCCGGGCTCGAACGGCATGATCTTGCGATGCCGGCCAAAGCTGCCCTTTGGCCCCGTGCTGTCCATGATCGAACCTCAGGTCCGCATCTTCTCGCCGCTCGGATCGAAGGGCGCCTCGACATTGATGCGGGCCGGACGTCGGTGCCCGAGGATCTCGATCTCGAACAGTCCGGCACTTTCGTCCTCGGCAAGAGCCGCCGGTACATAGCCCTGCGCCATCGACTTTTGGACATAATGAGCATAGCCGCCTGAGGTGACCCAGCCGACCACGCGCCAGTCGCCGTCGACGATGCCGCGCACGGCCGAAGCGCCTTCGGCCGCCTTGGAGCCGCGTATCTCCTTGCCGCCCGTGTCGAAGCGCGGCGCGCCATAACCATGCGGCTTTTCAACCGTGCCGTAGTCCTTGCTGACCTTCGCCCAGATCGGCTCGTCGCCCATGACGTCGGCATCGGCGGCATCGACGATGAAGGAGACGCGGCGCAGTTTTGGCCCTTCGGCCTGTTCCTTGGCCGCAGCCTCGCGGCCGATGAAATTGTTTTTCTCCAGCGTGATGAAGCGGTCCATCGCGCCTTCGAACGGACCGTAGATCGGCCGCAGCTCGCGGAACCAGGTCGGGAAGTTCTTCTCAAGACGCATCGACAGCAGAGCCCGCATGCCGAAATCGACGAGGCCGAATTCCTCGCCGGCATCCTTGATCTGATGATAGACGAGGCGTTGGTAGGCCGGCGCCATCCAGATCTCATAGCCGAGATCGCCGGTGTAGGTGATGCGGTTGACCAGGCACGGCGCGCCGCCGACCGCCATCTCGCGGAAATCCATGAAGCGGAAGGATTTGGTCGAGATGTCGACATCGACCAGCTTCTGTAGCAAATCCCGCGATTTCGGTCCGGCGATCGACAGGCCGACCAGCGTCTGGTCGAAGCGGTGGATACGCACCGACCTGTCCTTCGGCAAATGCTTCTCGAACCAACGCATGTGGTATTTCTGCGCCGCCGACGAGCCCCAGATCATGAAGCGGTCTTCAGCCGCCTTGGCGATGGTGAAGTCGCCGATCAGCTTGCCGAATTCGTTGAGCATCGGCGACAGCACGATGCGGCCGGTCTTCGGCATGCGGTTGGTCATCAGCCGGTTGAGGAAGTCCTCCGCCGCCGGTCCCGACACTTCGTATTTGGCGAAGTTGGCGATCTCGGTGACGCCGACACGCTCACGCGTGGCGCGCACTTCCTCGCCGATCGGCCCAAAATCGTTGGAGCGATGGAAGGAGACGATATCCCTGGGCTCCTCGCCTTTCGGTGCGAACCAGAGCGGTGTCTCGAGACCCCAGGAGTCACCCATGACGGCGTTGTTGGCCAGCATGGTGTCGTAGAGCGGCGTTGTCTGCGCCGGGCGTGCGGCCGGCAGTTCCTCATTGGGGAAGCGGATGGAGAAGCGGCGCGAATAGTTTTCGCGCACCTTGGCGTTGGTGTAGCGCAAGCCGGCCCATTCGCCGAAGCGCGTGACATCCATGCCCCATACGTCGAAGCCGGGATCGCCATGAACCATCCAGTTCGACAGCGCCAAGCCGACGCCGCCCCCCTGGCTGAAACCGGCCATGACGGCGCAGGCACACCAGAAATTGGTCAGGCCCTGCACTGGGCCGACCAGCGGGTTGCCGTCGAGCGCGAAGGTGAAGGGGCCGTTGATGATCTGCTTGATGCCGGCCTTCTCGATGCCGGGGAAATGCTTGAAGCCGATTTCCAGCGACGGCGCGATGCGGTCGAGGTCGGGCGGCAGCAATTCGTGGCCGAAATCCCACGGCGTGTTGACCGGCGACCACGGCTTGCAGGCCTTCTCATACGTGCCGAGCAGGATGCCGTTGCGTTCCTGGCGCGTGTAGATCTCGCCCTTGAAATCGAGCACGCCGATCATCTCGCGGCCGGTCGACTTGTTGAATTCCTCGACCTCCGGCATCGGCTCGGTCAAGAGATACATGTGCTCCATGGCCAGCACCGGCAGTTCGACGCCGACCATGCGGCCGATCTCGCGCGCCCACAAACCGCCGCAGTTGACGACATGCTCGGCTTTCACCGTGCCCTGTTCGGTGACGACGTTCCAGGTGCCGTCGACCTCCTGCGTCAGTTCGACGACGCGGTTGCGCAGCACGATCTCGGCGCCGAGCTTCTTGGCCGCCTTGGAATAGGCGATCGTCGTGCCGGACGGATCGAGATGGCCTTCGACCGGATCCCACATGGCTCCGACGAAATTGGTCTCGTCCATCAGCGGGAACATCGCCTTGGCTTCGGACGGGGTGATCAGTTCGGTGTCCATGCCGAGATAGCGGCCCTTGGCGTGGGCAAGGCGCAGGAAGTCCATGCGTTCGGGCGTATCGGCCAGCATCACGCCGCCGGTCAGATGCAGCGAGCAGGACTGGCCGGATATTTCCTCGATCTCCTTGTAGAGCTGCACCGTATAGGCCTGCAGCTTGGCGACATTGGGATCGCCGTTCAGCGTATGGAAACCGCCGGCCGCGTGCCAGGACGAGCCGGAGGTAAGCTCCGAGCGCTCGATCAGCATGATATCGGTCCAGCCGGCCTTGGCCAGATGGTAGAGAACCGAGCAGCCGACGACGCCGCCGCCGATCACAACCGCTTTTACGTGAGATTTCATCTAGATAGGTCCGTTTTTGAAGGGGTTGAATCGAGTGAGAGCGGCGTGAAAACAAAGCGGAGGTCGGAGACAGCGATGTTTTCGGTCAGCCTGCCAGCAAGCGCGGCAAGGATGGTTTCACAGATGGAAGTACGGTGCTTCAGGACGTCATGGCTCCAAAGACGAAGGATCGAATAGCCTTGGGCGCGCATGAAATCGTCGCGGCGGCGGTCATATGAACTGCCGGCGTGTTGTGAGCCGTCAATCTCGACGACGAGCCATTTTTCGCGGCAACAGAAGTCCGCGTAGTATGGTTCGATGGAGTGCTGTCGCGTGAACTTGTAACCGCCAAGCTTGCGGGCTTTTAACTCAAGCCAAAGCAGCGCTTCGGCGTGGTTGTCACCTTGCCTGAGTTTTCTGGCTCGCTGGGTGGTGCCCGTTTTGCGGCGGCTGCGGGTTGCGGGGCGGGCTTCCCCCACTCCGTCGCCGCTTCGCGGCGCCACCTCTCCCCCCTCCGGAGGGAGAGGAAGGGAGCCAGCCTGTATAAGCTCGCGCCTTTCCTCTCCCCCGTCGATCGGGGGAGAGGTGTCGAGCGCCGCTACACGCAGTGGGGGTCGACCGGTCATCAAAGCAATGCTTCCGCCTGGTTGCCTGCTTGCCGGAGATAGCGTGCTCGCTGGGTTGTGCCTTTTTTTCGGCGACTGCGCGTTTCATGAACGGCTTCCCCCGCTCCGTCGCCGCTTCGCGGCGCCACCTCTCCCCCCTCCGGAGGGAGAGGAAAGACGCCAGCGTGCATAAGCTCACGCCCTTCCTCTCCCCCGTCGATCGGGGGAGAGGTGTCGAGCGCAGCTAGACGGGGTGGGGGTCGACAGTTTATAAAAAAAACAACCCAAAAAAAAAAGGGAGGGGCGCCCCCCACCGCCACGCGCGTGGG